>DATHPF010000061.1:0-62353 GCA_035484155.1 Streptosporangiaceae bacterium
GGTCTCCCAGTACAGCATCGTCTCGTACAGCTTCCGTCCCAGCAGCATGACGCCGACCTGCCGTGTCTCGTCAGTGGCGAAGCGGGAGACCTCCTCGTCGGGCACGCTCCAGTCGAACTGGCCGTCGGGCCCGGCGATGTAGCCGTCAAGCGAGACGGCCATGGAATAGGTCACGCTGCGCATCAGGGAGCCTCCGTGGTAACGGGTTCGGGAGTACGACCGCCGGACGCTGCAGGACTCATCGCGACTCGCGGGACGTACCCGGACAGCAACACTATCGGGACCGCAGTCGCCCCAGACGCGGTCTGGGGCGACTGCGGTGGGCCCGGTCAGGCCGCGTAGACGACCGTGATCGAGACGGTCACCTGCTGGGTGCCGGGCGAGATGGGGACGGGCCCGGCCTTGGCGGCGCTGGCGTTGGCGCCAAACGCTATTGGCGTCGACTCGTCGTCGGGCGTGACGCTGATGACCGGGCCGAGTGGCTCGCCGAGCGCCCTGGCGAACTGGGCCGCCTTAGCTTGCGCGTCCTTGACCGCGCTCGCGCGGGCGCCGGCCAGTAGTGCACCGCTGTCGGTGAGGTTGAGGGACACGTTGTCGACGGTGACGGCGTTACCGCCAGCGTTGACCGCGGCCTCGATCTGGCTCCCGGCTGCGCTCAGGTTATTGAGCGTCGCCGTCAATGACTCGCTGACGCCGTAGCCCGCCGGAACCTGGGAGTTGCCCTGGTAGTTCGGGTAGATCGACATCCCGGAGGTCTGGACGTCGGCGGCCGCGACGCCGCGCTGCTGCAGAGCTGCGGTCACGGCGCGGACCGCGGCATTGGCCTGCGCAAGCGCCGAGCTAACGGACGCGTCGTTGATCTGGACGCCCATAGAGAGCATGAGCTGGTTCGGCGTCCCCGTCACCGTCCCGACGCCGGTGACGGTGATGCGAGCCGAGCTGGACGGCGCCGCGGTGAGCATGGCGGCCTGCGCGGCGGGCGAGCCCCCACCGCTGCTGGCACTGCTGCGGCTGGCGCCGACGCTGAACGCGCCCACCAGGAGAGCAGCGGATGCGACGCCGATGGCGGCGGCGCGGTAGCCGGGGTTGATGCTGATGGCCATGACGAGACTCCTGCTCCGCGGGGACGGTGTGCTGTCCCTGCGACGCGCCGGACGCTCCCGTGGTTCCGTGGTTCCGTCAGAAAGGCAGCCAGCTGCCGATCTGCCCCGGTGTCCCCCGCGTCCTGGTCGCGGCGGCGCAGGCGCTGGCCGCCGCGGCGAGGTCCTCGATGGCGAGGCCGAGGGACTCAAAGACCGTCAGCTCTGCCGAACTAGTCCGGCCGGGCCTGGTGCCGGCGAGCAGCTCACCGAGCTCAGCTTTGATCTGCTCCGGTCCGACGGCGCCCGCCGCGGCGGCCAGCAGGTAGTCACCGGACTCGGTGAGCATCGAGTCGCGGCGGTCGGCGAATATCGCGGCCACGCTCATCGTCGCCGTGTCGAGCTCGCGCTCGCCTGGGAGGCACGCGCCAACCGCGTTGATGTGAGTACCGGGCGCGAGCCAATCGCGCTGCAGCACTGGCTCGGGTGAGCTCGTGGCCGTGACCACGATCCCCGCGCCCTCGACCGCCTCGCGCGCGGTGTCACAGGTGCGCACCGGCGTGCTGGTCTGGCCGGTCAGCCTCGCGGCAAACTCCGCAGTCCGGGCCGGATCGCGGCCTGTCACCTTGATCGTCGCAAGCGACCGAGCGTCATCCAGGGCGAGTATGTGAGCCCTGGCCTGGACGCCGGTGCCGATGACCGCGAGGTCGGCAGCATCGGGCCTCGCGAGCAGATCGGTGGCCACGACCGAGACAGCCGCGGTCCGTATCTCGGTCACCGCCGAGGCATTCAGCAGCGCGACCGGCTCGCCGGTGTCGCCGCTGGACAGCAGCACCACGCCCTGATGGGTATCGAGACCGGCGGCGGGGTTCGATGGCGTGATGCAGATCGCCTTCAGCCCGTAAGTAGCCCCGGCCGGATCGCCCGCCTCGCCCGACAGATACGACGGCATCAGCGCGACCAGGCCGGCCGCGCCCGCCGGCCTGCTCACCATGCGCAGCGGCATCTGCGCCCGGCCAGCGGCCAGTGCTAGCAACGCCGCCCGCATGGCGTCCGCGCACTCGGCGTAGCTGAGCGCGGCGTGCACATCGCTGGCGGACAGCACCAGCAGTTCTTGTGTCACTGAATGCGACCGTCAGGACGCGGCCTGGCCGCTGACTGCGACCAGGATCTGGTTGACGGCCGCCTGGATCTCCTGCTGCCGCCCTGGCATGTCCTTGCTGGCGAAGTTATTAAGGATGGCCAGCACGCTGTCCTGCTTGTGCAGGATGTTGATCTGCTGCTTAGCCATCGTGTGCAGCGCGATCAGCGTCTCGTGGTCGGCGATCGCGCGCTTGTCGCTCGCCGCCTGCGCACGGTTGGCGCTGACCTGCAGCGAGATCATGATCGACAGCTGCGGCAGGTTCAGGAGGGTCAGCAGCAGCGGCCACGGGACGGGGTCGAAGCCGACGACCTGGCCGAGGATCAGCCAGGCGATGATGCCGATGGTGATGCCCATGAAGACGTACATGGAGCCGCAGAACTTGTTTACCCCGTCGGCGATCTTGTCCAGGAGGCTGGTACCGCGGACGTGATCGGACAGGACAAGCTTCGGGTGGAAATCCCCGGGCGCTTGCTTGATCTCCTCCGCCTTCTCGTGCAGGTGACGCAGCTCGTGGCTGATGTCGCGGCGCGCCTCGGCGTCGGTGGCCGGCTTAGTGTACTGAAAGCTGACCGGGTCGACAGCGACCGGGTGGACAGTGTCGATGGGTTCCTGGACGGCCGTCATGATTGCCTCCGTAATGCCGCCGGGCTGAACACGGGCCAGCCACGTGGGGACTGATCAGGCACAACCTAGCGCGCTATGGTCGATCACGTGACAAGCGTTGTCGTCGTCAATGGTGCGCAGCAGCAGTTCACCGAGCGGCCGGGCCAGACGTTGCTTTCGTGGCTGCGCGACGTGGGCGTGACCGGGCCAAAGCTCGGCTGCGGTGAGGGCGCGTGCGGCGCCTGTACCGTGCTGATCGGCAGCCGGCCGGTGCGCGCTTGCCAGGTCGAGGCTGCCAGCGCGGTCGGCCAGCGCATCACGACTGCTGAGGGCCTCGCCGAGGACGGCATCCTGCACCCGGTGCAGCAGGCGTGGCTCGAGACTGGCGCCCTGCAGTGCGGTTACTGCACGCCCGGCTGGCTGACCGGTACGGCAGCGCTGCTCGCCCGGGTGGCACACCCGGACGACGCGAGGATCAACGCCGAGCTCGACGGACATGTTTGCCGCTGCTGTGCGTATCCGCGGATCCGGCGGGCTATCCACCGTGCCGCCGAGCTGATGGATCAGCCGGAGCTACTCGAGCCGGTGCCGTCGGGCGCGCCAGCCGCGGCCATTCTCACGCCAGCGGAGCCGTGGGATCTGGCTCGCGCCAGGCCCGAGTCGTTCGCGCGCGCCATGCCCGAAGGCTTGCTGGCCGTGGTCGCGGACAGCGTCGCCGAAGGCGGGCCCGGCTTCGGCGGGCCGGACGACGCATGGGTGCACGTCGGCGCCGACGGCTCCATTACCGCGTTCACCGGGAAGGTCGAGGCCGGCCAGGGCACGCGGACGGCCCTCTCGCTGCTGGTCGCCGAGGAACTGGCGGTGCCCGCAGGCATGGTGCGGCTGGCGATGGCCGACACCGACGTGTCGCCGTTTGACCTCGGCACCTTCGGCAGCAGGGGCATGCCGCACGCAGCCCCGCCGCTGCGGACCGCGGCGGCAGCCGCCTTCCGGTTGCTGACCGAGGCGGCAGCGCAGCGATTCGGGCTGCCCGGCAGCGACTTGTCGGCCGGCGACGGGATGATCGCCGGGCCGGACGGCGCGCCAAACGCGACCTATGCCGAGCTGGTGGCCGGGCAGCGCCGGGTTGAGCACGTGCCTGCTGACGCGCCGGTCACGCCAGCCGCGGCCTGGCGCCACACGGCCGGACGGCCGGCCCGCGCCGCCGGTGCGGCGGCCGCCGTGACCGGCACCAAGTCGTTTCCGTCGGACCTGCGCCTCGACGGCATGCTGTACGGCCGCGTGCTGCACGCGCCAGCGGCCGGGGCCACGCTGCGGCAGGCCGGTACGGCACGCGCGGCGGCGATTCCGGGCGTGATCGTCCTTCGCGACGAGTCGATGATCGGCGTGGTCGCGCCCGACGATCTGACGGCGAGCGCGGCGCTCGCCGCGATCGACGCGGACTGGGCCGGTCTGGACCAGCAAGCGCCGGGTCCGGCCGATCTACCTTCCTATCTCCGCGCGCATCAGGTGCCGGGAGAGGGACGCAGCGCTGCGTATCAAACCCAGACCGGTGATCCGGGCGCGGTGCTGGAAACCGGTGCCGTCAGGCTGGCCGCTACCTACCACGCGGCGTACGTCGCGCACGTCCCGCTGGAGCCGCGGTCGGCACTGGCCCGCTGGGAGGGCGACCAGCTGACGGTCTGGGCCGCCACGTCGACTCCGTTCCGTGCCCGCCAGGAACTGGCCGCAGAGCTCGGGATCAGCGAGGCGAGCGTGCACGTCATCGTGCCGGACTTCGGCGGCGGGTTCGGCGGCAAGCATGGCTCGGCCGTAGCGCTCGAGGCAGCGCGGCTGGCCAGGGCCGCAGGCCAGCCTGTCAAGGTTCAGTGGACACGCGCGGACGAGTTCACGGCCGGGTATCTGCGCCCGGCCGCTGTGATCGACGTTTCCAGCAGCGCTGACGCCGCCGGCCACCTGCGGGCGTGGTCGTTCACGAACATCCACGCCGGCGCGGCCGGCCTGGAAACCCCCTATCGGGTTCCGCATCGGGTGGAGCGCTTCCAGCCCGCCTCGTCGACGCTGGCGAGTGGGTCATACCGCGCGCTGGCCGCCACGGCCAACAACTTTGCCCGCGAGTCGCACATGGACGAGCTGGCTGACGCGCTGGGCATCGATCCGGTCACGTACCGGCACCGGCACCTCGATGACGAGCGCCTGGCGGCCGTGCTGGACGCTGCGGCAGCAGCGATCGGCTGGCCAGGTAGTGCAGGCGCGGCGGCCAGTGGTGGCCAGGCGGGCAGTGCAGGCGAGGCGGGCAAGACCGGGACCGGCATCGCGCTCGGCTTCGAGAAAGGCGGCCGGGTCGCCACGGCAGCGCGCGTCCACATCGCCGAGGACGGCACGCTGACGATCCGCAGCCTGGTCACTGCCGTCGACTGCGGCGCCATCGTGAATCCGGACGGCCTGGCCAATCAGGTCGAGGGCGCGGTCGTCATGGGTCTAGGCCCGGCCCTGTTCGAGCACATCGACTTCGCCGGCGGCCAGATCCTGAACGCGTCGATGAGCGAGTACCGGGTGCCAAGGCTCGCTGACGTGCCGGCCGACCTGCGCGTGGTGCTGCTGGACCAGCCAGAGCAGCCGTCCGCGGGCGGCGGCGAGGCTCCCATCGTGGCGGTCGCGCCGGCGATCGCGAACGCGATCTTCCGCGCCTGCGGCGTCCGGCTGCGGTCTATGCCGCTGGTGCCCAGCGGCCGGGTACCGCAGGACAAGTACGCCTGAGTCCGCCGGTGCCTGAGTCCGCCGGTGCCTGAGTCACAGGACCTTGCCGGGGTTCATGATGCCAGCCGGGTCCAGCGCATCCTTGATCGCGTGATGCACGGCCATCGATTCCGCGCCAAGCTCGTCGGCTAGCCATCGCCGCTTGATCATGCCCACGCCGTGCTCGCCGGTGAGGGTGCCGCCGAGTTCCAGGGCGGCGCGGAACACTTCGTCGGCCGCCTTCCACACGGCCGGGGGCACCTCAGCCAGCCCGCGGTCGAAGAGGAACACCGGGTGCAGATTGCCGTCACCGGCGTGCGCGACTGTCGCAATAAAGACGCCGTGCCGCTCCCCTGCCTGCTCGATGCGGGCCACCATGTCGGGTAGCCGACTGCGTGGCACGCAGACGTCCTCGACGAGGGGAACGCCGAGCCGTTCGATCGCCGGATAGGACAGCCGGCGCAAGTCGAGCAGCTGCCGCGACTCGGCCTCGGACTGCGACACCTCAGCCATGACGGCGCCCTCGCGCAGGCAGATCTCCTGCATTAGCTGTCCGCCGCGCTCGGCTGACTCGCTGTCGTCTTGCGCGATCAGCAGCGCCTGCACGCTGTCGCCGAACCCGGTGCTCTTCCAGTCGTCGATCGCTCGCAGCGTCGCCGAGTCCATCAGCTCCAGCAGGCTCGGCCGCAGCCTCGCCGCCAGGATCGCCGTCACCGCGCTCGCGCCGGCTCCGACACTCGTGAACCCGGCCGCGACGGTGACGGGGTACTGCGCAGGCCGGGGCCGTAGCCGCAGCGTGGCGGACGTGATCACGCCCAGGGTGCCTTCCGAGCCGACGAACAGCCCGGTGAGGTCGTAGCCGGTCACTCCCTTCATGGTCCGGCGGCCGGTGCGCAACACACGGCCGCCCGCCAGTACGACCTCGAGCCCGAGCACCGAATCGCGAGTGACGCCGTACTTGACGCAGCGCAGTCCGCCAGCGTTCGTTGCCAGGTTGCCGCCGAGGGTGGAGATCTCGTAACTCGACGGATCCGGGGCATACATCAGGCCGTGCTCGGCCGCGGCGCGGTCAAGGTCGGCGTTGATGACTCCGGCCTCGGCGACGGCGATCTCGTTGGCCGGATCGAGCTCGCGGATCGCAGTCATCCGGGCGGTCGAGAGCACCAGGCAGCCGTCCGTCGCGGTCGCGCCGCCCGCCAGGCTCGTGCCACCGCCGCGCGGTACCACTGGTACTTGGTGGCGCTCGGCCCAGGCCAGGGTGGCCGCGACCTCCGCTGTGCTGCTAGCCAGGACGACGCAGCGGGGCTGGCCGGCCGACACGACCGGTGTCTGGTCGCGCCGGTAGGACTCCATCAGGTCAGGGTCAGTAATGACCCTCGCGCCTGGCGCGGTCTGGCGCAGTTCGTCCAGTTCGTCGTTCATGCTGACCAACTTTCTGCCGCCTGACCTCATTATCCGTGCGCTCATCTGGCCAGCCGCGCCGAGGCGAGCACGCGCTGGCCATCGAGGAGCCACAGCGTCGTCTGGCCGTCCTGCCGGTCGGTCACCAGCCGCGGCAGGCAGCCGGGCATGATCGCCCGCTGGTACTCGACCTCGGCCAGGGACGGGAGCCAGCCGGTGACTGCCAGTTCGTCCTCCACGACCGCCCAGTGCACCGCGTTGTTCACGTGCCCGGCGGTGTCGAAATCGGCCACCCGCAGCGGCCAGTCACGCGGCGGGGCACCGCCAGCGGCCCCGTTCCCGCTATAACCGGCGGTGCCGGGCCGCCGATGCGAGAGCCGGACGGATGCCACCCGGCCGGCCGCTGATGCACCGTAGATCGCGGTGAAGCCCGCCGACAGCGGCACCGGCCGCCCGTCAGCCCGGCCGACGGCTGCCCACACGGCGGTCGCCTGGACAAGCTGCTGGCCGTCGGCGCGGGCCACCGTGGTCGTCCGCTCAGCCCAGCGGGGCCCGGTGCCTGAGCAGAAGGTGCGGACCGAAATGCGCTCGCCCATGCCGGGCAGCTCGGTAATCCGCAGCTCACAGCGCCGGACGAGCCAGACCACTGGCTCGGCCAGGCCGGCGTCGGCCACGTCGTCCTCGGCGGCGGTCTGCAGGTAGCGGGCCAGGGCGTCGAGCCTGAGCCGCCCGGATGGCACGACGTCGGTGCTCCGGACGATTCGCCGGGTCGCGTAGATCCGGCCTGCGGGCGGCTCGGGCCGGAAGGCGGGCAAGGTCGAGTCCATGCCGGCATTCTTCCGGACGCCTCGGCCACATCAATGCGGCCGGTGCGGTAAAAAAGAGCCCATGAAACCCGCTGAGCTCCAGCTCCTCACCTCGCTTGAGGACCGCCACTGGTGGTATAAGGAGCGGCGCGCCATTCTCGCCCGCGAGCTTCGCAAGCTCCCGGCCGCGGGCCAGGCGCTGGACATCGGCGCAGCGGGCGGCGGCAACACTCGCGTCCTGCTGGAGCACGGCTGGCGTGCCGTGGCCCTGGAGTACTCCGACTCGGTCGCCGACGTGGCCAAGGCGCGGGGCATCAGTGCCATCCGCGCGGACGCCAGGGACCTCCCGCTGAGCTCCGCGAGCTGCGAGCTGGTCACCGCGTTCGACATCCTCGAGCACATCGAAGAGGACTACCTCGCGACCGCCGAGATCTTCCGGGTGCTGAAGCCGGGCGGGACTGCGCTCATCGCAGTGCCCTGCGACATGGCCTTGTGGTCCGCTCACGATGACGAGGTCGGCCACGTCCGTCGCTACACCCGCCAAGGGCTGGTCGAGGTCATCCAGAAGGCCGGGCTCACCGTCGATGAAATCTGGAGCTGGAACGTCCTGCTGCGGCCGGTCGTCGCCCTGCGGCGGAAGAACTCCACCGGCAGTGATCTTGACGAGGTGCCGCCACTGGTTAACGGCGCCCTGACCACGATCATCATCGCCGAGCGGTACCTGCCGACGAAGTCGCTGCCGGGCGTTTCGCTGTTCTTGCGCGCCCGCCGCCCCTAGCGGTCAGCCGGCGCCGAGGTGGTCGTGAACCAGGCGGATCGCGATCGAGCCCTCGCCGACAGCTGAGGCGACGCGTTTGACCGACCCATGGCGGACGTCGCCGACCGCGAAGACGCCGGGCAGGCTGGATTCCAGGAACATCGGCATGCGCTGCAGCGGCCAGTCCGCCTGCGGTCGCCCATTCTCGAGCAGGTCGTTGCCTGTGAGCACGAATCCGGGCTGGTCGCGCCGCACAGTGGCGGGCAGCCACTGGGTGCGCGGTTCGGCACCGATCAGCACAAACAGGGCCGCCGCGGCCACGGTTTCGGCCGCGCCGGTCTGCAGGTCGATGAGAGTCAGGCTCTCCAGGCGGCTGCGTCCGGCGCCGTCGGTCACCGCGACCTTGTAGCGGACCGCGATGTTGGGCGCCGATTCGATCTCCCGGATCAGGTAGTCAGACATGGTGTCGGCCAGCGACTGTCCGCGGACCAGCACGGTCACCTGCGCCGCGTATCTGGCCAGGTGGACGGCAGCCTGACCGGCAGAGTTAGCGCCACCGACGACGAAGACCTCGCGATCTTTCATGGCCCTGGCTTCAGTGGCGGCGGCGCCGTAGAAGACGCCCGCTCCGGTCAGGGCGTCGAGCGCCGGGATGGCCAGCCGCCGGTACGCCATGCCGGTGGCGACGATCACTGCACGGCTGCAGACCTCGCTGCCGCCGGCCAGCGTGACAGTCAGCTGCGAGCCGCCGGCGCGCAGGCCAGTGGCGGAGCTGCCATACACGTACTCGGCGCCGAAGTTCCATGCCTGCGTGTAAGCCCGCACGGCCAGGTCTCCGCCGCTTACCCCGGTCGGGAAGCCGAGGTAGTTGCGGATCAGGGAGCTCGTGCCGGCCTGGCCGCCGATCGCCTCGGGCTCGAGGATGACCGTGGACAGGCCCTCCGATGCGCTGTACACCGCCGCCGCAAGACCGGCCGGGCCGGCGCCGATCACGGTCACGTCGTAGCGGCCAGCCCCGGGCTTGGTCTGCACGCCGATGGCCTCGCCCACCTGCGAGTTCGATGGATCCGCCAGGACGCGACCGTCGTACAGCACGACCGCCGGCAGGTCGTTCTGCGCTGCCCAGCTCTCTCCGACGAGCCGCTGCCCATCCGGGCTATCGGCGGAGTAGAAGCCGAACGGAACGCCGTTGCGCCCGAGCAGTTCGCGGAGCTCGTGCGATCGGGCGCTCCACTCCTCCCCGACGACGCGGACCACTTCCAGCCCTGGCAGGTTCGATCGGCCCCACTCATCAAGCTGCTCGGTGATGAATCGGTGGAAGCGCTCGTCTGGTGGCGGCCCTGGCTTCACCACGTAGGCGTCAATGTCACCGAGGATCGTCGCCTGCAGCATCGGCTCCACGCGCGCCTGATCGCCCCAGGTGATGAGCAGCACCCGCCGGGCACCCGGATGGAGCTGCCGGACCCGGGCAAGCAACTCCGTCCCGCTCGCGCCGGACAGCCACTGGTCGGCGAGCACGAGACTGACCTGCCGCCCGCTGTCGCTGAGCTCGCCGAGGACGCCGAGCGCTGCGTTCGCGGACCCGGCCTTGATGACCTGGTAGTCAGCGCCGTAGCGCTTGCGCAACTCGGCTTCGACGCGGTCTTGCGTCCCCGAGTCGTCGGCCAGAAGCAGCACCGGTTCCAGAATCGGCCCCCCGATCTCCGCAGGTCACGCAGATTCTAGCCGCCCGGCGATGGCGGCCAGCAGGTCGGCCACGAGCTGAGGCTGATCGTGCTGAGGCCAGTGCGAGGCGGCCGCCACGATGTGCAGAGACGCGCCGGTGAACAGGCCGGCTATCTCGCGTGCCAGGGACGGGTCCAGGTACCGATCGCCGCCACCAAAGATGACAGAAACCGGGACCTGCAGATCACGGAGCGCACCGGTGTTCACCAGCTCGTCCTGCTCGCTCAGTGAATCAAACAGGCCGGCCGTCCAGGCGCGAATGGCTGGCAGGGCGTCGGGCTGATCGGCGTTGCCGAAGAACTGCGGCAGGATCGACTGCAGCGCTACGCCCTGCGGGTCGACGGCATCCTCGCCCCAGTGATCGGCGGTGAACTGCAAGAGCCAGAGACGCTGCGCGTCGTCGCTGATCATCGCGTCGGCCAGCGGCGCGAGGGCCTGGTCGGCGAGCAGCCGGATCAGCTCCGGAAGTTTCAGGGACGGCAAGTGACCGAAGATCGTGTTGAGGAGCACCAGATGCCTGACCCGCTGGGGATGGGCGATGGTGAACGCGACGGCGTCAGGCCCAGATGCGTCGTGACCGACGAGTACTGCTTGCTCGATGTCCAGTTGGTCGAGCAACGCCTCGAGCGCGGCACCATGGTCTTGCAAGGAGAATCCCCCGAGCTCGCCGCGCTCGGATCGGCCGTAGCCGCGCCAGTCGAAGGCAACCGCCCGTCTCGGGCTCAGCAACGGCAGCAGCCGATCGTAGACGCTGTGGTCGTCGGGGAAGCCGTGCATCAAGACGATCGGCGGATCGTCGCCTGGGATCTCGCGCACGAACACCGTTCCCTTCGGCGTCTGCACGAGGCGATCATGAGGGGCCAGCATGGTGTCAGTCATGGGAGCGTGTCCTTTCAGCTACTCGTAGGCGTTGATGGATCGAGCCAGTCGTCTCGACGCAACCGGTCGACCGCGGCGAAGTCACCGAGAATGTGCACGCCCTGGCTCCTGGCCGCGTCGGTGTCGAGGGCACCGGACATCAGCCCGATAATCAGCTCGGGCGGGCCGGTGACGACCACGTCGGGCGACGGCGCGGGACCAGAACGCACCCCGACGCTGCCAGCGGCTGACGTCACGGTCAGGACCTCGGCTGCCGACCGGATCTCGATCTGGAGGCTGGGCCGGCCTGGATCGATGCCACCGAACATCAGCTCCAGGGGGAGTTCGAGCCACCGAGCTCGAAACGCGTCAGTCCCCTGTCCTGCGAGCATCAACGGCGCAGCCCAGCGCACCAGCTCGCTAACCGGCGTGCCCAGTTTCCGGCCCCAGTCGGTGAGCTCGTAGCGCCCGGCTCCGTCGCGAGTGATGACCCCGCTGCCCTCGAGCTGACGCAACCGCTCGGCAAGGAGGTTGGTGGCGATGCCCGTCAGGCCGTCTTGGAGCTCGCTGTAGCGACAGGGGTGAATCAGCAGCTCGCGCACGATGAGGAGGGTCCATCGGTCGCCGACCACGTCGAGGGCCTTGGCGAGGGCGCAGTACTGGCCGAAGGAGCGCATGACTCGAGCCTACGCTTGTGAAAATCTATCGGCAACCCTTGATTTTCTAAAGTTGGCTAGGTGCGGCCGTCGCGGTCATGCCGATTGCGTACGAGGTAGGCTGCGGGGCGGGCCGTGACTGGCGGCTGGGGCACCTGCTGGAGGTTGTATGCCTACCCCCGAGTCGACCGCTGTTCGCAGTGCACTCAGCGTGATTGGCGCCGTCGAACCCGACGTGGCCGCCGCAATCAGTGCCGAGCTCGCTGCTCAGCGAGGCTCGCTGAAGCTGATCGCCAGCGAGAACTACGCCTCCATGGCGGTCTTGCTGGCCATGGGCAACTGGCTCAGCGACAAGTACGCCGAGGGCACCGTCGGCCACCGCTTCTACGCCGGCTGCGCGCAGGTAGACCGGGTCGAGGAGCTTGCCGCGATGCACGCGCGCGAGCTGTTCGGCGCGCAGCACGCCTATGTGCAGCCGCACTCGGGAATCGACGCCAACCTGGTGGCGTACTGGGCAATCCTCGCGCACCGCGTGGAGTCACCAGCGCTGGAGCGGGCTGCGGTCCGCCATGTCAACGACCTGACCGACGCGGACTGGGAGCAGCTTCGCCAGCAGCTCGGCAACCAGCGGATGCTCGGCATGTCGCTGGAGGCCGGCGGGCATCTCACCCACGGTTTCCGGCCCAATATCTCCGGCAAGATGTTCAACCAGCGCACCTACGGTACGGACCCGGAGACCGGGTTGCTGGACTACTCAGCCGTGCGCAAGATCGCCAAGGACTTCAAGCCGCTCGTGCTGGTGGCCGGGTACTCCGCGTACCCGCGCCGGATCAACTTCGCTGCGATGCGCGAGATCGCTGACGAGGTCGGGGCCACGCTGCTGGTGGACATGGCGCACTTCGCCGGGCTTGTCGCGGGCAAGGTGCTGACCGGCGACTTCGACCCCGTTCCGCACGCCCATGTCGTCACGACGACCACCCACAAGACGCTGCGCGGTCCGCGCGGCGGGATGGTGCTGTGCCAGCAGGAGTTCGCGGACGCCGTCGACCGTGGCTGCCCGATGGTGCTGGGCGGCCCGCTGGCGCACGTGATCGCCGCGAAGGCGGTCGCGCTAGCCGAGGCCCGCCAGCCGGCCTTCCGCGAGTACGCGCAGCAGGTTGTCGACAACGCCCAGGCGCTGGCCGGCGGCCTGCTCAGCCGCGGGTCCCGGCTGGTCAGCGGCGGCACCGACAACCACCTGATCCTGGTCGACGTCACTGGCTACGGCCTCACCGGCCGTCAGGCGGAGAGCGCCCTGCTGGACTGCGGCATCGTGACCAACCGCAACGCGATCCCGCACGACCCCAACGGCGCCTGGTATACCTCGGGGATCCGGCTCGGCACGCCGGCGCTCACCACGCGCGGCCTCGGCACCGGCGAGATGGACCAGATCGCTGGCCTGATTCACGAGGTCCTCAGCCAGGCCCGGCCCGGGACCACCGCTGCTGGTGCCCCGTCGAAGGCGTCCTACCAGCTAGATCCCGCTCTGACCAGCCGCATCCAGCAGCAGGCCGCCGACCTGCTGGCCGGCTTCCCGCTGTATCCGAGCGTCGACCTCGGCTGAGCCCAGCCGGCCGTCAGGATCGGCCCGGCGGCGGGGCCGTGCTGTCCCGGACGACCAGCGAGGTCGCCAGCTCGATGTGCTGTGGCTCAGGCGCGGCGCCGGGGGTCCGGGCTGGGCCGGGCGGCGTGACCGGAGTATCGCGCAGCATCCGGAACGCCGCCGCCGACATGGCCGCGAGCGGCTGGCGGATCGTAGTCAGCGCCGGGGAAGCCCAGGTCGCTACCGGCACGTCGTCAAAGCCGATCACGCTGACATCGTCCGGGGCCCGCAACCCGCGCTCGGCCAGTGCCTGCAGCACCCCGAACGCCTGGGCGTCGTTCCCGGCGACGATCGCCGTCGGCGGCTCGGACAGCGCCAGCAGCCGGCGCGCCTGCTCCCGGCCGCCGGCTGCGGAAAACTCGTCCCGGCGCACGAGCTGATCATCCAGCCCGAGACCGGCCACGAGCATCGCCTCGCGGTAACCGGCCAGCCGCGCGCGGCCCGACCACACGTCATCCTGGCCGATCACGGCGATGCGCTGGTGCCCTAGCTCAATGAGGTGGCGGGTGGCCAGCACGCCGCCCTGCCAGTTAGTCGTGCCTACCGACCGGATGCCCGCGCCCGGCTCCTCGGCGGGATCGATCACCACGACCGGGATCCGCGCCGCCGCCAGCCGCTCGAGGTGCCGGCCGGTCGGCAGATGCAGCACGCACAGCACTCCGCCAGTGCCGCGGTGGGTGGCCCGGTCCAGCCACCGGGTGACCTCCCCCGGCGTGGTCACCGTCGTCACGATCACGCTGATATCAGCCTCGGCCGCCGCCTCTACCGCGCCGCGGATCAGCTCCTCGGACCACGGGCTGTGCAGGCTGCCGATCAGCAGGTCGACCACGCCGAACCCGATCTGCGACGCGACCTGGTAGCCGTGCTGGCGCAGCAGCCGGGCGACCCGGGCACGCGTGTCAGCCGCCACGTCCGTGCGACCGTTCAGCACCTTCGACACGGCCGAGATCGACACGCCGGCGTCGCCAGCGATGGCGGCCAGCGTGCGGCTGTATGAGCCGGCTGTCGCCATAGCTAGCTGCCTTTCGAAATCCAGTGCCGTTCGAAAACTTAGTGCCGCCGACATGCTCAGCGGCTTCTCCTCAGACTAGCAGCGAGACTTGCCGTCTGAGGGTTGACCAAGCACTGCAGGTCAATCTAGCGTGGATGCCAGTCTTCGAATCAGTTTCGAAACCAAGCTTCGAAATCCAGCTTCGAAATCCAGCCCAGCCGCCGGTCCGGGAGATCGTAAAACCATGCTGACTAGCAACCCCCCTGCATTGCAGCTGTACTCCGTCCGCGAGCAGCTTCCGGCTGACCGCAAGGGCGTCCTCCAGCGAATCGCCGCGGCCGGCTACGGCGCGGTGGAGGCGTTCAACGTGCTCGCCGATCCGGACGGCCTGCGCGCCGACCTGGACGAGGCCGGCCTGGAAGTGTGCAGCGTCCACGCGTACCCGGCGGGCGAGCAGGCAGCCGACATCCTGGCCGCGGCGAAGACGCTGGGCACGGACACCGTGATCGTCCCGTACCTGCCGCCAGCCAGGTTCGCCGACGCGGCGGCCATCGCAGCGGTCGCCACCGAACTGAACGAGATGGCGATCCGCTGCGCCGAGGCCGGCCTGCGCCTCGGCTACCACAATCACGACTTCGAGCTGTCGTCGCTGGTGGCGGGCCGGGCGGCGCTCGAGGTACTGGCGGCGGCGCTCGACGACGGCGTGCTGCTGGAGGTGGACACCTACTGGGCGGCGGTCGGCGGCCAGGACGTGCCTGCGCTGCTCGGCCGGCTCGGCGACCGAGTCCGCTACCTGCACGTGAAGGACGGCCCGATCACCAAGGATGATCCAATGACCGCCGTCGGGGCGGGCCGGATGCCGGTCGCCGAGGTGCTGGCAGCGGCGCAGTCGGCGGAGTGGCACATCGTGGAACTGGACAGGTGCGCGACGGACATGCTGACGGCCGTCGAGGAGAGCCTGGACTGGCTGGCCGAGCACGGCCTGGCCGAGCCGGTCCGGCGGGCCGCGGGCCCTAGATGAGCGGTCCCGTCGGCGTCGCCGTTGTCGGCTGCGGCACGATCAGCACCGCATACCTCACGAACCTGACGTCGTTCCCTGACCTGCGCGTGCTGTTCTGTGCCGACCTCGACATCGAGCGGGCGAAGGCACAGGCAGCCGCATTCGGCGTGCCGGCCGCCGGCTCCGTCGCGGACGCGCTGTCGGTCCCGGACGTGGCGATCGTCGTGAACCTGACGGTGCCCGCTGCGCATGCGGAGGTCAGCGCGGCGGCCATCGCGGCCGGTAAGAGCGTCTGGGTAGAGAAGCCGCTCACGCTCGACACTGAGTCAGCGCGCGAGCTCCTCGCAGCGGCGGGCGCCGCCGGCGTACGAATCGGCTGTGCCCCGGATACCGTGCTCGGCGCCGGCCTCCAGACGGCCCGCCGGCTTATTGACTCGGGCGCCATCGGCGTGCCGCAGACTGGCCTGGCCCTCATGCAAGGGCCTGGACCCGAGAGCTGGCACCCGGATCCGGAGTTCCTCTTCCAGCGCGGCGCCGGACCGCTGTTCGACATCGGGCCGTATTACCTGACCGCGCTCGCCGCCGTCTTCGGGCCGGCCACCCACGTCGCCGCGCTGAGCGGGCGCAGCAGGCAGACCCGGGTGATAGGAAGCGGCCCGCGCGCGGGCACTGAGTTCGCCGTAACGGTTCCCACCCACGTGTCGGCGCTGATTGGTTATGAGGACGGCCGGAGTGCCACCATCGTGCTGAGCTTCGACTCGCCGCTGCGCAGGCAAGGCTTCGTGGAGATCACTGGCACCACTGCCACGCTGGCGATGCCCGACCCGAACCGCTTCGACGGGGATGTGCGCCTGCACGAGCTCGGCGCCGACAGCTGGCGTGCGGTGGCCGCGTGCGGGGCCGCCGACGGCCGCGGTCTCGGCGTCCTTGACCTGGCCCGCGGGCTGCGCAGCGGCGCGCCTCACCGGGCCAGCGGCGAGATCGCGCTGCACGTGCTGGACATCATGTCGGCCATCGAGAGGTCGGCGGCCAGTGGTGAGTTCGAACCTGTAGTCACGACATTCACCAGGCCCGCCGCGCTCGCGGCAGACTGGGATCCGCACGCCTCGACCATCGCGTGACGAGCCAGGGAGCGAGCATGACCGAGTCCGCGGGACGGCCGTCGCTCGGAATCGGCATGGTCGGTTACGCCTTCATGGGTGCCGCGCACGCGCATGCCTGGCGCACTGCGGCTCGGGTCTTCGACCTGCCGCTTCAGCCGAGGATGGTGGCGCTGTGCGGCCGCGACCCGGACGCCGTCCGGGCGGCGGCGGACCGGCAGGGCTGGGCCGGAGTCGAGACGGACTGGCGTGCGCTGATCGCCAGGGACGACGTCCAGCTTGTGGACGTGTGCACGCCCGGCGACCTGCACGCGGAGATCTCCATTGCCGCACTCGAGGCGGGCAAGCACGTGCTGTGCGAGAAGCCGCTGGCCAACACGGCGGCGGAGGCTGAAGCCATGGCGGCGGCCGCCGAGCTGGCCGCGGGCCGCGGTATCCGCTCGATGACCGGATTCAACTACCGGCGGGTGCCCGCGATCGCCCTGGCCCGCCAGCTCGTCGCGGACGGACGGCTGGGGGCGATCCGGCACGTCCGCGCGAGCTACCTGCAGGACTGGCTGACGGATGCGTCGTTCCCGCTGACCTGGCGGCTGCAGCGGGACCGGGCCGGATCCGGCGCACTCGGCGATCTCGGCGCCCACGTCGTAGACCTGGCTCAGTACCTGACCGGCAAGCCGATCACCGCAGTGTCCGGCAGCACCACGACGTTTGTCACCGAGCGGCCGCTGCCCGCTGCGGCGGCCGATGGCGGCGACCGCACCGGGGCAGTGACAGTCGATGACGCGGCGGTGTTCAGTGCGCGACTGGGCTCAGGCCCGTCGGGCGGGGTCGCTATTGGCACGTTCGAGGTGACAAGGTTCGCGGCCGGCCGGAAGAATGCCCTGCGTATCGAGCTCAACGGCGAGCTGGGCAGCCTTGCGTTCGACCTGGAGCGGCTGAACGAACTGGATTTCTACGAGCACGGGGCCGACCACGGGGCCGACCCGCTGACGGCCGGATTCAGGCGGATCCTGGTGACCGAGCCAGGCCACCCGTACCTGTCCGCCTGGTGGCCGCCCGGGCACGTGCTCGGCTGGGACGTTACGTTCACTCATGAGGTAGCTGACCTCGTGTCTGCGATCGCGGCCGGCCGCGCGCCGCAGCCATCCTTCGCCGCTGGCCTGCAGGTCCAGCGGGTCCTGCAGGCAGTGCAGCAAAGCGCTGCCAGCGCCAGCGCGTGGATCACCGTTCCGTCATCCGGTCACTGACTTCGCCAGGGAGCCGCCATGTCTCGCCCCTTCACCCTTTTCACCGGCCAGTGGGCCGACCTGCCGCTCGCCGAGGTCTGCGAACTCGCCAGCGGCTGGGGCTATGACGGCCTTGAGCTTGCCTGCTGGGGTGATCACTTCGAGGTGAACCGCGCACTCGCAGAGCCTGACTACCTGGCCGGCCGGCACGCGCTGCTCGCCAAGTACGGCCTGCGCTGCTGGGCGATCTCCAACCACCTCGTCGGCCAGGCGGTCTGCGACCATCCGATCGACGAACGGCACCGAGCGATCCTGCCGGCCCGGATCTGGGCAGACGGCGAGCCCGAGGGGGTACGGCGCCGGGCGGCTGCCGAGATGGCTGACACCGCGCGCGCCGCGGCTGCCTTTGGCGTGACGACGGTGGTCGGGTTCACCGGCTCGTCTATCTGGCACACGATCGCGATGTTCCCGCCGGTGCCTGAGTCGATGATCGCGGCGGGCTACGCCGACTTTGCCGACCGCTGGAATCCCATCCTGGACGTGTTCGACGCGGAGGGCGTGCGGTTCGCGCACGAGGTCCACCCCAGCGAGATCGCCTACGACTTCTGGACCACGGCGCAGGCCCTGGCCGCGGTGAACCACCGACCCGCGTTCGGGCTGAACTTTGACCCGAGCCACTTCGTCTGGCAAGACCTCGACCCGGTCGCCTTCCTCGCCGCCTACACCGACCGGATCTACCACGTGGACTGCAAGGAAGCACGCAAGCGCCTGGACGGCCGCAACGGCCGCATGGGTTCGCACCTGCCCTGGGGCGATCCGCGCCGGGGCTGGGACTTCGTGTCCGCGGGCCGGGGTGACATCGACTGGGAGGACATCTTCCGGATGCTCAACTCGATCAGCTACGACGGCCCGATCTCGATCGAGTGGGAGGACGCTGGGATGGACCGGCTCCGCGGCGCCGCCGAGGCGATCACATACCTGCGGCAGTTTGACATCGAGCCACCACAAGCGTCCTTCGACGCGGCCTTCAGCAGCGGCCCGTCCCGCGACTAATGTCATCGGCTTGATCTAGGCCAGCAATATAGGCAGCTCTGGACGAACCATGCTATTCTGCCGAGCGCTCCGGCCCAGCTGATCGAGGCCGCCGAGTACCGGCCACGGTGGGTCCTGCCAAGCTGATCGGGTAAGACAGCCAGGGGTCACTGACGTCCGGCTGCGTGGCTCGACCAGCACGCCAGCTCGGGATATCCATCGGGGTTTCTAGGTAGGGTCCAGCCATGCATTCTGGTGATCAGTATTCGAGCGGTCCCGATCTCGCGCGGGCACCAGGGCGTGCGGCCACGCCTGGCGAGCTCCGGACAGGGATCAGCCAGGAGATTCCCGCACGGCCAGCGGCGCGCCGCTGGTGGATCGCGTCGGCGTGGATTGGCTGCGGCCTGGCGTTGTTCGGGCTGCTCTTTCGGATATCGCTCAGCGTCCCGGCGAACGCGGACGGCGCGAACAATGCATTGCAGAGCTGGGACATGCTGCATGGCAATCTGCTGCTGCACAGCTGGATCCTGAGCGACGCCGCCTTCTACACGTTCGAGGTGCCGCTGTACGCCATCACGGAGATCTTTACCGGGCTGCACACCGTGACCATTCATCTGGGCGCCGCGCTGACGTACCTGATCGTCGTGGCCAGCGCCGTCGCCGTGGCGCGGGCGGGCAGCCGAGGCTTGTCCACGGCGGTCCGCTGCGGAGTCGTGATCGCGGTGCTGGCCACACCGTTGCTGACGTCGCCAGGTATTGGGTTCGTCCTGGAGAATCCCAATCACACCGGGACCGTCGCGATCATCCTGGTCTCATTCCTGCTGATCGACCGGGCTCCAGGCTGGCGCTTCACGCCGCCGCTGCTCTGCGCGATCCTCATCGCTGGCCAGGTCGGCGACGCCACGGTCCGCTATGCCGCCGTACCGGCGGTCCTAGTCGTGTGTGCCTATCGCGTCCTGGCCACAGTGAAGCTTCGCGGGGGCGTGAACCTCCGCGAGCGCGTGAACCTCCGGACGGGCGACGCGGCAATAGCGGCGGCCGCCGTCGCGTCCGTGCCGCTGGCGTCCCTGGCTCGCGCAGCAATAGTCCACTTCGGCGGGTACGCGATACACCCGCCGAACAGCGGGATCGTGCCGACGGTGTTTTGGGGACATCACGCGGTACTAGCCGTGCAGGACATCCTGTCCCTGTACGGGGCGACCACTCTCGGCGCCGTCGTCGGGACAGCCGGAGCTGTCTTCGGATGGGCCTGCTTGGTGGCCGCCGCATGCGGCTTCGCGAAAGTCATCTGGACCTGGCGCACCGCGAGCCGGGCCGAGCAACTGCTGGTCGCCGTGATCGTGATCAACGTCGCCACATTTGTGATTTCGTCCCTTCCGGTGCCCGGCAACGCGTGGGAGATCGTCGCTGTGCTGCCCTGTGGCGCGGTGCTCGCGGCGCGGGCCTTTGTCCCCGCGCGCATCGCGGACGCGCGGCGTGCCCAGGTGGCGGTCGCGGCGGTCGCCGCTCTCGCGCTCCTGCCGCTAACCGCTGCGGCCACCCTGCCGCCCGCGCCGTCCTACACGGTTCGCCTCGCCACGTGGCTCGAGGCCCACCGGCTCACCTACGGCATCGCCGGGTACTGGGATGCCTCGTCTGTCACGGTGCAGTCAGCTGACCGCGTTCAGGTCCGTGCGGTCACGCTGGCGAACCCCGCTGGCCAGCCGTGGCTTGGCCCCTTTGACTGGGAGACGAATGCCTCCTGGTATGACGCCAGGCAGCACGACGCGACGTTCATCATTGCTGATCCGAATGACACAATCCCCTCCCCCAACCAGAACTTCACGGTCACCCAATTCGAGAAGTATTTCCCTCGCCCGATCGCGAAGTACCACGTGGCCGGTCGCGTCATCCTGATCTACCGGACGAACCTGCTCACGCATCTCGCGTCGGGCCAGCCCTAACAGGGCAGCACGGGCTAGGGTCTGCCGGAGGCTAGCCTTCGGCTAGGCCGACACGCTGCTTTCGGCCGTCGCCTCAGTCGTCTCGCCGACCGCAGGGAACGGCACCAGGACGCCGGCGTGATCGAAGTCGAGGTAGGCGCTACGGCGAAGGCCGCGCTTATGGAGCCGGTATTCGGCACACGTACGCAGGACGCCGAAACCGTAGCGGATGCTGTTCCTCAGGTCGATGGATGACGCATCGGCCTGGTATCGCGTCGGACACGACAGCTCGCCGATTCGGGCGCCGGCAGCGATGGCCTGCGCGATGATCTGGTTGTCGAAGACGAAGGCATCCGAGTTGCGCTCGAACGGCAATCCGGCCAGCAGCGGCCGGCTGAACGCGCGCAGACCAGTGTGGTATTCGGATAGCTTCTGGTCGAGCACGACGTTCTCGACCAGGGTCAGGGCCCGGTTAGCAGCGTATTTGTACCGGGGCATGCCGCGCGCGACGGAGTTCTGGGCAAGGATGCGTGAACCGAGCACGAGGTCGTACTCTCCGTAGGCGATCATCGATGCCATGGCTGGGACCAGCCGCGGTGAGTACTGGTAGTCCGGATGCACCATGACGATGACATCGGCGCCAAGCTCGAGCACCCGCCGGTAGCAAGTCTTCTGGTTGCCGCCGTAGCCGAGGTTGTTTTCGTGCAGTACGGGCTCTAGGCCGAGTTTATGGGCCACCTCGACAGTTCGGTCGGTGCTGGCGTCGTCGACGAGCACGACCTCGTCGATGACGCTCCGGTCGAGCTCGGCGAGGGTACGGGCGAGCGTTGCCTCTGCGTTGTAGGCGGGCAGCACCACGCCGATCCGGAGGTTGTTCAGCATGGCGGTCAGGATACAAGGTGAACAGGGTAATAGCGGGGCAAGGGATGGGATCCCCGACCGCGAGCGGGGCCGCGATCGAGCAAGATCACGACTCTTCGTCCTGTTCCGATACGGGCACTCGCCGTGCTTCCACGTATATGGTTCCCCCCGACCGCATGGCTACCTCAACGGCGGTTGCGGCGATGGCAAGCGGAACGGCAGCAGCCGCAGCGGCGAGGGCGTAAAGACGACGGGCTGTACCCTGCGAGGTTCTGCGCGCCTCGGGGCGACGGATCACCTCGTACAGATCAGGATGTCCCGGGAGCAGGCCCACAAGGCCGTGGACCCAGCCAAAGACGACCTGGCCTCCCCGCAAGTAGCTCACTCGCTCGACGCGCAACCCTAGATCCTGGATCTTGGACAGCAGCGCTGGCGGGCTCAGGTGGACAAGATGGCGGGGCAGATCGAGGGCTAGCCAGTGGTCCCCGAAGAGGCGGGCCTGAAAACTGGCGGCATTGGGCACGGCCACCACAAGCAGCCCGCCTGGGACAAGAAGTGTCGTTGCATGGCTCAAAGCCAGGGCGGGCCGCCGGAGATGCTCAAGCGAATGCCAGAAGATGACGGCGGACCAGGAACCGTCCATATCTTCGATCTCGGTGTTGCGAATGTGCGGTCCGGATGCGTGCGGCTCCAGGCCGACGGCTTCACGGCCATGGCTGACGAAGGCGCCGACCAGAGTTCCGTCGCCAGCCCCGACATCGAGGACCGGGCCCGGCGGCAAGATCCCTTGCAGCCGGCTGGCAAGGGCACTGCGGGTGCGCCGGAGCACACGGTCTCCGAGGCCTGAGAACCGGCCGGTCGTGGGCCGATACCAGGTGTCATAGGCCTCGGCCAGTTGCGCGTCGCTTGGCCACGGCGACGTCGTCGCTACCGAGCACCGGCTGCACCATACTCTGCCGTGACGCCTGTCGTCAGCGCCGTCGAGCCGGTGACCACACCAGGCGCACTCGATGGCAGGCGGGGCCGCGATGCGCGAATATGCCAGGGAGTTGTTGGTTCTTCCAGAGGGCGCGCTACTGTTGCGGCTTCCCCGTGAGCGGAACGCCGATGACCTCGTGTTCGACAACAGGCCATCCTCCTAGTTACTAGCTCCCTGGCCAAGGTTCGGCTGCGCGGCTGCCCCAGCATAGTCATCTTCGCCCATCGCTAAGCCGTGGAGGCCTCTGATCTACCGTTATGGTCAGCAGCCGTGCTAACCTTCGGACCGCTTCTGCCCGGCCCATTCAAGGCCGCCGAGCACCGGCAGCCGTGGGCCCTGCCGAGCTGATCCGGCAGGAGAGTAAGAGGCCACTGCCATCCCGCTGCCGGGGCACGACCAGCACGGTAGCCCGGGATATCCAGTCGGAGCTCCTAGTAAGGTCCGGGCATGCAGTCTGGTGAGCGGTATTCGAGCGGTGCCGATCTGGCGGGTCCACCGGGGAGGGCGGCTCAGCCACCCCAGCCCCAGTCAGGCACCGGCCACCAGCATCGCGCAGCGTCGCCGGCGCATCGCTGGTGGATTGCGGCGGCCTGGACCGCCGGCGGCCTGGCGTTGCTCGGACTGCTCTTCCGGATATCGCTGAGCTTCCCGCAGGACTCGGACGGCGCGAACAGCGCGTTGCAGGCGTGGGACATGCTCCACGGCAACCTGCTGCTGCATGGCTGGATCGTTGGCGACGCCACCTTCTATACCTTCGAATTGCCGCTGTACGCGATGACCGAATTCTTTTTCGGGCTGCACAGCGTCACTGTTCATCTCGGCGCCTCGCTGACCTACCTCATCGTCGCGGCCAGCGCCGTCGCCCTGGCGCGAGTGGACAGCCGCGGCATGTCGATGGCGGCCCGGTGCGCGGTCGTGATCGCTGTGCTAGCAGTACCGCTGCTCACGTCGGCAGGTGTCTATACCCTGGTGGAGTTGCCCGACCACACGGGGACCGTCGCGTTCCTTCTGGTCTGCTTCCTCGTGATTGACCGGGCTCCCAGCAGGCGCTTCACTCCCCTGCTGGTCTGCGCGATCCTGGGCGCTGGCCAGCTCGGCGACGCCACGGTCCTCTATGTGGCGGTACCGACGGTCCTGATCGTGTGTGCTTATCACGTCCTGGCCACAGTCAACCTCCGGCCGAGAGTGAGCCTCCGGGCGAGGGTGAACCTCCGCACGGGGGACGCGGCGATCGCGGTGGCCACCGTGGCTTCGGTGCCGCTGGCGGTCCTCGCTCGCGCAGCGATCATGCACTTCGGCGGCTACGCGATGATTTCACCGCACACCAAGATCGCGCCGATGGCGAAATGGGCACATAACGGGATTGTCACCTATCACAACGTCCTGAACCTGTTCGGGGCCTCTCGTCAGGGCGCCGCGCTGGGCACGGCGGGAGCTGTGCTCGGGCTGGCCTGCTTGCTAGCCGCTGCTTGCGGCTTCGGGAAGGTCCTATGGACCTGGCGTACCGCGAGCCGGGCCGAACAACTGCTGTGCCTTGCGATCGTGATCAACATCGTCGTCTACGTCATCTCGTCCATGCCAACGCCGGGCGGCCAGCGGGAGATGGTCGCGGTGCTCCCCTGCGGCGCGGTACTCGCGGCGCGGGCTTTGGTCCCCGGCCGCATCTCCGGCCTGCGGTTGGCTCGCGTGGTCGTCGCGGCAGCAGCCGCTGTCGCGCTGCTGCCGCTGGCCGCTGCGGCCACCCGGCCACCCGTGACGCCCCCGGCGGCTCGCCTTGCCACCTGGCTCCAGGCCCACGGGCTCCACTACGGCATCGGCGGGTACTGGGATGCCTCGGCCGTGACCGTGCAGTCGGGCAGCCGGGTCCAGGTTCGCGCGGTCAGTCTCATGTACAACCACGGCCCGGTTCGGTTCGCCGCCTATGACTGGGAGACGAACGCCTCCTGGTATGAGGCCAGTCAGCACGACGCGACGTTCGTGATTGCCGATCGGCCCCACAGCTACCCCAACGACGACTTCACGGTCGCGGTAATCGAGAAGTATCTCCCCCACCCGGTCGCGATCTACCGGGTGGCAGGGCATGCGATCCTGATCTACCGGGCAAACCTGCTCAAGCATGTGGTGCCGGCGCTGCCTTTGAATAGCACGCAGGGCTAATCGCTATGCGCTATGGCTTGGAGAGGACCACGATTATCAGCCCCGACACGACCAGGAGCGAGCCCGCCCAGGTCAGCAGGTTGGCACGTTCATGCAGGATGACAATGCTCGCGGTCAGGATTGCGATATAGCCAAGCGCGTTGAATGGATAGGCGACTGCCAGCGGTACCCGGGATAGCGCGGCTAGCCACGCTATTGCGGAGATGCCGAAAACGACGAGGCCCAAGAGTACCCACGGTGAGGTGGCCGCCCTGAGCACCAGCGAGCCGCCGGCATCGGCCGACCGGGCTGTTGCCATGTTCATGCCGTGCTTCAACATGACCTGCCCGGTGGCCGCCGTGATGACGGCGAACAGCAGCAGCGCCACACTTGCTATGGTCAAGTGACGCCTCCTCGAAGGTTCTTCGTGGTCAGGACGCTTGATCGGGTTGCTCTCCGATGCCTGCGCCGGCAGCCCAGTACCCAGCGTGGCCGAACGAAGCGGGCGATCCGCATCAGATGATTTTGACATGCACCATTTCCTTGGCGTGCGGGTCAGCCTGAGAGTGTACTGGCAGCCAGAAATGATAGGGCAAGTGCGGATGACGGCAAGCCTGTCTGGCACGCCACCTCGGAGCTTACCCATCCGCTTGGTAGCTGATTCGCAGCGGCACATAGCTGCGCCGGCCGTTGCCCGGCTACCCGCCTGGCTGCCGCCGGGGATGCGTAAGCTGCTCACATGCGTGGCATCGTGCTGGCTGGCGGGACCGGATCCCGGTTGTGGCCCATCACCAGGGCCGTGTCGAAGCAGCTCATGCCGGTATTCGACAAGCCGATGATCTATTATCCGCTGTCGACGCTGGTGATGGCCGGCCTCACGGACATCCTGATCATTACCACGCCGGATGACCAGGCCCAGTTCCGGCGACTGCTCGGCGACGGCAGCCAGTTTGGCTTGCAGCTGAGTTATGTCGTCCAGCCGCGTCCCGAGGGCATTGCCCAGGCCTTCTTGCTAGGCGCGGACTTCATCGGGACCGAGGCGGTAGCTCTCATCCTTGGCGACAATATTTTCCACGGCACTGGCCTCGGCCGGCAGCTCCGGGAGAATACCTCGCCAACCGGCGGCGGGCGAGTCTTCGCTTACCAAGTGGCCAATCCTGAGGCCTACGGGGTCGTGGAGTTCGCGGCTGACGGCCGGGTGCTGTCAATCCAGGAGAAGCCGGCCAGGCCCAAGTCGGGCTACGCGGTCCCAGGGCTGTATTTCTACGACAATAGCGTCGTCGAGATCGTCCGCGGCCTTACGCCCAGCGCCCGTGGCGAGCTGGAGATCACAGCGATCAACGAGGCTTACCTTCAGCGCGGTGAGCTGCATGTGACGGTCCTTGACCGGGGCACCGCGTGGCTCGATACCGGTACGTTCACTTCGCTCGTGCAGGCGTCGGAGTTCGTCCGGGTCATCGAAGAGCGCCAAGGCCTGAAGATCGGCTGCGTCGAGGAAGCTGCATGGCGCGCGGGCTTCATCACAGACGGGCAATTGCGGTCACTCGCGGAACCGCTGCTGCCGAGCGGTTACGGAGAGTATCTAGTCCGGCTGCTGGCGATGGAAGACGCGGCTGTTTGACGCTCACGACGAGGTAACTTATCGGGAGCTTTGACGCGCCAGGCGCGGGTGGGGCTACAGCAGACGGGTGGGCTACAGCAGAAGGGAGCAGTGGCGTCAGATGCGGGTCCTGGTCACCGGCGGGGCGGGTTTCATCGGCTCGCACTACGTGCGGGCGGTCCTGGCCGGGTCCTATCCCGGTCTCGGGGAAGCGTCGGTGACAGTCATCGACAAGCTGACCTACGCGGGCAACCTGGCCAGTCTCGACGCGGTGTCTGACGACCCGCGGCTGACGTTCCTGCACGGGGACATCTGCGACGCGGCACTCCTTGCCACCGTCGTCCCCGGACATGACCTTGTGATCAACTTCGCCGCCGAGACTCACGTAGACCGGTCGATCGCAGACGCGAGCGCATTCGTGACCGCCAACGTCCTCGGCACCGAGAGGCTGCTGCGGGCGTGCCTGGATGCGGGGATCCCGCGCGTCGTCCAGGTCTCGACCGACGAGGTCTACGGCAGCATCCCGGCCGGATCGTGGCGCGAAGATGCGCCGCTGGCTCCGAATTCGCCGTATGCCGCGTCGAAGGCAGGCGGCGATCTGATCGCCCGCGCTTATGCCCAGACCCACGGCCTGAATGTGAGCATTACGCGCTGCTGTAACAACTACGGGCCATTCCAGTTTCCGGAGAAGGTCATCCCGCTGTTCGTGACCAACCTGCTGGATGGGACGGCGGTGCCGCTCTATGGCGACGGCCGCAACATCCGCGGCTGGGTGCATGTGGACGATCACTGCCGCGGTATTCAGGTGGTCGCGGAGCGCGGCCGGGCCGGCGCTGTTTACCACATCGATGGCGGCGTTGAGCTGTCAAACCGCGAGCTGACCCAGAAGCTGCTGGATGCCTGCGGCTGCGGCTGGGACATGGTCACTCCGGTCGCAGACCGGAAGGGCCACGATCGCCGCTACTCCCTGGATGACTCTGCTACCCGGGCCTTGGGCTACGCCCCCCGTACCCCGTTCGACGACGGTCTCAAGGCCACGATCAGCTGGTATGAGGAGAACCGTGCGTGGTGGGAGTCGCTGAAAGCGCGGACGCTGTGAGCCGCTGGCTCGTCACCGGGGCCGGGGGAATGCTTGGCCGCGACCTGATGGCGCTCCTCGAGCAGCGCGGCACGCCCGTAGTCGGTCTCGCTCGTCAGGAGCTCGACGTCACTGATGCGGAGGCGGTCAGCACCGCCGTCAAGCACTTCCAGCCAGACATCGTCGTGAACTGCGCGGCGTGGACCGCCGTTGACCTCGCGGAGTCACGCGAGGCTGAGGCCCTCGCGGCAAATGGCCACGGTGCCGCGTACCTCGCCGCTGCGTGCGCCGCGGTCGGTGCTCGCCTGGTCCAGCTATCAACTGACTATGTTTTTGGCGGATCCGCAGGTCGGCCATACGCCGAGACCGATGCCGTCGGGCCCGTCAGTGCCTACGGCCGGACGAAACTGACCGGCGAGCAGAGCGTCCTCGACCAGCTGCCCGAGGCAGGCTTTGTCGTGCGGACGGCGTGGCTGTACGGCGCGCATGGCCACAACTTCGTTCGGACCATGATCCGGCTGGAGCACACGCAACAGGAAGTCACTGTGGTGGACGACCAGCGAGGCCAGCCAACCTGGACGGCAGCCGTCGCCGATCGGATCGTCTCGCTCATGGCAGCAGGCGCACCAGCCGGCATTTACCACGCCACCTGCTCCGGTGAGACAACCTGGTTTGGACTGGCGCGCGAAGTGTTCAGCCTGCTGGGCGCGGACCCGCTCCGGGTTACCGCGACGACAACCAGCATGGTTGGCCGACCGGCGCCGCGCCCCGCCTACAGCGTCCTCGGCCACGAAGGCTGGGCGCGCGCAGGGCTGCCTCCTCTTGACGACTGGCGGACCGTACTGCACCAGGCATTTCCCGCGCTCGTCGCAACGGCGGACTCCTAGCTCGCTGACCACCCGGTGATGTCGCTCAGCTGTGCGACGTACGCCATCGCAGCCGCATAGGTAGGCAGCCTCCCGGCCTGCTCCGCCTCCTCGAGTGTGGGGGCTGCGGCGTCCTTTGGCGACAGTATGACCTCGTCGGCGTTCGGCCAGCGGATCCCGATGGCCGGGTCAAGCGGATTCACGCCGTGCTCGATGCCGGGCGCGTAGGGCGTGGAGCACAAGTAGGCGACGGTAGCGTCGTCGGTGAGCGCCATGAAGCCGTGCCCGAGGCCCTCGGAAATGAAGACCGCCCGCCCGGTCTCATCATCGAGCTGCACCTGCTCCCACCGCCCGTAAGTCGGCGAGCCGATCCTGACATCCACGACGACGTCGACGATCGCACCGCTCATGCAGACGACGTACTTCGCCTGCCCGGGAGGGACCTGGGTGAAATGTATCCCGCGGATGACTCCGCGGTGGGACACCGAGCAGTTTGCCTGGCTGAGCCGGAACCGATAGCCGAGCTGCTCAGCGAGGTCAGCGCCCTGGAACCACTCATGAAAGCTACCCCGGTCGTCACGATGAAGGCGTGGCGTGAAGACCCATGCGCCATCGATGCCAAGCGAGTCCACTATCGGCGTCCCCCGTCCAGCTGGCATAGCCACGTCGCCTGGATTTAGCTGCTTCCCGGTGCCAACACTCGGCCTGAGGCTACCACCGGGGCGGCTCAGCGCCGTGCCACGATAAGGCCATGCACGTGCAGCGTTTCAGCGTCCGTATCGCTGTGGATCCTCGTGGCCACGGCGTCATCACGGTTCCGTTTGATCCAGACGAGGCGTGGGGTGCCAAGGCTGTCCATCATGTGAACGGCACAGTCAACGGCTGCCGGGTACGGGTGACGCTTGCACCCAGCGACAGCGGATGGGCGTTCACGATGAATCCCGCGAGAATGCGCGGCACCGGCATCGAAGTCGGCGCCGATGCGCTCGTTGAACTAGCGCCGGAAGGCCCGCAGCGCGGCGACCTCGCCGAGGACATCTCCGCCGCGCTGCATGCCGACCCAGCCGCTGGAGCCTTCTTCGACACCCTGGCGCAGTTCTACCGCAAGGCCTACCTCCGCTACATTGACGCGACAACCCGCCGGCCAGACCTGCGCGCGGCCCGCATCACCGAGGTGGTAGGCCTGCTCGCAGCAGGGATCAAGGAACGCCCACGGCCGTGAGCGCGACAAGTCGCCCTTGGTCAGGCGCCGTACGCAGGCAGGATCGCCCCGCTGACCGGTGCTGCGGCGTCGCTGACCAGGAATGCGATGATCTCGGCGATCGCCTCCGGCGCGGTTGCATTCGCCATCGCCTCCGCTGGCAACGCGGCACGGTTCGCGGGCGTGTCGATGAGCTGCGGCGCGATGGCGTTCACGCGAATCCCGTGCGGTCGGAACTCGACGTCGAGAATCCGGGTCAGGTGAGCGAGAGCTGCCTTGCTCACGCTGTAGGCAGCCATGCCGCCCGTTGGCTCGAGCGCCGGGCGGGCGGTGACGTGCACGATGGCGCCTGCACCGGCTCGCTGCATGTGCGGCGCTACCGCCTGGCTCAGCCACAAGGCGGTGCCGAGATTGATGTCGACCATGCGCTGCAGATCTGCGGGCGTCGCGCTGAGCGCGTCGCCCAGGCCGAAGGTGCCGATGGTGTTCACGAGTATGCCGGGCGGGCCGACCTCGGCGGCGATCCGGTCGACGAGGCTTCTCGCCGCGTTGGGGTCAGTGGTGTCGGAGACCTCGCGCACGATGTTGTCTGGCAGTTGGCCTAGCGCCTGCTCGTTCCGGTCAACCGCCACAACAGTCAGGCCACGGGCTGCGAGATTGACCGCAGTGGCGCGGCCGAGCGAACCGCCCCCTCCGGCCACCATGGCGACCTTGGCGCTCATTGGATAGTCGGTCACGACAGGACCCCTTTCTGTCCGGTCATTCAAGCCTCACATTCACCCTGAGCGGGCGTCGGCGGGAGCTGGCGGACCTCCAGCAGGTCAAGGCCGAGCGCCTCGATCTCAGCCAGCACGCCGTACAGCGCGGGCTGATCCATGACGCCCGTCAGAACGGTGGCCGGGCCATCCTGCTGCGTCACCATCGCCGGGAACGCGGACAGCAACGTGGCCCCCAGGTGCCCGTTGATCCTGATCGCGTAGAGCGCCGGGTCCATGCTTCAATCGTGGAGCCGGGCCAGGTGAGCCCGCATCACCGGGATCAGGTGATCGAAGCGGCACGCCCATATGTGTTGTATTGCCGGACCGCGTCCTGCCATGACCGGTATCCAGGTGCGAATGCCGGACCGCGTACCCTGACGAAATGCTGAGAGGCACTCGGTAGAGCTAGATGCCTGACCGAGCTTCTCGCCGTCCGCGCTGGGACCGGCTTCGCCGCTCCCTGTGGCAGTCTCCCCGCCCGCACGGCCAGCAACCCCGCGAGCGCGTGGTCGGTCCGCTTGAACTCTTCTATGACCTCGCCGTGGTCGTGCTGGTCGCCCAGGCCGCCGGTCACCTCGCGCGGCATCTAGCCTGGCGCGGACTCGGCGACTTCGCCGCGGTCTTCACGCTCGTGTGGATCGCCTGGCTCAACGGCAGCCTCCACCATGAGCTGCACGGCCGCGAGGACGCTCGGGCCCGCAGCACGTTCCTGCTGCAGATCCTCCTGCTGGCCGCGATGGGCGCCTTCATCCCGGAGGCGGCTGGCGGGCGCGGAGCAGCGTTCGCCATCGCCGCGGGCCTGTTGTTCGCCGTGCTGGCCATGCTCTGGCTGCTCGCCGCACGCGGCGACCGGCCCGAATATCGCCGGTCGAGCCGGCTGTTCGTGACCGGGACAGCGGCCTGCGCCGTCCTGCTGGTCAGCACGGCATTCCTGCCTGCCGCTGCTCGCGTGCCGGCCTGGGGCTTTGTCGATGCCGCCTACCTGGCTGGATTCGCCACCGTGATGCTCACGGCTAACCCTGACGTCGCCGCCTCGCTGACCATCACTGACGCACTCATCGAGCGCTTCGGGCTGCTCATCATCATCGTGCTCGGCGAAATCGTGACCGGCGTCGTCGCGGGATTGGCGAGCCAGCCGATCGGCCCGCTAACGCTGAGCGTCGGGCTGGTCGCCGTCGTCGTCGGTTTCGGCGCCTGGTGGACGTACTTCGACTTCGCCGGACACCGGCCGCTCAGACCGACGATGACCGCCAGCCTGCAGTGGATGCTCAGCCACCTGCCGGTCACTGCAGCCGTCGCCGCGATGGGCGCCGCGATGGTCAGCCTGATCGACCACGCCCACGACAGCCGGACGCCAGCCGCCGCAGCGTGGGTACTGTGCGCGGGCGCTGCTGTGGTGCTGTGCGGGACGATGGTGGTGTCGGGGAGCTTGCAGGAGTGGGACAGCGATCGCGGACTGTATCAGCCGCTGACTCGAGTGTGCGTCGGAGTTGCGGTGGTGTGCCTCGCGCTCGGCGCCGTCCGGCCGGCGCCCCTTGTCCTCGGCCTTGCCCTCGTTCTCCTGCTCAGCATCCCGTGGGGATTCGCTGTGGCGCACCGCCTGGCTCACGAAGAGGAGGCACCTGGCGCGTAGCCGGCAAGGGCAAGGTACGCGGTCAGCCGCCCATCGCCCTGACAGAGTCGGCCTCGATCGTGATGATCACCCGGGTCTGCGGCCTGCCGCTGAAGCCCGGATACGGGCGGCCGAGGTACTTCTGCGAGATCTCGTCGATGCTCTCCGCGCCGCCCTCAGTAGTCATCGCGATGACTCGGCCGCGGACGGCGAAGTACCGCCTTGAGTTGTCCGGGTCGGCGATGTTGACGGCGACCCGCGGGTCACGGGCCACGTTCCTGGCCTTTTGCATGCCGTCAACAATGTTGATGACTATGTGCTCGCCGTCAGTGGTCACCCAGGTCTGGGTGAGCTGAGGCGAGCCATCCGGCATCACAGTGGCCAGGAAGCAGGGGCTGGGCCTGCGCAGCAGGTCCAGCAGCCCGTCGGGCAGGGACACGGGCATGACCGCTCCTTCGCTGGCGCAGGGAAACCGGCGGCCAGGCAGATGACAGCCCGGGCTGGCTGGTGACGGATCGATCTTAGAGGCCGACGCTGCCGTGGACTGAACGCTCTCCCCCGCCTGCGACGAGCTCGATCTGGACCGTTGTCCTTCGTCGAGCACGGCGATCGTCTTGCCCGCTCCGGCAGCGGCGGCAAGGTAGACGCTGAGGTGGCCGGGAGTCACGGCATCTACTTCCGCTTGGGATGAACGGTCAGCACGGGGCAACTCGCCTTGCGCATGACCTGATCGGCCACGCTGCCCTGCACTATGCGGCTGATGGCTGGCCTGCGCCGGCGGGTCAGCACGATCATGTCCGCCCGCCAGGCCGACGCCTCGCGCGCGATCGCCGCCGCGACCTTTCCGCGTGGCGCCTCCACGACGGCGGTGGTCGCCTGTGCGCCGCACTGCCAGGCAAGCAGCAATGCCTCGTCAAGGACAGCCGCGGCCTCGGCCGCCGTCTGCGGGTAAAAGTAGCCCGGGCACCTGGGCATCGGCGGGTCGTAGATCCGCACGTGGACCAGGCGCAGCACGCCCTCGATGGTGGCGCCGCTGATGCGGGTCGCGGCGATTACAGCCGCAGTGGAATCGTCTGGCCAGCGGACGGGGACCAGGATCCGCTGGAACGACGGCCCGTCACCGTCGGCGGGCACGTTGTTGCCCGGAACAGCCACCTGAAGGTCATACGACGCGGGCATCCCAAGAACCTTTCCTGCGAGCGCTAATCGGAGCGGAGCTTGCCGGCCGTGTCGCCGCGACGAGCGCATGGAGCGCGATGACCCCATCCAAACTGTCGAGGCGGTGTCAGATCACGGTGTTAACAACTCCTATGCGGCGCTGCACACAATTAATGCGCCGGCCATACGCCGCCGTGCTATCAAGCTTGATAGCATTGCTAGCAAGGGGTGGTAGCAGTGGCGGCGCTCAACATTCGCAACCTTGATGAGACGGTGAAGCGGCGCCTCCAGATCCGCGCGGCTCGTCACGGCAGATCGATGGAGGCAGAGGCACGCGAAATCCTCGCGGAAGCCGTTCGCGAGCCCGCGGACTCTGCCGGGCTGTTCACCGCGCTTCTGGACCGGTTCGGCACCCTCGGCGGAGTGGACTTGCCCCTGCCTGAGCGCGATGAGCCGGCGCGCGCTGCGGATTTCTCCGCATGATCATCCTCGACACCAACGTGGTCTCTGAGCTGATGCGGCCCGAGCCCGCGCCTCAGGTCGCGAGCTGGGTCCGTGACCGGGATAGGCGCGAACTGCGCACAACCTCAATCACGCTCGCAGAGATCCGGTACGGCATTGCCCGGCTGCCGGACGGACGCCGGAAGCAAGTACTCCTCGCCGCGGCCGACGATGTCTTCTCGACGTTCGACGACCAGGTCCTACCGGTCGATGCCGCAGCTGCGGAGCACTATGCGGCCATTGCCAGCAGCCGCGAACGAGCCGGGAAGCCAATCGCCGGCTTCGACGCCCTGATCGCGGCCGTCTGCCGCTGCCAGCACGCCGCGCTGGCGACGCGCAACGTGGCCGACTTCGACGGCACCGGAATCGAGATCATGGATCCCTGGCTCCAGTCACCCGGCTGAGCTCGGCGGCCTTCTTTGTTCGCCGCTCAGGCGTTCGCACGCCCGTCGGGCAGGACGCCAGCAAGCTGGCTGCGTGCCGTGATTCCGAGCTTGGCGAACACCTTGCGCAAGTGGTACTGGACCGTGTGCGCGCTGATGTAAAGCCTGGCGCCAATTTCCGGGTTCGACAGCCCGTCCCTGGCGAGCCGGGCGATCTGCGTTTCCTGCGCAGTGAGCTGGTCGTTACGCGACCCGACGGCGCGCTTGCGTGCGGTCTCGCCGGTGGCCTGCAGTTCGCGCCTGGCCCGCTCGGCGAACGCCGCGACACCCATCGAGTCCAGCATGCCGAAGGCAGTTCGCAGTTCCTCGCGGGCGTCTGTGCGGCGCCGCTCCCGGCGCAGCCACTCCCCGTAGAGCAAGTGGGCTCGGGCCAGGCAGATGCGCAGCCCGGTCCGCTCCAGCCGGGCGGTCGCCTCGCGGTACCGGTCTTCGGCTTGCCCACCGTTGCTGAGCAGCGCATGGGACCGCGCCTGGATTCCGAGCGCCCAGTCGGTGCCGCTGGCATCGGTCATCTCGGCGAGCCGTTCATAGGCGTCGGCCGCGAGGTCGGTCTTGCCGGTACGCACGGCCGCCTCGATGAGCTCAGCGATGGCCCACGGCGGCGTACCAATGGTTCCCGGGCTCGCCGTCGCCAGCTGCGCCCCCGTTACTGCTTCCTGGTAGCGGCCAAGGCCGAGGTACAGCACCGCATTGGCCATGCCGACCGCGGTCATCCCGGCTCCTTCGCCGCGCTCGGTCACCTCCGGGGCGGCCGCATCGACCAGCGCGGCCACGGCGCGCTCGTCGCCCTTCAGTCCCGCCAGAGACAGCGCAGCGTAGGGCGCCAGCGTGCCGCCCGTCGCTTCGGTCGCGGCCTGCGCCTGCGCAGCCAGGGATTCCGAGGCGGTCAGCTGGCCGGCCAGCAGCAGCCGGTGAGCGCGCATGCTGAGTGCCAGCGCGTGCTCGCCGAGCGCCCCGGCCTGGCGGGCGAGGGTGAGGTACCGGGATGACATCCGCTCCCAGCCGTTGTCATCCCACACGTGCACCGCGGTAAGGCAGGCGAGCCAGAGCCAGCGGAGCTCTTCCGCCACGGACATGTCGGCCCCGAACACAGCCAGCGCCTCGCGCAGGACCGGCACTGCGGCGGCGTACCCGTCGGTGTAGTACGCGGCGAGACCATCCAGAAGGAGATCGGGCGCGCGCGACGGACCCGTCGGCCGGGGCGCCGTCATCGCGGCTCGCGCCACTTCCCGCAGGCCGCTCCCGGCGCTCGCCAGCTGCCCGGCGAAGATCCCGGCCGACAGCGCCTCCAGGTAAGTCGACCGCGCAAGCCCTGTATCAACCGGCTCAAGGCGCCGCGCCGCCGTCAGCAGCAGGGTTGGTGCATCGCTGCCGCGACTCGAGGCGAACGCGATCCGGGCCCGGAGCAGATCGACCTGTGCCTGCTGGAGTTCGGTGGCTGGCCCGGCTTCTGCCATAGCCAGCAGGTCGCGCGCCGCGGCGGCTTCCCCGGCTTGCAGCTTCGCCTCCGCGGCGGCCAGCGCCCGCATGGTTCGCTGCTGCGGCGCTAGCGTCAGGATCGCCGAACGTTCCAGGAACGCGGCTGCCGCTCCTGCGCCGCCACGCGACCGCGCGCGGTCGGCCGAGTGCTCCAATTCGTTGGCTATATCAGCATCTGCTCCGTGCGCAGCCTGTGCCCGGTGCCACGCCCGTCGGTCCGGGTCGAGCCGGGCGTCGGTGGCCGCGGCCAGAGCCTGGTGCGCCTGCCGAGTATCCCGCACTGAACCTGATCGGTAAGCGGCCGAGCGGACGAGCGGATGACGGAACCGGACCCTCGCACCAAACTCGGCCAGCCGAGCTTCGGCGGCCGGCCCGGCTGCCTCGGCGCCGATGCCGAGCCGCGAAGCTGCGCGCCACACCAGCGCCGGGTCACCGGTCGGGTCCGCAGCCGCGATAAGCAGCAACGTGCGGGTCGGGCCAGGGAGCGCATCCACACGACGACGGAAGCTCTCCTCCATGCTGCCTGCGAGCCCCATCGCGCCGGGAAAGCCGAATCCGCCGGCCAGCTGCGCAAGGGTCAGCCCGCGTGGCAGCTCAAGCAGGGCCAGCGGGTTGCCATGCATCTCGGCGATGATCTGGTCGCGGACCCGCGTATCCATGGGACCGGGCAGCGCTCCGTCGAGCAGCGCGCGGGCGTCGTCATCTCGCAGGCCCTCGACGACGAGGTCCGGCAGCTCCGCTAGCTCGCGCGTCGGCGCGCTGGCAGCGAAGACCAGGCCTACTGACTCTGCCCCGAGCCGGCGGGCGGCGAACGCCAGCACCTGCGCTGAGGCCTGGTCCAGCCAGTGCGCATCGTCGACCAGGCAGATCAGCGGTTGCTCTTGGGCGACGTCGGACAGCAGGCTGAGCACAGCCAGGCCGACGAGAAAGCGATCTGGGGCCGGTCCGGTGCTCAGGCCCAGCGCGATCCGCAGCGCGGCACGTTGCGGGGCGGGAGCGGCGTCGAGATGATCGAGCATGGGCTGGCACAGCTGATGCAGCCCGGCGAAAGCGAGCTCTAGCTCTGACTGGATGCCCGTCGTGCGCTCCACCCGGCAGCCGGGTGCGTGCGCGGCCACATACTCGAGCAGCGCTGTTTTCCCGATCCCCGGCTCGCCGCGTATGACCAGCGCCCTGCTGTGACCAGCACGGACTGCACTCGCGAGCTGGTCAAGCTCCCGGCACGGTGCGCCGCGGCCGATCAGCGCGGGCGGTCGCTCCGCCGTCGGCGAGCGGCTGAGAACGCCCTCTTCGGCGATCGTGGCATATCGCCCGTTTTCAGATGGCATGACTGCTGTTCCTTCGCCCAGCTCGCGGCGGGCTACGTGACTGGTTCGCGTGCAGCCCTAGAACGGCCTTTATCCAGCACGCTACCTGGCTTGGCTAGCCACCCGGGGATTCGAAGACCGCCCGTCCCGCCACAGGATGGAGTCAGGCCGCTAACACCACGGCATTGGAGGAGCGATGACGACCGTTCATCATCGTTACACCGCCGTCGAGGGACGGCAGCTGTTCTACCGAGAGGCTGGACCGACGGGAGCGCCAGTGGTCCTGCTGCTGCACGGTTTCCCGGCTAGCTCGTTCATGTTCCGTCACCTCATCCCAGCACTGGCCGGGCCATATCACGTGATTGCTCCCGATCATCTCGGCTTCGGCTTGTCGGACACCCCGTCAGCCGACGAGTTCAGCTACACCTTTGACGCGCTCGCCGGCCTCACCGCCGCGCTCCTGCGCCAGCTGGGAATCAGCCGGTATGCGATGTTCGTGCATGACTACGGGGCGCCGATCGGGTGGCGCCTGGCGCTTGCTGATCCGGCGGCGGTGACGGCAATCGTCACGCAGAACGGGAACGGGTACGAGGCAGGCTTCACCGACGCCTTCTGGAAGCCGGTGCGCGAGTACTGGCAGGAGCGGAACCCGCAGACCGAGGAGGCTGTCCGTGGGGCCCTCACGCTGGACGCCATCCGCTGGCAGTATGTGCACGGCGTGCCAGACGAGAGCGTCGTCAGCCCGGACGCCTGGCATCACGACTTCGATCTCGTGTCGCGGCCTGGTAACGACCGGATCCAGCTGAGCCTCTTCGCCGACTACGCGAGCAATCTCGCGCTCTATCCCTGGCTGCATACTTACCTGCGCGACAGCCGGGTGCCGCTGCTGGCCGTCTGGGGCCGCAACGACGAGATCTTCGGCCCCGACGGCGCTCGCGCGTTCGCCGCGGACGCACACCGCGCCGAGATCCAGCTGGTCGAGGGCGGCCACTTCCTGCTCGAAAGCCAGCTCGACACCGCAGTCGGCTACATCCGCCCCTTCCTGGAAAGGACACTGACATGACCGGACTTCTGCAGGACCAGAGCGTGCTCGTCATCGGGCGAGGCAGCGGGATCGCCCGCGCGGTATGCCTCGCCGCTCGCGACGCCGGAGCGCGCGTCATCGCCGCTGGCCGGACACAGGAGGCGCTGAAAGAGGCGTACGCCGGCGAGCCCAGCATCACTACCGAGACGGTCGACCTGACCGACGAGGACACGATCGCGGAGCTCGGCGAGCGACTCGGCACGATCGACCACGTCGTGTCCACCGCATCAAGCCGCGCCCGCGGCCGCGTCGGCGACCTCAATCCGGACGCGGTGCGCCTGTCCTTCGACACGAAGGTCATCGGGCCGCTGATGCTGGCGAAGCACCTGGCGCCGCGGATGGGTCCCGGCGGCTCGTTTACGATCTTCTCCGGCGTCGCCGCGGCGAAGATCGCCGTCGGCACTCTCGCTGTCGCCATCACCAATAGTGCCGCCGACACGCTCGCCCGCTCCCTAGCGCTCGAGCTGGCGCCAATACGGGTGAACGCGATGTCTCCTGGCGTGATCGACACCGGTGCCTGGGACGCGCTCGGCGAACAGGGCAAGGCGGACTACTTCGCGAACCTGATCGCCCGCAACCCGGCCCGCCGCATCGGCACGACCGACGACATCGCCAACGGCGTGCTGTTTGCCATGACCAGCACCTTCCTCACCGGCCAGACGCTGCACATCGACGGCGGCGAGCCACTGACCTGATACCGGCCGGGCAACGACCTGGTCCCGGACTTGTGACACACCAAGGAGGCTGAAACAGATGGTGACGTGGGACGACGTGACCCGCACTGAGGTGCTGCGGGCGATGAAGGAGTACGACGGACTTGGCCCGGAGCAGTTTTTCTCCGTGCATGGGTTCGCCCCGACAACAACCTATGAGCTGGTCTGGGAGGGACGCCGTTATCCGCCCAAGGCGATCCTGGGCACGGCCTATGAGTTCGCCATAGGCAAGCGCCTGGCCTCCGGCGATTTCGAGGGCGGGAAGTCCGGCGCCGTCCGGGTGCTCGGAAAGCTAGGGTTCACTGTCGCAGAGAAACAACGACCGGCGAGGTAAATCTCCGTTGGCGACGGAACCGGCAGTTGACTAGCATCCGAAATAGGAACGATACGGTTCCAATTATCGCGGAGCGTGGCAATGACCGAGACCGCCGGCGGCAAGATCGAAGAGACGCAGATCCAGCGGTACCGGTCCACGCGGGGTATCAACTACGACTCAGTCCCGTGGAAGCTGTGGGAAAAATCCAAGAAGCTCTTCTGGGATCCGGCCGACCTGGACTTCTCGCAGGACGCCGTCGACTGGCAGCAGATGTCGGAGCGGGCCCGAACGATTGTCGCGATGTCGGCTCGCGGGTTCATGGTCGGCGAGGAAGCCGTGACGATGGACATCGTCCCGCTGCTGCGCTGCATGTCGGATCTGGGGCGGCTCGAGGACACGATGTACCTGTCGATGTTCACGATGGAAGAGGCCAAGCACACCGACATGTTCCGTCGCTGGTTCGACGCCGTTGGCCTCGACCCAGCCTCGCTGGACGACCTCGTCCGCGCCCGGAACGAAGCGCTGCGCGACGACAACGGCCGCAACCCGGTGGGCGGACTATTCGACGGCGTGCTGACGACGGTGATGCGCCGGCTCGACACCGACCAGTCACCCGAGGCGATCCTGGACGCGACGCTGGTCTACAACCAGCTTGTCGAAGGCGTTGCCGCGATCACCGGCTACAAGCGCTGGAACGAGACATTCCGTCGGCTCGGCAAGCTTCCCGGGCTCGAAGCCGGAATCAAGCTCACCCAGCGCGACGAGCGACGCCACATCGCCTACGGCACCTATCTCGGCCGCCAGATCCTCGCCGAGCACCCCGAACTGTGGGAGTTCACCGAACGCCGGTGGAAGCAACTCACCGATGGCTTCGCGGGCGGGTACGGCGGCGCAGCAGATCAGGACTCGGCTGGCTTCGACGCCGCCGCCGTCACGGCACTCATCGACCGTCGCCTCGAGGCACTCCGCGTCGCCGTCACCATGCGTCCCCACGACGTCGAGCACGCCGATCCGGAGTCGTTCGTGCCCGATGAACTCGCGTCCATCGCCTAGGCACCACTCCGGCGTCATGGTCAGATCGCCGTGCCAGGTGGGGATTTGAGCAGCGGTGCAGCCTCGGCAGGATAACCACCATGCCCGTTTCGTAGCGCGCTCGCCGCGATGCGAATCAGGTCAATGTTGACCCCGGCCGCACCGCTGGGGTCATGCACTTGCAGTTTCACGTCGAGGCTCACCGCCGTCTCTGCCCAGCCCTGCGCCTCAAGGTTGAGGTGCGCCACCTTCTTCGATTTCAGCTCCGACAAGTACCCGAGCGGAGCCAGCTGAACATTGTCAGCCCCCGACAGGGCGTTGAGCTTGGACTGCTTCTTGGTGTTGGGGTTCTCGACCAGGTTGCGGAAGTCTTCCGTGCCGCCCAGAACGACCTGATAGGAACTGACCAGAGTGAGACCACGCTCCTCGACCAGCCGGAGCAGCGCGTTATGCACCACCGAGGTGCCGAACTGGCTGGCCAAGTCATCGCCAACCAGCGGCAAGCCGGCGGCCGCGAACCGATCCATCCACCTCTGATCGCGGGCTACTGCGTCAGACGTGGTGTTGATGAAGGCGACACCGGCATTCCAGGCGGCCTCGGCATAAGCCTGGGCCGTCTCCGGCCGACCACTCGGTGCCGAGTAGAGGAGCACCTCGGCCCCTGCCAGCGCCGCTGCCACCCGGTCTACCTCAGTCGCATCGACAAGGCCCTTGGTCACCGGGACAGCAGCCATAGCAAGCTCGGAGTTGAGACGAGGAAAGTTATTGGGCGGCATAAAGATTGCCTCGGTCAGATCCTTGCCGACCTTTGCCTCGGAGACTGCGAAAGCCGCTACGAACTCGATATCACCTACCCCGAAACCGTCGATTGTGGGCCTGTGAATACCCACCAGGCTGCCGGTATGGCGGTAGAAAGCGATCCCCTGCACCAACGCCGACGTGTTGTTGCCGACACCCGCAACCGCAACTCTCACCGGTTCGATCCTGGACACCAGGGCATGTTAGCGGGCACGAGAATAGTCCCGGTCCGCGGCCAGTTAGCTCCCGCTAGCCGCCCGGCTAGGCCGCGGGATTGTGCACGTTGTCACTGTGGCTGGCTGCCGCAGCCAGGCCCCGACTCATCCACGCCAGCATTGGCGGCATCAACTGCCGCCAGGTGAACGCATTGTGACCGCCGGGCACGAGCCGGATGACCGCGCCGCGTTCGACCGGCTGGAGGAGCCGGTAGAAGTCCTCCGCGCCGGTGACCCCGGCCTGATCGCCGGTACCAGCGCCTAGCCAGAACCTCGGGATTGTCGCCCCCGGGCTCAGCGTCGCCACCTCGTGGTCCGGGGTATTGGCCACCTGCTGCTGCAGGTTGCCGCCGAACGGGCTGACCAGCTTGTTGCCCAGCTGATTGTTCATGGGCCGGAAGTATCCGCTCATGCTCCCGGCGAACCCGAATCGGCTGGCGTAGCGCAGGCCCAGGTTGGCCGCGCAGAAGCCACCCTCGGAGTAGCCGGCAATGCCCCACTGCGGCCCGGGCGGTGCCACTCTGAGCGTGGCCGCGATGTATTGCGGCAGGTCGAAGCCCAGGTAGGTCGCATCCTGCGGGCCGCGAGCCTGGTTGAGACATTGCAGCGAGACGTCGTGACCCCCATTGGCATCCGGCATGATCAGGACGGCGGGCTTGGCCGACCCGGCAGCGACCAAGCCCTGCATGACGCTGTCGACATTCAGGACCGAGATCCAGTCCTGCGGCGTGCCGGGGAAACCGGGTATCAGCTCCATCGCCGGGAACCTGTACCCGCGGTAGGCAAGCTGGAAGTACTGCGGCGGCAGGTAAACGTAGACATTCCGGGTGATCCGGCTAGCCTGGCCCGTGACGACTAGGCGCACCAGCAGGCCGGTTTGCGCCGCCTGCTGATTGCGGCTTGCCTTGGCCAGGAAGCCGTCGACCCGCGTGCTTTGTGCCCGCGCCGCGTACGGAAGCACAGGTGCGGCAATGTTCTGGTTGGTTAGGTCGGCAATCGCCGCGCCCCAGGTCTGGTAGTAGTCGTAGTACTTATTGACTGCGGCGACACCGAACAGCATCGCGGGAATGAACGCCAGCAGGGCAACGAGCACACGCAATGCCAGGTGCTTGACCTTGGCCATCCACCACACGACGGCGGCGAATGCCACTAGCAGCACAATGAAGAACAGCGGGCTCTGCGGTCCGAGCAATGCGACTCCCGTGCTCGTGCCGAATCAGCTTCCGAGAGCGCAGACCTGTCAGCGGAAGATTGACGACGTCCGGCCGGCGCCCCTCCGTAGCAGACTAGTCACGCCCGGTCACGATGGTTACAGGAGGTCTGCGAGCAGAGCCGCCGCTTGGGCGGCCCCGTTACTGGCGACCGGACGGTAGTCGACTTCTCGCCCGATTTCGGACGCAATCGCGTCGGCGATCTCGGCTGGCCCTGCCGTCGTGTAGTCCATACACCGGCCTGCCCGGTACCTGTCGAGCCGGTGCCGCACATGAAACTTCTGCTCGAAGTGATGACCCAGCGGGAAGTACAGGAACGGCCGTCGGCTGGCCGTCAGCTCCATTGCCGTCGTCAGCCCGCCTTGCACGACGGCAAGATCGCAGGCGGCAAGGTGACGGTATAGCTCAGGGACGTACGGCCGGATCTCCAGCCCGTCATGGGTCGGCAGGCTGCCCGGATCGATCCGAGGGCCGGCGACCACGACCATCCGAAGATCGGGTACGCGGTCCTTTGCCTCGGGGAAGGCGGCGATGACTCGCCGCAGCAGCTGACCGCCGACTCCCGAGCCCCCCACGGTCACGATGCAGACGCGCTCGTCGGCTCGGTAGCCGAGCAGCTCGCGGTCCCCAAGCTGGCGCGGATCGAAGCCGGTGACGTAGCCGGCGAAGTCGTAGTGCTGCTCGGTCCAGTCGCGGATTCGGGGCAGGCCGGGACCGAATGTGTCCGGGACGATGTCGTCGGGATCGCCGACGAAGACGGCGCGGTCCCGGACGCGCGGGTAGCGGGCGATGTGCTCGATCATCTCGGCGTTGTAGTCGGCGGTCAGGAATGCTTCGCGTTCGCCGCCGTCTGGCATTGGCAGCCAGCCGACGAAGTCGGTCAGCCAGGCGTAGGCGGCGGTCTTCTGCTCGGGGTTTTCGTGCAAGTAGTAGTCGAGTTCCCAGGCTTCGTCGCCGATCCACAGGTCGTAGTCCTCTTCGCGGGCTAGGTCGTGGAAGACCATGAAGTTGGCGAGCAGGATCTCGTCCATCCGCCGGATGGCCTGGAAGGCATGCAGGTCATGCTCGGCCGACTCGCTCTCGATGTGGCCGGACTCGTTGGCCAGGTACGCGCTGGCCGGGTGCACGCGCTCACCGCGCTGTTCCAGCACCCTGGTGACCGGATGCTGGGCGAGCCAGTCGATCTCCAGCCCGGGATGCAGCTTGCGCAGCTCGTCCGCGATCGCCGCGTCCCGCTGGGCGTGGCCGAGGCCGATCGGTGAGCTGATGTACAGGGCGCGCTTGCGGCGCGACCTGCCCCGCACCCAGCGCGGGCGAACGGCGCGGGGGACGGCGAAGTCGCGCAGCAGCAGGTTGACCTTGACCGGGTCACGGACGTGCGGGCCGTGGCCCGAGCCCTCGAGCAGCACGAGATCGCCGCCCGTCGCCGCGGCAAGGGCGGCCCCGCGGCCGGGCCCAGTGATCGCGTCAGCCGTGCCCTGGATCACCAGCACCGGGCAGTGAATCCCGCCGCACAGCTCGCGCGCAGTCTCCTCATCCAGGCCGTTACCGATCTCGGTCGCGACGAGCGTCTCGGCGGTCGTCTCCAGACCCCAGCCGATGCAGTCTTCGATCGCCTTGGTCGAGTGCGGCTCGGTGAACATCTGGGAGAAGAAGAACTCCAGGAAGCCGCGGTAGTCCCGCAGCCAGTAGTGGAGGTTGTCTTTCGCCCAGCCCTCCTCGGTCGGCAGCACCTCGTCCCACGGATACCGTGTGCGGTCCTCGGGCGGCGAGGCGAACGGCACAGCCGGGCAGATGAACACGGCCCCGGTCACCCGATCCGGGTGCCGCGCCGCCAGGATAAGGGCGCGCTGCGCGCCGACCGACAACGACACGATCAGCGCGCGATCGATTGCGGTGGCATCCATCACCGCCAGGGCATCGGCGGCGAACTCGTCTTCCCCGTAACCCGTCGCCGGGCGATCTGATCGGCCGTTTCCCCGCCCGTCGAACGTGAGCACGCGGCAGTGCCGGGACAGGTAGGGGATCTGCATCTTCCAGTGCCGTGAGTGGATGATCGACCAGGTCGGCAGCAGGAAGATGGTCGGCTCGCCGGAGCCGTAGACCTCGTAATACAGCCGCACGCCGTCGCGCTCGGTGAAGCCGGAACTGTCCGGGTACCGTGCCCGGGTCTGTTCGCGCTGACCCGCCGCGCCCGCCAGCCCGGTGCGACTGGCGGGCGCCGCTTGGGCCGCGGACCTAGCCATCAGGGGCGGGCCTCGAAGACAAGGTTGAACGGAGTTTCCGCAACGCGGCGGAACTGTCCGAAGCCGCCCGCTCCGACGACCTCGCCGATTCGTGCCTCGCCGGCTTGCGCGCCAAGCGCGAGTCCCACGCTCTGGGAGAGCGAGGCAGGCGTGCACAGCAGGGTTGAGAAGCCATAGTAGGCGCGTCCGACAGGGTTGATGTTGTCCTCCACGCGGTCGCCCGCGTTCGGCTCGACGATCATCCAGGTGCCGTCGGGCTTGAGTGTGCTGCGGACGTGGCGCGCGGCTCCGACCGGGTCCCCCATGTCGTGCAAGCAGTCGAACATCGTGACGAGATCGTAGTCGGTGCCCGCGTAGGCAACAGACGGCGCCACCTCGAAGCGAACCCGGTCGGCGAGGCCGGCCTCCTGCGCCCGCTGCCGCGCGGTTCCGATCGACCCGTCGTGGTAGTCCGACCCGACGAACGTGGAGTTCGGGAACGCCCGTGCCATCAGGATCGTCGACGAGCCGTGGCCGCAGCCGATGTCGGCGACGTGCGCTCCGCGCTCCAGCTTGGCGACGACTCCGTTGAGCGCGGGCAGCCACTCGGCCACCAGGTGCGCGTTGTATCCGGGCCGGAAAAAGCGCTCGCAGCCGTCGAAAACGTCGAGCCCGTGCTCGTGCCAGCCGAAGCCGGTACCTTCGCGGGCCGCATCGACGATCTTCGGCGAGTCGAGCACCGATCCCAGGGCGATCTGGAAGAAACCGGGCAGATACGCGGGGCTGCTCTGGTCGGTGAGCGCGACTGCCTGCTCTGGTGGCAGGGTGTACCGGCCGCTGTCCGGGTCGTACTCCACGTATCCGCCGGCCGCCTGCGCGTTCAGCCACTCCCGCACATAGCGCTCGGCTGTCCCGGTGCGCTTGGCGAGCTCGGCCGGCGATAGCGCACCTGCTCCTGCCAGCGCCCGGTACAGGCCGAGTCTGTCGCCCATCACGACCAGAGCCGTATTCAGCGTGGCGCCGACTTCGTCCACCGCACGGAACACGAACTGCATGAGCTTGTCGCCGTCTACTTCAACGGCTTGCTCGGAGATGCTCATGATGTCCCCTCCTAGGCATCGCTGTTTCAGTGAAGCTAGAGCGATTGCGGCCTTCGTCGCTTCCGGGGGGGCACCTAGTAATTCCGGCAGCTGCTGCCCGCCTGTATCGGTTGCCTACAATCGCGCTATGCTCCTCGGTCGCGAGCGTGAGCTGCGAGAAATACGGACCGCGCTAGGCAGAGCGCGATCTGGCGAGAGCGCTGTCCTCGCGATTGTCGGCGAATCGGGAATTGGCAAGACAGCCCTGATCGAGCACTCCGCGCAGGACGCGGCCGGAATGCGGATACTCCGCGCGCGCGGAATCGAGTCCGAAGCACAGATTCCGTTCGCGTCACTGCTGGAACTGATCAGGCCCGCGCTGGCGGCTCTGGACAAGATTCCGGTACCGCAGGCTGTCGCCCTGGAGGGAGCGCTGGCGCTCCGGCCAGGACCTGGCCATGAGCGGTTCGCAGTCGGCGCCGCAACGCTGAGCCTGCTCGCCGCATACGCCGACCAAGGCCCAGTCGCGATTCTGGTGGACGACGCCCACTGGATCGACATTTCGAGCGCTCAGGCCCTGCTGTTTGCATTCCGCCGGCTCGTGGCAGATCCGATAGCTGTGCTGATCGCAGTGCGCGAGGGAGAGCCGTCGCTGCTCGACGGCTCGGATCTGCCAACACTGCGGCTCGCGGGTCTTAGCAGCGCCGAGGCAGGAGCGCTGGTGGGCGGGCTGACACCCGAAGCGGCCAGCAGGCTGTACCAGGCGACTGCCGGCAACCCGCTCGCGCTGATCGAACTCGGACCGGACGCGCATGATCTAGCCTTTGCCCCTGACGGCGCCCCGGTCCTGCTGCCCGCCAGGATCTCGCGTGCGTTCCTGCGGCGCGCGAGCGCGCTGGACGAGCCTGCGCGGCAGGCTCTTGTGCTCGCCGCGGCCAGCGACAGCGGCGATCTGCCGATGCTGGCGCGAGCCGCCGCCAAAATCCAGGTGGACCTGGCCGGGCTGGCTACCGCAGAAAACGCTGGGCTGGTCACGCGACAGTCAGGCAGGGTGGAGTTCCGCCACCCGCTAGCCCGGCTGGCAATCTACGCCGACGCGTCACCGACGCAGCGACGGGCGGCGCACCGCGCGCTCGCGGCAGCCCTGCCGGACCGTGACGTCGACCGCCGCGCATGGCACCTGGCCGCCGCCGCTGCGGGAGTGGACGAAGCGGCGTCGGCAGCCCTGGAGCAGGCCGCCGGCCGCAGCCGCGAGCGGAGCGCCTACGCAGGTGCGGCAGCGGCATTTGAGCGAGCCGGACGACTCGCGGTCGATTCCGAACGGCGCGCTCACCTGCTCTTCGAAGCCGCTGACGCCGCATGGCTCGCCGGACTAGCTGACCGCTCGGTCACCTTGCTCGACGAGGCTCGCGCAGGTACCGGCGATCCCGCGAGCGTCGTCGCGATCGATCAGCTCGCCGGGCATATCGCCGCCCGCCGGGGGCCCGTCATGTTCGGCCACGCGATTTTGAGCGCGACAGCTGAGCGGGCCAGACCCGAGCAGGCAGTCGCGATGCTCGCCGAGGCCGCCATCGCGTGCCTGTATGCCGGGAACCCGGCCGAGATGCTCGCCGCGGCGGAGCAAGCCCGAGCCAGGCTGCCGCATCGCCCGTCGGCACGCGCGCGCTTCCTGGCCGCCAGCGCGCTAGGCATGGCGCAGATCTTCGGCGGCGACGCGGCGGCCGGCGCCGGTGCGGTGCACGACGCGATCGCGCTCGCCGAGGACACGGCCGGATTGGGCGAGGACCTCCAGCTTCTCCCGTGGCTGGCTATGGGTCCGCTGTTCCTGCGCGAGGCAACGGCCGGACGCTCGCTGCTCCGTCAGGCTTTGCAGACAGCTCGCGACCGGGCGGCGGTCGGGGCGCTGCCGTTCGTGCTGAGCCTCATTGCGCGACACGAGGCAGCCACCGACAGCTGGGCGGTCGCCGAGGCCACCTACCGCGAGGCGATGGACCTCGCGCGGGAAAGCGGCCAGCGCTCTGACCTGGCGTTCGGACTTGCTGGTCTCGCGTGGCTGCTGGCACGACGGGGCCGGGAGGCGGAATGCCGGGCCAGCGCTGCCGAAGCGCTCAAGCTCTGCCAGGAGCTTGGGACGCGGTTGTTCGAGATCTGGGCGACGGCAGCGCTCGGCGAACTGGAGCTCGGCCGGGGGGACGCGGCGCACGCCGCTGCGCACTTCGAACATCAGCAGCAACTGCTGCATCAGCTAGCGATCACCGACGCCGACATGTCGCCCGCACCCGAACTCGTTGACACCTACCTGAGGCTCGGACGCGACCACGAGGCTCAGCAGGTCGCAGCTGACTTCATGACGGCCGCGATGGCTAAGGGGCAGCCGTGGTCACTATCCCGGGCGGTGCGCTGCACCGGGCTGCTCACCGCGGACGCCAGCTTTGCCGCGCATTTCGAGCAAGCACTGACCTTGCATGAGCAGACAGCCGATCACTTCGAAGCGGCGCGGACACGGCTGGCGTACGGCGCTCGGCTCCGGCGCGCTCGCCGCCGAGTCCTAGCCCGCGACCACCTGCGCAGCGCAGCGGATATCTTCGAGCAGCTGGGCGCCAGCCCCTGGGCCGAGCAGGCCCGCGCTGAGCTCGCCGCGACCGGCGAGAAATACCGGCGGCCGCAGGGACATGCGATCGATCAGCTGACCCCCCAGGAATTGCAGATCGCGATCAGTCTCGCAGCCGGAAAGACGACCAAGGAGACCGCGGCCGCGCTGTTCCTCAGTCCCAAGACCGTCGAGTACCACCTCCGTCACGTCTACCAGAAGCTCGGCATTCACTCCCGTGACGAACTGGCGCAGACGCTCGCCGCCGCCCGGCTTGTGCTGTAGACAGCCAGCCCATATCGTTGCGATGTATCGACTCGATACATCGAACCGATAGATCACGCGTCCTGGAGGTAGAGAATTCGTGGAGATACCCAAGCACCACATCGAGCCTGCCGCCGGTCGGCTGGGCGTCCTCATAGTCGGACTCGGCGCCGTGGCGTCGACCGTTATCGCAGGTGTCGAGCTGATCAGGCACGGCCTCGCTGAGCCCATCGGCTCGGTCACTCAGCTGGGTACTATTCGCCTCGGCAAACGGACTGAGGGCCGAGTGCCGCTCATTCGCGACTTCGTTCCGCTGGCAGGCGTTGACCAGCTCGTCTTCGGTGCCTGGGATCCGATCTCGGACACGGCCTACGAATCCGCGCTGAAATGCGGCGTTCTCGATCGGCACGTCCACATCGAACCGATCGCGGCCGAGCTGAAGGAGATCGAGCCCATGCCGGCCGTCTTCGACCAGAACTACGTGCGCCGGCTCGACGGCCCGAATGTCAAGTCCAGAGCGAGCAAGCGAGACCTCGCCGAGGCCGTCCGCAAGGACATCCGCGACTTCAAGGCGGCGCACTCCTGCGACCGGATGGTTGTGATCTGGTGCGCATCCACCGAGATCTTTCTCGAGCCCGGCCCGGCTCACCAGGACCTGGAAGCGCTCGAAGCCGCGATGGATGCGAACGACCAGAGCATCCCGCCCTCGATGCTCTATGCGTACGCGGCTCTCAAGGAGGGCGTGCCCTTCATCAATGGAGCGCCTAACCTCACCGTCGACGTGCCCGCGATGGTGAAGCTCGCTGACACGGCGGGCGTGTCCATCGGTGGCAAGGACTTCAAGTCAGGGCAGACCCTGTTGAAGACCGTGCTGGCGCCGATGCTGAAGGCCCGCATGCTGGGGCTCCAGGGCTGGTACTCGACCAACATCCTCGGTAACCGCGACGGCGAGGTGCTGGACGACCCCGACAGTTTCCGCACCAAGGAGCAGACCAAGCTCGGCGTACTGGAGCACATCCTGCAGCCAAGCCTCTATCCCGAGCTCTACGGCGACGTCCACCACAAGGTGCGCATCAACTACTACCCCCCGCGCGGTGACAGCAAGGAGGGCTGGGACAACATCGACATCTTCGGCTGGCTCGGCTATCCGATGCAGCTCAAGGTCGACTTCCTGTGCCGTGACTCGATATTGGCGGCGCCTCTGGTACTTGACCTGGTGCTTTTCATCGACCTGGCGCAGCGAGCGGGGCTCAGGGGCGTGCAAGAGTGGTTGTCGTTCTACTTCAAGAGCCCGCAGCACGCTGTCAGCGTCTATCCCGAGCACGACCTGTTCATCCAGCAGACCAAGCTGAAGAACACGCTTCGCTGGCTCATGGGCGAGGAGCAGATCACCCACCTGGGGATGGAGTACTACGAAGATTGATGTGGCGGCGACTGATGTGACGGACCGAGCAATGACCGCGCCGCTGCCGGGCCGACTACCACATCGTGAAGGTCGCCGCCCACCTCCAGCCGACCCGACTGCTCGATCCCGCCGGCCTTGATCGGCTCGAAGCCTGCCGTTCGGATCAACCGATCGGCTTCCTCGCCGGCCCGGTCGTCGTCGGTCGCGTAGAAGAGAACCGCCAGTTCCGGTGACCGGTTGGCAGCGGACTCGAAGAGATCGGCCGACAGGGTCCCAAACGCCATGGCCAGCCGCGCCCTAGCCGGCAGGCACCCGGCTACAGCCTCGCCAGAGGATTGCCCCGTCGGCAGGAGACGTGAGACGTTACCTGCTGCGTCGGTGCTGAGCGGGTTGCTCGGAACGACCACGACCTTGTCGGTCAGCGCGTCGGCGATCTCGTCTATAACGCGCTCCAGCACCGTAAACCGCAGCGCGAGGACAACGGCATCGGCGCTCTGCAACGCGTCGCGATTGTCGACGCTGACGACCGCAGCCGGACCGATCTGTGCAGCCAGCAAGTGCGCCGACTCGCTGTCGGCGCTCGAGAGGCGCAGAGTCTCGCCACCTGCGCCGAGCTGGCGGGCGATGACCGATCCGATCCCACCAGTGCCGATGATCGCGGTTGTCATGGATCTCAGTCTGCGGGCGTACTCGATGGCCAGTGATCGGGGTGCCAGTCCCCCTCAAAGTCCGTGGTCTGACCCACTTCGATGATGTAACCGTCGGGATCGCGGATGTAACAACGGATCTCGTACTGGTGCTGTTTCGGCGGCGTCAGGAACTGAGCACCCCGGCCGCTCCATTCCGCGTACACCGCCGCGATGTCTCTGACCCGGATATTGAGGAAGCTGCTGACCCGGTCGGGGTCGCGTGGCGTCTCCAGGATGACCGTGGGCTTGTCGTCGGTCGGGCCGCCGCCGGCATTGATGATGATCCAGCTATTGGATAGGGCGACATAAGTCAGCCCTCCGGGGCCGGAGAAGACCAGCCTGCCGCCGAGTACTTCGGTGTAAAAGCGCCGAGATCGCTCGATGTCGTCGGAGACGATGAAGTGGGTCAGGACTATTCCCTCTGGCGGCGAGGGGAGCTCGGCCATGTGCTACCTCCACTGGTTGGGTCTCACACCCGCTTACCCGTCCGGCGCGTTCCATAAGCCAGGCTTCGGCTAAGCCGCGCCCCCGCGGTCGTACACCGGAGAATCCAGGGCCGCGCGGGACCCGGCACCGAGGAATGCGGTCCCGAAGAACAACTCGGTCCAGGAGACATCGGCGAGTTCGTTCTGCATGGCTGCGCGAATCGCCTCCCACGGACGGCGCGTGATCCACTGATCGATGGAGGCGAAAGGCCGCACAACTGCAGTTCCGAGCTGCGCCAGCCGCCCGGGCGTGTTGTCGGGAACCTTGAGATCCAGCACGACCCAGCGTCCGCCTCCGGACAGGGCCGCGGCGCCGTGGGCGATGACCGCTGCGCACTCGGGCACCTGCGACAGGGCGTACGTGGACAGGATCGCGTCGACGCCGGCTGGGAAGTCGAAGTCAGCCGCGTCGGCTTGCACGAGGCTGATATTGCTCCAGCCGTTCGTCGCTATCCGATCCTGAGCACGGGCGAGCATCGCGTCGGTCAGATCGACGCCGATGAGCCGGCCGCCCGGACCGATCGCCTCTTCAATCAGGTCGAAGTTCAGACCTGTGCCGCATGCCATGTCGACCACGCTGGCACCCGGGCGCAGGCCGAGTGCTCGTACCGCCCGGAGGCGTTGTGCCCGCTGCGGGTAGCCGGGCGCAGGATAGAGCCGGGAGGTGACGTCGTAGTGCTTCGCCTTCTTGCGGTACGTCTCGATCAGGTGCTCTCGCGTACTGTCAATCTGGGTCACGGGTGTGCGCCTTCCCGCGTAGCGGACTCGACCGCGGCCTTGATCGCCACCATCTCGCGATCGCTTACGCGCTGAATACTGCCCTTGAGAGCGCGGCCGGGGAACACGCGCATGATGCCCGCGAGGTCGACCTCAATCCACATCTTGGTGTCGGTCTGCCTGTCGGCCACCGGCTCGAGTTCCATTCCCCAGCGCGCCGTGGACGTACCCAGTGGCCCGGCGAACGCAACGTAGGAGGGCGCCTCGACAGCGGTCACTTCCTGGCTCCGGGTGTGAGTCCGCCACAGGTCCTTCGCCCGCTGCTCCACCCGCGAGCCGGGCTGAAGCGCCCCTCCGCCGCGAACCTTGCATTCGAGAACGGTGGGCGCCCACTCCGGCCAGCGCCCGACATCGCAGATATACGTCCACACCTCGCGGACGCTGCTGGCGATGGTGATGCGGCTCTCGGTCCTGAATGTCATCGAGCGCACTATGTGTTGATCACTTTCCAGTTGCATAAAGTCTCCCGCGTAGGCCACATTGGGTGTCACGGTCCAGGGCAGCGGGCGGTTCACCCCGGACCGCTGGACTTTCCGGCATGGTTGTCCACTCCGAGCGGCCCGGGCCTGCTGAGCCGCCCGCGGGCCGTCAGTGCGTTCCCTATTTCTTGTGTGGTTTGTTCCCAGCCCCGCAGGTTCGACCGCCGCCTTTGTGCGGCGGCCCGTAGCCGGCGTCGATGGCCCTCATCGCCCAGCCAGTCCCCGATCGCGGCGGCGAGGGCAGCCGGATCGCCGGCCGGGACCAGCTGGCCTGGCCGGGTGCCGTCGGTGCTGGACCCAAGCGCTTCGGGCAGCCCACCCACCGCGGCGGCTATGACGGGCAAGCCGTGGGCGAGTGCTTCGGTGACAGCCATGCCGTAGGTCTCCGAGCGGGACGGCGCCACGAGCACGTCGGCGGCGGTATACGCGTGGCTGAGCGCCGCGCCGGTCAGGATGCCGGTGAGCTGAACGCGGTGGCCGTAGCCGAGGCGAGTGATACGGGTTCGCAATTGGTCGACGAATTCCGGGTCCCGGTCGAGCGATCCGGCCAGCACGCAATGCCAGTCCAGGTCACCCAGCTCGGCGAGTGCTTCGACGAGGAGGTCCTGCCCCTTGTGGTGGCCAAGAGTTCCGACGCAGATCAGGTGGCCGCGGACGGGGCGGGCGGGGGCAGCGACCTGATCGACGCCCGGCGGCGCGATGTGCACCCGGCAGGCCGGGATCTCGTATCGGGCCAGGACCTGCTGGCGGGTCCATTCGCTGGTCACGATAACGCCCGTGGCCGCGCGTAGCACGACTCGTTCGGAGCGCTGCGCACTGGCATCAGGACGTATGTCGAGGGCGGTGGCCAGTGGCATGTGCAGCAGCACCGTCATTCGTATCCGGCCAGCGTGTGGCAGCAATTGCGCAGCGGTCGGCGAGGCGATCAGCCCGTCGATCAGGGCGATCTCGCCGTCGGGGATGGCCGAAACGATGCGAGCCAGGTCGGCGCGGGCGCCCGAGTCGGGTGCCGGCCAGGCCGCGGCGACGGTCGCGACCTGCACCTCCCAGCCGGTCTCGGCCAGCCCCGCGCAGATCCGCCGGTCGTAGATGTTGCCGCCGGTAGCGTGGCCGGGATCGTCGAAACCGTGCGGGACTATTGCGTGGACCCGCACGATGCTCTCGCCGTCCAGAGCGTCTGCCGCACTGAGCCAGCCCTCCATCCTCCGGCCAATCTGAACAACATCCGCTGCCGATCCGTCATACCTGACACAGGATGGTACGCAGAGGCGGTAGACAAGGTTCGACCAGAGGCCATCGGCGTCCGCTATGAGACAGGATCAGCGAGAACCATTGTTGACGGCGCTAGAGCGGGCACGGGCGGCCGCCTTCCCCGCGGGCGAGTATGTAGGCCAGGAGAGCTTCATGCGGGCGGGCGAGGTCCGCACGCTGGCGCACCGGGCCGCGGTCGGCCGGGACCTCTCCGTGCTCGACTTGTGCTGCGGAGTGGCCGGCCCCGGCCGGATGATCACGGCGGAGTCGGGCTGCCGCTACCTAGGCGTGGATCACTCCGCCGACGCACTGGCCATCGCCAGGGATCTGGCCTCGAATCTCCCCTGCCGCTTCGAGCAGGCTCACATTCCGCCGCTGCCCGAGGGCCGCTTTGAGGTGGTATTCATGCTCGAGACGATGCTGGCGTTTCCCGACAAGGATGCCCTGGCGGACGAGGTGGCGCGCGCGCTGGAGCCGGGCGGGCGGTTCGCCTTCACAGTCGAGGAAGGCCGGCCGCTCACCAAGCAGGAACGAGCCCTGATGCCTGCCGCCGATACGGTCTGGCCAATTCAGCTGACGAAACTGACAGGTGTGCTGCGCGCGGCGGGGCTGATCGTGACCTGGCGGCTTGAATGCAGCTCCTCCCATCAGGCGACAGCCGCAGCGCTGCTTCGCTGTTATCGAGCTGATTCACTCCAGATCGCGGCCGAGATCGGGACGCGGGCCACCGCCGACCTGATCACTTCGCATCAGCTGTGGAGTGACTGGCTCGGCAGCGGGCGGGTGCGCAAGTTCGCGATGGTGGCCGAGAAGCGATGACGGGCTTCGATGAAGCGCCGACGACCTCCGGCTATGCCCGCTACCTGACCGCGAAAACGACCGTGGATGACCGGGCGCTCAACCGCCAGGTGCTGGCCGAGCTGCGCCGCCTGATGCCGGCGGGTGGGCCGCGGGTACTGGAGATCGGCGCCGGCCTGGGGACGATGGTGGCCCGTCTGCTGGACTGGGGGGTAGTCGGAGCCGGCGAGTATGTCCTGCTGGATGCGGATCTGCAACTGCTGGAATGCTCGCGCCGGTGGCTGAACGACTGGGCGGCCGCGCGGGGTGTACGCAGCGACCTGCTGCCAGATGGAGTGCAGGTCGGTGATCTGCGGGTGCGCCTGGTGCACGCCGAGCTCGGCGGTTACCTGGAGGCCGCTCCCGTGCAGCTGGCCGATGTGCTGATTGCCAACGCCGTCCTGGACCTGGTGGACGTGCCGGCCGTCCTGCCCGGCTTGCTGCGGCTGCTTGTCCCCGGCGGCGTCTACTGGTTCACGATCAACTACGACGGCGAGAGCATCTTCGCCCCCGGCTACCACCACGACGACCAGGTCATGCGGGCCTACCACCGGGACATGGACGAGCGCATCCGCTACGGCCGGCCGGCCGGGGAAAGCCGCACGGGCCGAGGCCTGTTTCACCACTTGCGGGATGCGGGAGCGCCCGCGCTGGCGGCGGGGTCGTCGGACTGGGTCGTGTACCCGGCCTCCGACGGGAGCTACCCCGCAGACGAGGCTTACTTCCTGCGCAGCATCCTCGATACGATCCGGGACGCATTGCGGAATCGCCAGGACTGGGTAGAACCGGCGGACCTGGCCGACTGGCTGGCCGTGCGCTACCGGCAGCTGGCTGCAGGCGAGCTGGTCTACATCGCTCACCAGCTTGACTTCGCGGGCCGCTCGCCCGGCTAGCGCTCCGCCAGGGATGTCAGGGACGCAATTCAGGATCTAGTCTCAGCGTTGAGATGCACGCCGCGGGGTCTCCGCTCAGGCTGCGCACCAGGACGGCGCTACCCTCGCCGGTCACCGGAACGGAGATGTCGCGCTGGCCAGCCGGCAGCATGACGTCCGTGACGGCTCTTCCGAGTTCAAGCTGGAACGTGGTCGCGGGGCCGGAGTACGAGAGCCGGACGATCCAGGTGTAGCGGAAGACGTGAGCGCTGAGCGGAATCCTCGTCGCCGCCGACCGTACCGGCCAGCATGTCCCTGAGCGTGCAGACCGGACGCCCGACGCGCCGACGTCGAGCGCCGGCCGCAGTCTGCCCCGGCTGTCGAACATCATCAGGCTCCTGACGGGCCCCTCGGGAACCGTCACAAACTGGATCCCGGCACGTTCCGGCGCGAGCGGCCCGAGGACCCGCGACGTCTGCGTTACCGGTCCCAGGAACCCGGCATACATCACGTACCACGGAACAGGCGCCGACAGGATTACGGTGCCAGGTCTCGCGCTGGCCAGCGCGGACCGGGCAGTGTCGATGTACGAGCGCGTCCTGGCGCTGGATGTGCTGCTGAGATAGGTGACCCCGGACCAGATCGAGCCCGCCAGGAACGCTCCCGTCAGGGCGAACGCGGTGACCGCCAGCGGCCCCGACCGTGGCCGTCTGACGCGGTAGGGATCCTGCTCGCCAATGACAGGCCAGAACGCAAGCCCGACACAAATAGCGAGGATAGGTGCGGAGTCGGCCAGGTAATACGTATCGGCACCCAGCAAGCTGGCGGGTAGCTCGGTCAGCCGCGCGATCGCGACCGGTCCGAAGTCGGCCAGCAGGAGCCATCCGGCCAGGATCAGCCAGGACCGCAGCGCATGCCGCCGGTACCACAGGCTCGCGCCGACGATGAGTGCAGCCAGTACCCAGGTGACCTGGGTTACTACGGGGATCTCGGCTGCGAAGCCGTAGTCGCCGCCGGGCACGAACCAGCGCCACGGTCCGCCCACTGCGGCCGGAACGAAGCCGACCCGGAGCATGTTCGCAGCCAGCGACACCACGCTCGAGACGTGTCTCGGGCTGATCGGCTGCTGGGATGATGTCTGTAGCTTGACGAGGAACAGGACGAGGTACGCGGCGGTCAGCACCCCGTAGATAGTCCACGCTCGCCAGAAACTCTTGAGGGTCTGCCTGGCCGCGGCCAGCCAGCGGCCGGGCACAAGATACGCCGATGTCAGGGCGAAGAGCACAAGCGGTACCAGGGCGCCCTGCACGTCGAAGAGCAGACCTGCGCCGAGCCACGCGGCTGCGGCCACGACATGGCGGATGCGACCAGAGCGGACGTACCTGATGTGCGAATAGGTCGCCGCCAGCACCGTCAGCTGCAACGGCAGCCAGTCCGTCACAGTGGTCCAGAACGACAGCCCGGCCAGCGTCAGCGGCGTGAACAGAAAGATGATCAGCGGGATCAAGATCGCCGGGCGGCGGCCAAAAAGGATGAGAAGCAGCCGCAGCATCAGGACGCCTGCCGCCGCCAGCGCCGCGATGGTCAGGGCGGAGGCGAGCAGCCAGTCGTACGGCGACAGCCGGGTCACCAGCCAGAACAAGACCAGGCCGGCCGGCCTCAGATGACCGCCACTAAAGCTGAACAGGTAGTTCAGGCTCAGTCCATGCGCCAGCGCGCGGTCCAGCAGCAGGAAGTCATCCTGCCGGAAATAGAAGCGCGACAGCAGGTACGCCTTCCAGCACAACTGCGCGACGATCAGCACGACGCCCGCGAGGATGACAGGATTCGTGCGGATCCACCGGGCTGGGCCGGTGGCAGCACGCTGAACTGCCGCAGCAGGTAGCTGCCCTAGGTCCGACACGGCCCGTAGCCTTCCACGCTTACAGTCGAGACACGCATGTTCTCACCGCGAGGCGCTATGTCATGCCGTGCCTGCGCGCCGGTGTGGTTCGGCGACGCGCTCAAGTGCCTGCGACAGCAGATCATGCCCGCCGCGCCTTGCCTTGGTGGCGAGGTAGGCGGCGTTGGCCCCGGTAAGGTGCAGCGCGGTGGGCACGTGCGTGTCGATCGTGATGCCCAGGCGGGCGAGTTGGGCGCCCTTGTCCGGGTTGTTGCTCAGCAGTCCGATGCGGTTGGCGCCTAGCGCGTGCAGCATCTGGGCCGCGCTGGTGTAGTCGCGCTCGTCGGCCCGGTGACCGAGCGCGAGGTTCGCGTCGTAAGTATCCAGACCACGATCTTGCAGCGCGTAGGCGTCGAGTTTGTCGTACAGGCCGATGCCGCGCCCTTCCTGACGCAGATACAGCACATATCCGCCGTGCTCGGTGATCCGCTCGACCGCTTCGCGCAATTGCGGCCCGCAGTCGCACCGCTGGCTGCCGAATACGTCACCGGTGAGGCATTCACTGTGCAGGCGCACCAGCGGCAGCCCGGCCTCGGCGGGCCGGCCGAGTTCGAGGGCCACGTGCTGCTGCGCGTCGGTCAGACCGGTGAAGCTGACGACCGTGGCCACGGTTGAGTAGCCGTCAGCGAAGCGCAGCGGAATGCGAATACGCCGGCGGATCGTCGCCCTCGGGAGTGCGTCGGTCACGGGACCAGCCGCCGGTCAGCCACGAGCGCCTCCGGCGTCTGCGGGGCCAGATCGGGTCGTCTCGGCTCGCCCACGTGTGTCGGACCGCGACGGCGGCGAACGGCGTCTCTCAGCAGCAGGCCGCCGCCGGGGGTGACGGCGACCAGCATGAGCACCGCGTAGAGGGTGGTGGCCGTGACCCCGGTGGCCGCGCCGAGCCCGGCTGCGGCGAAGGCCCAGGCGGCAATACCCTCCCGTGGCCCCCACCCGCCGATACCCAGCGGGATCACCACGGCAACCTGGACCACCATCAGGAGTGCGACCAGTTCGCCCAGGGGCGCGGTGGACCCGGCAACCCGGGCCGCGATGAGGAACGTGGCCGTGTGCCCGGCCACGACCAGCACCGAGGCCAGTAGGAGCTGGGGCCACACGTCTGCGGCGAGCAGCCCGCCATGCAGGTCTTCGGCGACGGCACGGGCTGCGCGTCCCAGCCGTGACCGGCCACGACGAGCGGCACCGCGCACCACCAGCGCAGCGCCCCCGACGACGCCCACGATGCCCGCCAGAACATACGGCAGCGCAGGCCGGACCGGCGATGGCAGCGTCAGCAACAGGATGGCAGTCACCACGGCCTGGATGACCTGACCGCACAGCCGTTCCCACGCAACGGCGCGCACCCCCCGGGCTACGTCTCCAGCGCGCCGCCCGTGAGTGACCGCCCGGTGCACATCACCGATGATCCCGCCGATGAGCACGGAGTTGAGGAACAGGGAACGGTAGTAGGCGCCGATCGCATCCGGCAGGCCAATGCCGATGCCGAGAGCCCGCGCGACGACCCGCCACCGCCAGGCCGAGCACAGCGTCGTCAAGGCAGTGAGCGTGACGGCGGCCACGACCGCGGGCCAGGTGACCGCCCGCAGGCCCGCCTCGAATGGCGCCGCGCCCACCAGCCGCACCAGAAACCACAGCACGGTGAAGCCGGCGGCCACGCGCAGCATCCACGGGCCGAACCGGCAGAAGAATCGACCGAGGCCGACCGTAGCTGAGTGAACTGACGTCACACCGGGTAACACGTGCCCGCCGGACACTTCGTTCAACCGTCCGGCGGCCGCACCGTGGCGGGACCGGCCGCGCTGAACCAGCGTGCCCGCTGTCCCGTTATCCCTCTCGAGTACGGCGGCACACGGCTAACGCAGACGGAGGTGCGGTGACTTCGATTCGCCCGGTGCAGGAAGAGGCTGCGCCTGACATCCCGGTGGACAGCGGCACACTGTCCACGGTCCGAATCGCCGCGGTCCTGGGGATGCCCGCCACCGCCGCAGTACTCGGCGTCGTGTCCGCCACAGCTGGTCTCGGCATCGCCGGGTGGATAGCTGGACTCGCCACCGGCGCGGGGGCGACCGCGCTGATTGCCACCGCCCGCATCCGCAGCGACCAGCCGACGATGCACCCGGCAGACTGGGTCACCCTCACCCGGGCACTGCTGGCCGCCGGGGTCGCGGGCCTCGTTGCGGACTCGTTCGGCCGACCCGCGTCGGTCACCGCGCTGGTCACCCTGGCCGCCATCGCGCTGGCCCTCGACGCGGTAGACGGGCAGGTGGCACGTCGTACCGGCACCGCCACCCCGCTAGGCGGGCGCCTCGATGGCGAGGTCGACGCCTTCCTCATCTTGCTGCTCAGCATCGCCGTGTCGCAGGTCTACGGCAGCTGGGTGCTGGTCATCGGGGCCGCGCGTTACGCGCTGCTGGTGGCGGGCTGGCTGATCCCGTGGCTGGCCGCGCCGTTGCCACCCCGGTACTGGCGCAAGGTCGTGGCCGCGGTCCAGGGCATCGTGCTCACCGTCGCCGTATCCGGAGTGCTCCCCCGCCTCGTCGGGATGATCGTGGTCGCTGTCGCGCTGCTGCTGCTGGCCGAGTCGTTCGGCCGCGACGTGATCTGGCTGTACCGGACCGGCGTCGGCCCGCGCGCCCGCCGCGCACTGCGGCTGGCCAGCACCGTGCTCGCGGTCGCGCTGCTGTGGGGCGTCCTCCTCGCGCCCGACAAGGCCTGGCAGCTCACCCCCGCCGCCTTTGTGCGCATCCCCGTGGAAGTGCTGGTCCTGGTCGCCATCGCGCTAGTGCTGCCGCCCCTGCCACGACGGATCGTGGCCGCCATCGCTGGGGTCCTGTTCGGCGTGCTCACTTTCGCCAAGATCCTCAACATAGCGTTCTACGAATACGCCGATCGGGCGTTCAACCCGGTGTACGACTGGGGCAGCATCGGCGCGGCGCTGGGCGTGGTCCGCGACGAGCTCGGCCCCAAGCGCACAGACATTGCGCTCGTCTTGCTCGGGCTCGGTCTCATCCTGCTCGTCGGCGCAATCACCGCAGCAACGATTCACATCACCACGGTCGCAGCCCGGCATCGCCGCACTGCGGTCCGCGGCCTCGCTGGCCTCACCGCAGTGTGGGCAGTGTGCGCGGGCCTGTCACTGCAATTCATCCCGGGATCCCCGATTGCCTCGACCAGCGCTACCGGCCTGGCCGTCGCACAGGTGCGCGCCACCCAGGCAGCGTTCAGCGACCAGCGCATTTTCGAGCGGGCCATCCACAGCCCCGACCCCGAAGCCAGCCTCCCCGCCTCGGACCTGCTCACCGGATTGCGCGGCAAGGACGTCATCATCGCCTTCGTCGAGAGCTACGGACAGGTATCCATCCAGGGGGGAAGCTTCTCGCCCGGCATCGACGCCTCCCTGCGGCGAGACAACGCATCGCTGGCCAGCGCGGGCTGGTCCGTGCAGAGCGCCTGGGTGAACGCGCCGGGCTACGGCGGGATCAGCCAGGAGGCCCACTCCACCCTGCAGGCGGGGCTGTGGGTCAACAGCCGACAGCGATATTCGGAGCTCATCGATAGCAAGAGGTTCACTCTCAGCGACGCCTTCGACAAAGCCGGGTGGCGCACCGTCGGCGACAGCCCCGCTACCGACGACGCAGACTTCCCGTCCGGCACGCAGTTCTACCACTTCGACCAGCTTTACGACCGCAGCAACGTCGGCTACCACGGCCCGACCTTCAGCTACGCCCCGATGCCCGACCAGTACATCCTGTCCGCATTCCAGCGGCTCGAACTCGCCCCCGGCCATAAGCCCGTGATGGCCGAGATCGACACGGTCTCCTCGCACTCGCCCTGGGCGCCGCTGCCGACCATGGTGCCCTGGAACAAGGTCGGCAACGGCTCGATATTCGACCCGATGCCAGCGCGCGGCGAGACTGCGCTCTCCGTCTTGGATAACGCCAGCAAGCAGCGCAAGGCCTACGGCACGTCGATCCAGTACTCGCTGCGGGTCCTCACCTCATGGGTAACCGAGCTCAACGATCCCAACCTCGTGCTCATCCTGCTCGGCGACGAGCAACCCGACACCCCCATCACCAGCCCAGGGGCCAGTCACAATGTGCCGATCTCGATCATCGCCCGCGACCCGTCCGTGTTCAGGCAGATTGCCTCCTGGCACTGGCAGGACGGGCTGGTGCCCGGTCACTCTGCTCCGCTGGAGCCAATGAGCGCCTTCCGCAACCAGTTCCTCGGTGCCTTCGACAAGGCCACAGCCCAGACGGCGTCGGCCCATTGACCCGCCGTACCCGAACTGCCATCGTGAGCGCTGAATCCTCAGACTCGCGGGACAGCCATATGACACTGGGCTGGGACAATCCCACAGCAGGTCCGACTACCACCGTCCTGCTGCGGCATGGCGATACCGAACTGTCGCCCGAACACCGCTTCAGCGGGCTGCGTGACCTCCCGCTCAGCGCTAGCGGAACCCGGCAGGCGAAGGCGGCCGCTTGCCGCATCGCCGCTGGTGCTCCTATCGACGCCGTCGTCAGCTCGCCGTTGCAGCGCGCCGTCGCCACCGCCGCCATGGCGGCTGGCGAAATGGGCCTCACCACAATGATCGACGATGATCTCCGTGAAACCGACTTCGGTGACTGGGATGGCTTCACGCTGGCAGAAATCCAGGAGCGCTGGCCCGGGGCCGCAGCAGCCTGGCGGCGCGACCCGGAACAGGCCCCGCCGGGCGGGGAGAGCTTCGCCGACACCGCACTCCGGGTGAACCGGGCCTGTGACCAGCTGCTGCGTGACTACAGCGGGCAGAACGTCCTGGTGGTAAGTCACATTACCCCCATAAAGATCCTGCTCTGCCGCGCTCTCGGTGTCCCGCTCGCCACCCTTTACCGGCTATACCTTGGCTCCGCCTGCATTAACGAGATCCAATGGCACGGCCGCGGATTTGCCGCCGTCCATCGCGTGAACGACACCAGCCACCTCCCCTGACTGACCGGCCGGCCTCGCGTGGTCAGGCAGCGCGTCAGCATCGTGCGCGATATCCGCCGAACGCGACGGGCGTTTCCCACACCCGCACTGCCAGTCCCTCGCCGCCCGCGGCAGCGACAGTGCGCGAGAGGCTGTCATGCACCCAGCGGGCGAACACTTCGACTGTGACCGCCTCGGCCGCCGCCGGGCGTATCTCCTCCAGGTTGCGGCCTTCGACCCGACTGGTGAGCTCGGTTAGCGCAGCTTCCAGTACATCAAGATCACAGACCATGCCCCGGCCGTCGAGTTGGTCGCGGTCCACCACGATCTCAATTCGGTAGTCATGATCATGCAGCTGCCCTTCCGGCCCGGGCAGTCCCGGCATGATATGGAAAGCACGGACGTTTCGGCTCAGCCCGACTTCACATGTCACCGGCAGCACTCCTGTCATAGTCGAGAACGGTATGCATCAGCCC
>DATHPF010000062.1:0-6804 GCA_035484155.1 Streptosporangiaceae bacterium
TGTATTTCTCGTCCTCGTACGACAGCTCTACGCCTTTTGCCTGCCGGTGCACCGCGGACCGCTGCAGCCGGGCACCAAAATGGCACCAGTCGCCCGCGACGTCCAGCGGGCAATCGAGCTGATGCGGGCACGGCGCAGCGACGACGAAGCCAGCCGCGAGCAACTGCGCGCGGGCCGCGAGGATCCGGCGGTGGCCGGCCGGCGTCCCTGGCTCGACGAACAGCACGGCCGGCGCAGCGTCGGCAGCGAGCGCCACCAGCGCCGACTGCTGCGCGGTGCTCAGCTCCCCCAGCATGTAAGCCGCTGTCGCCAGGTCGGCGACCGCGGCTTCACTGCCGGCCCGTCCCGGCGGCGCCAGTCCCAGCGACGCCAGGCCAGCAGGCCGCATAGCGTCATCGGCCGGCAGCCGCCAGGTGCGCCAGGTCGCCGAGCGCAGGCTCGGCGCCGCGGCGGCCGCGAGGATCGCCTGGCCCAGCCTGATCGCGTCTGCGGACTGCTCGAGCAGAACCATCGACTCGACGCTCGGCAGCTGGTCGGCAACGGCCCAGGCGGCGCCGCCCGTGCCGGCGCCGAAATCCAGCAGCGTGCGGGGCGCCCACTTGGGCAGCGACTGCTGGAGCGCACGCAGGGCCTGGCCCGTCGCCGCCACCGTGGCCGGCATCCGGTACGCCGCGTAGGCGGCCGCGTCGGCTTTCGCGCCCATCACGGGCGCGTCCGGTACCTCGCCGGAGCGGTAGGCGGTCATCAGGCGCTGGACACCCGCGGACAAGCTCGGGAGCCCGGCCCCGGCCAGCCCCGCCTGCACGGCCGCTGTCAGCGAGCCAGCGCCTGATCCGGTCACGTCCCTACGGTAGTGCTCGTGGCCAGCTAGCGCTGGCGCCCGAACCGCCGCGGGCTTAGCGTCGTGACCATGGGCACGAACGACGATCAGCCGCTGGCACCGGATGAGTGCACGCTATCGCCGGCCGGGCGGCAGGCACGGGCGGCGGAGTTCAGCGCAATGTTCGCTGAGACGGTGCGGCGCATCGACCGGCCGGAGCCGACTCGGCTGCGGCTCGAGCTCGAGCCAGGCCCGGCGGTCGCCGGCCGAGTCGCAGAACTGGCCGCCGCGGAGACGTTGTGCTGCTCGTTCTTCACGTTCATGCTGACAGCCGGCGCTGGCAGCTTGGTGCTAGACGTCGCGGTGCCAGCGCTGCAGATCCCGGTCCTCGACGCGCTGGCGGAGCGGGCCGCGGCCAACCTCGCCGTGCCGCGTTAGCGGGCTAGCGGACCAGCGGGCTACGGAGCTAGGCGCACGGCGACGCCTGCGAGCTCCGGACGGTCGCGTACCTCCTGGACGCACCGCGCGAACAGCCAGAGCAGCAGCCGGTCCGCATCGAGCTCCAGTGCCTCGCCCAGCCGCCGGGCCAGGCCGACTGGGTCAGCGACCAGCCGTTCGCTGTTGATGAGGTACTGGAGCACGTCGTAGGTCGGATCCCCCACGTGCGGCTTCGGGTCGACGGCCAGCCAGGGCTCGCGCTGAGCTGCCAGGATGTTCTGCGCGTGCAGGTCCGTGGCGAGCAGCAGCTCGCGGTCGGCCGACTCCGGCAGCTGCCGGAAGAGCTCAAGCCCGGCCCGCACGATGCCCGGATCCAGTGGCACCGGATCGGCGGCATCATCGGCCTCGAACGTGTCCGCCCAGTTGCGGCACATGTCCGTCAGCAACGGGAACTGGTGTCCAGTCGGCGGCTCGCGCCACAGCCGCGCCAGTATGCCGCAGAACACCGGGTCCTGGTCTGGCTCGGGCACGTCGGCGAGCTGGTGCCCCGGCTCGCACAGCTCGAGAAGTAGCGCGTCGGTGTCCCCGTGGTGTTCGGCGGCATGGAGGTAGACGGCCCCGTTCCCAGCCCAGAAGCGCAAGCCGTCCGCTTCGCACCTCGCCTCGGGGTGCGCCCAGCCGATCTTGAGTGCGAGCCGCTCGCCGCTGGCGCCGCGCGCCGGCGCGACCCACGCGCACTGGCCGCCAGGCTCGAACGGCTCCCCGAGGTCCAGCTTCCAGCGTGCCGCGATCTCGGCGACGAAGCCCGGCAGCCGGGCCAGCCAGTCATGCCGCTCCGGCTGACTGGCAACGCGCCAGGCCAGCGACTCCGGCACCGGGAAGTCGCCCGCGTTGTTCATGAGCGGAACGTATCGGACCGGGCCGGCCGATCGCGAGTGCGTTGTTTCCCGGCGCCTGCACCAACTCGTGCCAGCTACGTCGACGGCGCGATGCGCCCGTACGCCGTCAGCGTGCGCAGCGCCTGGAGGGTGACGACCCCGCGCCACTCCAGGGTGGCGGCTTCGCTGGGCGGTTCCCAGGTCACGGGCCAGCCGCCGTCCGCCTGCTGGTCCGTCAGCAGGCGGTCCAGGTGACCGTCGATCTGGGCGTCGGTGAACAGCGTCCGCCACCGCGAGCCGGGCTCCGGCGCCAGCTGCACCGGCGTGAGGCCATACCCGTCGGCGTCCGGATCGAGCTTCAGCATGCTCACGTCAGCGAAGTGCGCGGCGAGCGCGTGCGCTTGGCGGTCAGCCCGGTCCCGGTCCGGCACCTGCGCCAGGAAGATCAGCACCTCGGACAGCGTGTGCGCGTCGGCAGGCGGGCCGCCCGTCTCGAGTTGCCGCCAGCAGTACTCGGCGCCCTGCGACCGCCATGGGTGGTCGATACCCAGCTGGTAGAGCAGGCCGACGAGCCCGGCTGTCGGGTTGAGGCCAGGAACATAGGTCCACTCGGACCAGTGCGCCGCCCGCGGGAACCCCTCGATGACCGGGAACGCCGGCGGCACCCCGCCGCCCGCGTCCGCGTTCGCGGCGGCTACCTCGAGGAAGTCGCACGCCCTCGTGATCATGGTTTCATCTGCTGTGCCTGCCGCCGCCATCGCCTGGAACGCCGTCTCCACGTCGATAGGAAGGCTGGCCGGGCAGCGCTTATCCGGCTCCAGGGCGTGGCCGAAGCCGCCGTCGTCGTTCTGGTAGCCGCGCAAGGCGTCGATCACGTGCGCGCCGGGCTGGCCGAGGAACAGCGTGGCGAACAACCGCCGCTCCAGCAGCCGCGCCTGGTTGAGCAAGAAGCGGTCTCCCGCTGCGAATACGTCATCCATAACCCGAAGGCTACGGCGGCCGCGAGGCGCGGTCTTGAACAGAACGGACACCTGGCCAGGACGCAACGCGACCGATCACCCCAGGCGGCACCGGCACTGGACCTGAGACGGCATGATGTACGGGTGCTGCCGCCATGGGATCTAGCCGTCGCCGTGCGCGGTCTCGGCGAGCGTAGCGGGGTCCCGGCGTGAAGACGATCCTGCTGGCGTCGAGCATTGCGCTGCTGGTGTCGCTGTTCGGTACGCCGGTGGCGATCCGGATTTTCCGGCGGCACGGCTACGGCCAGCTGATCCGCGACGACGGCCCGGAAGCGCACCACACCAAGCGCGGCACGCCCACAATGGGCGGCGCGGTGATCGTCATCGCCGCGGTGCTCGGGTACTTCGGCGGCCACCTGCTCACCGACGACCCGCCGTCAGCGTCTGGCCTGCTGGTGCTCGGCCTCATGGCCGCCCTCGGGCTTGTCGGCTTCGTCGACGACTTCATCAAGATCTACAAGCAGCGCAGCCTGGGCCTGCGCAGCGGGGCCAAGCTGACGGGCCAGGTCGTGGTCAGCGCGGTGTTCGCGGTGCTGGTGCTGCATTTCCCCGACCAGTACGACCTCACCCCCGCCGATGCGCGCATCTCACTGCTGCGCGACTTCGGGCCCGCCCTCGCTGTGCTGCCGTTCGTGATCTGGATCGTGCTGCTGATCGCGGCGGCCGCGAACGGGGTCAACCTGACCGACGGCCTGGATGGGCTCGCCGCCGGCTCGGCCGTGCTGGTCCTGGCGTCCTACGTCCTGATCGCCAACTGGCAGCTGCGCAACGACTGCATCAGCGGGCCGATCACGCCGCACTGCTACTCGATCGCCAGCCCGCTCGATCTCGCGGTCGTGGCCGCGGCGGCGCTCGGCGGGTGCCTGGGTTTCCTATGGTGGAACGCGCCGCCAGCCCGGATCTTCATGGGCGACACGGGGTCGCTCGCGATCGGCGGCGTCCTCGCGGGCCTCGCGGTCACTACGAAAACGGCGCTACTGCTGGTCGTGCTCGGCGGACTGTTCTGGATCATCATGGCCTCGGTGATCATCCAGATCGGGTTCTTCAAGATGACTCGTCGTCGCGTGTTCCGGATGGCGCCGCTCCAGCACCATTTCGAGCTGATCGGCTGGGCGGAGACGACGATCGTGATCCGCTTCTGGCTCATCGCCGGGCTGTGCATCGCGCTGGGGCTGGGCATTTTCTATGTGGAGTGGTTGCCGAGCTGAGCATCAGTTCGGGACGAGGTAAGACCCGAGGTGCGCGTCGAGGGCGGCCAGCCCGGCGGCATCAGCCGAGGCCGCGCGGAACCCGAGGTAGCCGTCGGGGCGGACGAGGACGGCCCCGTTCCCTTCCAGGAGCGGATCGGTGCTGACCTCAACGAGCCCGGCCCACCTGCTGCGCAGGTGGTCCAGCGCCGGCTGGTCCGGCCGGCCGGCCAGCAGCACGTGGTGACCGGTGCCGCGGAGCGCAGCCCGCCCCGGATAGCGCTCCCCCGGAGCGGGAACGGGGTCGTCGGACCTGCGCGGCAGCCCGTCATCGCCAGCCGACGGGTACCTGCCGGTCAGCGGGCTGCCTGCGTAGGCGACGTCCAGCATGCAGCGAGCGCGTACCAGGGCCGCGGCCTGCGCTGGTGACGGCGGGGCGGTGGCAGACGGCGGCCGGCCAGTCCTCGCTGCCTCCACGGCAGTCTGGACCAGCTGATGCAATCGGTCCGAGACGGCCAGCACATGGCGGGCGGCGGCGCCGCGCTCGACCGCGAACGTGTCGCTCAGACCGGGGCGGCCCCGTCCCCGGAGCTCAAGCGCTAGCTTCCAGGCCAGGTTGTGGGCGTCGTGCAGGCCGGAGTTCAGGCCCTCGCCGCCGAACGGGCTCGACAGGTGACCCGCGTCGCCGAGCAGGAAGCGCCGGCCGTCGGCCAGGTGCGGCGTCAGCCGCTTGTGCATCCGGAACACCGCGGCCCAGCCGACGCCAGACAACTCGACGAGGTTGCCGGGGATCCGCTGGGCCAGGGCGGCGGCGACCGAGGTGAGCGACGTGTCGCGAGTCAAGCGCTCGACCTCATCGTCGCCGAGATCCCCGATGAAGGTGAGCCAGCGGCCGGTTGGCAGCGGCGCGAGCAGCACGTAACCCGCGGGCGTGGCGACGAGCGCCGAACCGTCCCGTGGCAGGCCGCAGGACACGGTCACGTCTGCGACCAGCGCTGTACCCGGATAGGTCTCCCCGGCGAGGACCTCCGTCATCGACTCGCGCGTCACGCTGTGGGCGCCGCCCGCGCCGACAACCCAGCGAGCCTGCGTCGTCTCCGGCGTCCCATCCCCATGCTTAAGGTCGATCAGGACGCCGTCGGGCCGTTCGCTGAGGGCTACAGCCTCGATGCCGCGCTCGATGGTGCCGCCGAGTTCGGTCAGCCGGTCGGTCAGGATCTGCTCGGTCCGCCACTGCGGCAGGCTGCACTGGAATTCCCATGGGCAGCCTGCGCTGGCGGTGGTGAAGTCAGTCTCGGCGGTGGTTTGCAGGTCAGCGTCGAGGAGCCGGGCGTATCGCAGGTGGACCGACTCGGCGAGGACCGCGTCCACGACGCCTGCCTGGGCGAGAATCTCCAGCGTTCCCGGCTGAAGCGCCGTCGCGCGGGCCTGGTGCGGCGCGGTCTGCGCGCGCTCGATAACGCGCGCCTTGACGCCGTGGCGAGCCAGTTCGATGGCCGCGAGCAGCCCGGACGGTCCTGCCCCGATGATGAGTACGTCAGTGTCCGATGGCGCCTGCACCCGCCGTCACCCCCGTCAGTCCGGCGTTCTACCCTCAGCCCCTGGCCAGGCCCCATGAGCCTGCGCGTGCCCTGATCACTCCCTCGGCCTGCTCCTCGCGATCAGCCTACGAGCCTGGTCGGCGCGGCTGGGGAGGCGCCCGACCCGAGCCCGGCCGACTCGCTCGGCCTCGTTGGCTGGAGCACTAGCCCGCCGTGGTGATGAGCTCGTCGGTGACCCACTGTGCGACGTTGGCAGGGTAGGGCGGTGGCAGCCCGAGGACGATGTGCTGGAAGCCAGCGTGGATCGCTTCGCCGATCGCGTTACGGGTCACGCTGGGGTGGTCGTAGGAGACCCCCAGGTGCATCGAGCGGGTGATCAGGGCCGGGTCGCGGCCGATCTCGGCGCAGTAGCGGTCCAGCAGCGCGCTGCGGTCGACGGCGTCCTCGAAGTCGCCGCCCGCGATGTTCCACACATCGGCGTGCTCGGCAACCACGCGCAGCAGCGGAGCCGAGCGTCCGCCGATAACGATCGGCGGATGCGGTTGCTGGACGGGCTTGGGATTGCCGAACGCCCCGGTGAGCTGGACGTAGTCGCCCTCGAAGTCGAACGGTTCCGCCTCGGTCCACAACCGCCGGAGCACCGTGCATGCTTCGGCCAGGCTTCGCACGGAATGACCGAAGTCGTGGTACGGCAGGCCGTTTGCCTCATATTCGCGCCGGGCTGCCGGGTGGCTCGGCCGCGAGCCGGCACCGATGCCGAAGTCGAGCCGTCCGCCGGAGACGATGTCGACGGTGGTGGCGATCTTGGCCAGCATCGCCGGAGGGCGGAAGCGGTTGCTGGTCACGAGCAGGCCGAGGCGCAGCCGCTGCGTCTGCCCGGCCAGCGCCGATAGCAGGGTCCAGCCCTCGTAGATCGGTCCG
>DATHPF010000063.1:0-2200 GCA_035484155.1 Streptosporangiaceae bacterium
CTCAGTACCGTATCGAGACGCGCGAGCGGTCGCTCGCCGACTGCGTCCCGACGTGCTGGTGGCAGCAGACCTCGCCCCTGTCGCACTTCACCCGCAGCACGATCTGCTCCCGGCTGACTCCAGGCGGCCGGGTGTCTATCAGCGGCCGGATGCTCATCCAGACCCAGGGCGGGACCCGGGCCGAGCAGCAGCTGGATACAGACGATGCGCTGCTGGCGGCGTACCGGGACCAGTTCGGCATCGTGCTGAGCCGGGTGCCGGACGACCCGGCCGCCTAGCCGCGCAGTCGGCCTTGCGTAAGCGTGCCTTGCCGGCGGCGCCGGGTGCTGGCTGCCGTTTCGTGGCGGGGCCTTTACGCTGTGTGCGTGGAGACTCTCGCGCCGGTGCGGATGTGGCGGAGCTGTTCGCCGGCGAGAATCTGGGGATGAGTTTTGATCCCTATGCTCCTTACGGTGCGATGGTCGAGACGACCTTTCGGGTGGTCACCTGGAATGTGTGGGGCCGTTACGGTGAGTGGTCGGCCCGGCTTGACGGGATCATCGCGGAACTGAAACGCTCGGCGCCGGACATCGTCTGCCTGGAGGAGGCGTGGACGACCCCGGAGCAAAGCCAGGGAGATCTAGTGGGCGAAGCGCTAGGTCTGCCTTACCGCTTCGGCTGGGGCGATTGGCAGCAAGACGGGTGGACGTCGGGAGGGGCGATCTGCTCGCGCTGGCCGATTGCCGCCCGGGAGCACCGGCCGCTGCCTGGCGATGCTGGAGCGGCGGGCGTGGCCGGGTACGCAGGAATTGATGGTCCGCACGGTGTCATCGAGTTGTTCGTCGTCATGCTGGACTATCCGCTGCACGCCAGTGGTGTCCGCCAGCATCAGGTCCGGGAGCTGGTTAAATTCGTGACCGAAGCCGCCTCGCGACGCCATCCGGTCATCATGTGCGGGGACTTCAACGCCGGTCCCGACTCCGATGAGCTCCGCATGCTCACTGGCCGCAGTCAGCCGCCCGCCCCCGGCATGGTGTTTTACGACGCCTGGGAGGTCGCCGGCGACGGCGGCCCCGGGTTCACCTGGTCAAACCAGAATCCGCTCGCTGCGGTGTCACTGCTCCCGGACCGGCGGTTCGACTATGTGCTGTCCGCGTGGCCGCGGCGAGGCGGTGCGGGGCATCCGGTCCGGTGCGAACTGCTCGGCGTCCGCCCGCACCAGGACGCTCAGCTGTCTGACCATTACGGCGTCGTAGCCGACCTTCGCTACTAACCGCGCCGGGAGCGATGCCATCCCGCAGGACGAGGCGCCCACCTCGGTGCGCGTACTTCTAACTGCTCACGGTGCCAGCTATCGACTTGATGTGGTGCGGACCGAGTCTTCCGCGCCGCCGAGCAGCGTCTGGCTGGCCGATGTCGCGAGCCGGATCGCGCGGCGTCGGTCGAGGCCTGGCGTGCCGGTGAGCATCCGCACAGCGAGGCCGTCGAGGAGACTCGAGATGGTCTCGACGGCGGCGCCGATGTCGGTGACGACGAAGCTTGAGCTAGCGAGCCCGCCGCGGACAATCGATTCGAGGTCGTGGTGCCAGCGAGCGTCGAGTTCCAGCTGGATTGAACTGAGTTCCGGGTGGGTCAGTGACCTGTTCCAGACCTCGAGCCATAGTGACCAGCGGGCGTCGCGAGTGCTGGTGGGCAGGTACAGCGCGATGTAGTCGCGTAGGAGCTTGGCAGGGATGTCCGTGCGGCTGAGCAGTCTTGCGCGGTCGTTGTCGAGGAGTCCTTCGCTGTACTGCAGCGCTTCGACGAACAGCGTGTCTTTGGTGGCGAAGTAGTACATGACGTGGCCGGCGCTCATTCCCGCCGCCGCGCCGATGTCGGCGACGGAAAGGTCAGCCAGGCCATGCGCGGCCACGGCCTCGATCACTGCTTCGAGAATACGTTCGCGTGACTTGGCGCCTTTGGTCATCGAGCGGGATGCCACGTTGCCCTCCTCCGGCCGTCCTCGTTTACCTGAACCGGCTTCGCAGGGTGCCTGCGCGAGCGGCATCAGGTCGCCTGGAACATGATCTCGCCATTGACCATCGTGTGCGTCACCGTGGTCTCGAGGATCTCATGCGGGGTCAGTGCGTGCAGGTTCTGTGACAGCACGATCACGTCGGCCAGCTTCCCAGGCTCGATGCTTCCGAGGTCTTGCTCGGCGAAGTTGGCGTACGCGCTACCG
>DATHPF010000064.1:0-3123 GCA_035484155.1 Streptosporangiaceae bacterium
GGCCGACGTCAATTCCGTCGTCATCGCATTACGCACTTGCGGCAGATTCAGGGTGACCAGCGCCACGCCGGGCGACGCCAGCCGAACATCAACCAGGTCCGCTAGATAATCAGCCATCCCGCCACCTATCACGGCTACGCCTACCGCAGCCACCAGCACGAATCCTACGGATATTAAACAATACTGACCAGGATTCGCGGCAAACTGTCGAACCTTCGATTTCGTTTCCGCCGAAAGGGCGGCCGCTTAGATTCTGCTCATCCGCATACCCGATCCCGTCCGTCAGCTGCCGTTCCGTGCTGACCGCATGACGCTGTCCCCGCCGCGGTCGCCCCGCCAGTCGTTGCCCGAGAGCAACCACCCGGCGCCGGCGCTGGTTTTGCTTGCACTTTCCATGCTCATTTGTGTGACGGGTTTCCTGGTCTGCGGGTTCGATTGGTCAGCACCTCACGCCCTGCGTCACCATGCGTAGTCGGATGGCGACGCCGTAACGAGGGCGGCGTACCCACCAGGCACGTACCCGGGTGCGACCATACGCCGCCTGTACGACCGTGGACACGGGGGGGATGATCATCATGTCCGGCACGACTCGTGCCTTGTCTACAGGAGGAGGAACGGAGCGATGACTGAGGGCGCTCATCAGACGGGCGGCAGCGACAACGCCGCTGTTCGCTCGTTTCAGGTCGGTTTTCCAGAGGCGGAGCTCGCTGACCTGCGCAGACGCGTAAACGCGACCAGGTGGCCCGAGCGCGAGACGGTCACCGACGACTCGCAGGGCGTGCGGCTCGCGATGATGCAGGACCTCGCGCGCTACTGGGCGACCGACTACGACTGGGCCAAGTGCGAGGCGAAGCTGAACGCCCTGCCGAACTTCATGACCGAGATCGACGGGCTGGATATCCATTTCATCCACGTCCGCTCCCAGCACCAGGACGCGCTGCCGCTGATCGTCACGCACGGCTGGCCCGGCTCGATCATCGAGCAGCTGAAGATCATCGAGCCGCTCACGAATCCCACCGCGCACGGCGCCAGCGCATCGGACGCTTTCCATCTGGTGATTCCCTCACTGCCCGGCTACGGGTTCTCCGCCAAGCCCACCGCCACCGGCTGGGATCCCGCCCGCACCGCACGTGCCTGGGTCGTGCTGATGAAGCGCCTCGGATACGACCGGTTCGTCGCGCAGGGCGGCGACTGGGGTGCGGCCGTCACGCAGACGATGGGTGAACAGGCAGCACCAGAGCTGCTCGGCATTCACTCCAACATGCCCGGAACCGCTCCAGCCGCCATCAACACGGCGGTCAAGCGCGGCGACCCGCCGCCACCGGACCTCTCCGGCGAGGAGAAAAGCGCGTTCGAGCAGCTGACTACCTTCTATGCCCTGCATGTGGCCTACGCCCTGATCATGACGACACGCCCGCAGACGCTCTACGGACTGGCGGACTCACCCGTCGATCTAGCCGCGTTCATGCTGGACCACGGTGACGGTACCGGCCAGCCCGGGCTGGTCGAAAAGACCTTGCAGGGCACCTATGCCAGCGCCCTGACCCGGGACGACCTCCTCGACAACATCACGCTGTACTGGCTGACGAATACCGGGGTTTCCTCGGGCCGTTTGTACTGGGAGAACAAGGCGGACTTCTTCGACGCCAAGCCCATCACCATCCCGTTTGCCATCAGCGTCTTTCCCGACGAGCTCTATCAAGCCCCGCGGAGCTGGGCCGAGCGCGCATATCCCCACAATCTCATCCACTACAACAGGCTCGACCGCGGCGGCCACTTCGCCGCCTGGGAGCAGCCGCAGCTCTTCTCAGAAGAGATGCGCGCGAGCTTCAGATCACTTCGCAAGTAGTGCGTGCACCGTTAAGCGCGGATCCGGCCGTATCGGGCCGGTCCGATGGTGATCGGACCGGCCCGATGATGATCTGCCGTCGGCTTTTGTGCCGTCTAGGGGTATCAGCTGGCAGCGTAGAGAATGTCGTAAGGGCCCGCCTTGAGCGTGCACTCCTTCAGAGCGGAGCTGGGGAAGCCGTTGTGCACCGACGGTGTCGTGGTCCAGTCCAGGTTCAGGCCGGGAACATTCGTCGGCAGGCTGGACGTGGCGGTGAGCGCGGCCGCGGTCTTCGTCCCGTCCAGCGAGTTCGCCGTCTCGATCGCGTGCTTGACCGCGAGCAGGTAGAAGTACGAGGTGACGATCCCGGACGTCTGCGGGTTGAGCCCGATCTTGGCCTGGGTGGCCTTGAGGAGGGCGACATTCTGAGCCGTCAGCAAGGTGGACGTCGGCTGCCCCGGCGCATAGGAGATGTCGCATCCGTCGACGGCGCCTGGCGGCAGCTGAGCCGCGGTGACACCGAAGTCGTTCAGCCCTCCCCAGCCCACCACCTTGGGTGACCAGCCGAGCTGCTTGATCCCCGAGACCATCGCCGGGACACCGGTGAACCCAGTCGGGAACAGCGTCTGGACGCCGGCCTCCTTCAGCTCGGTCAGCGGCGTGGTCAGGTCGATCGCGGTGGGCGAGTAGGTGACCGTCTTGATGAACTTCAGCCCGGCTGCCTTGGTGTCGGCCTCAGCGTCGGTGGCCAGCTCGATGCTGAACGAGGTCCCGTCGCTGATGATCCCGACGTTGTTGTCGCCGTGCGACTTGGCCCAGTTCACCATCAGCTGGGCGTACTGGGCGTTCGACGGGCCGGTGCTGAATGCGGTCGGATTCTGCGCCGCGTTGAACAGGGCGTAAGCACCGTCCCCGTTGACGACCAGCACGTGCTGCTGCATCAGGTACGGCTGGATCTGGTTTTGCGCCGAGGAGAAGGAGTCGGCCATGACGATCGGGTTGCCCTGGGAGACGAGTTGGCGGGCGATGCCTAGCGAGGTCGCCGGGTCTCCCTTGTCGTTGTAACTCGACAGCGCGAACTGGTGGCCGCACACGCTGTCATGCGCATTGAAGTAGGTGACGGCTATCGTGGACTCGATCTGCGTCAAAGTCCCCGACGATGCGGTCGGTCCGCTCAGCGGCACGATGTTCGCGATCTTTATCGGGCCAGCCGGGATGTTCGAGCACAAGCTTGAACCTCCGGCCGACGTCCCGCCCGATGATGAGCTGCTTGACGAACTGCTCGAGCCGCACGC
>DATHPF010000065.1:0-14053 GCA_035484155.1 Streptosporangiaceae bacterium
GTCCTGGTCCCGGCAGCACGGGGGCGCCGCCGGGGTGTCACGGTGAGTGACGGAAGGTTCGACGGGCGGTGATGGCGCGGCGGTTCCGCGATGAGACGTAGCTCACTACTGGCGGGTAACAAATGAGACCCAGGTCACTACCAGTTGGTAACCCGATCACGTGCGTACCTGGGCAAACCATCCCCAGCACGGCACAGCCAGCCGCGCCTTCCAGGGCCCGGAACGAGCGAGACCGGGTCGGCCAGGGCCGGTCCGCCGCGCAGATTCACGCGGCCGCGGTAGCCAGCCGATGCGGGGGAATCAGTGCGTCGGGCACCAGAATGTGCGAAGTATCCGGGCAGCGCAGTGCGGACTGTCGCGAATGGCTGGCGACCTACTGGACTGCGCGCGAAGGTTCAGGCGCCGTAGGCCTGCGAGGGCATTAACCGCGAGGCCCTAAGCGCCCGGCCGGAGACCGGTTCGTCTACAGCCGGGAGTAGTCCTCGATGTCCTGCTCGAACTGGGTGACCATGTCCTCGGTCAGCGTGCGCCTGGTCTGCTCGATGCCGTGCAAGATGTCCGCCGTAGTCGTCAGCTCTTCGCCGTGCTCGAACATGATCCGCTCGAACACCAGCTGAGCAGTTCGCCGGGCGGCGAACTCGATGTCGGCGGGGGTGAACAGCCGGGACCGGGCCACGACAGCTGCCAGGTCGACGTCGGAGTGCGGCATGCCCGCGAGGTACCGGTCCCAGATCGCCTGCCTCGCCTGCTCATCGGGCGGACCGATCGGGATGAGATAGTCGAACCGCCCATGCCGCAGAAACGCGGTATCCAGGTCGCGAACCGAGTTGGTCGCGCAGATCAGCAGCCGCTCGTCCCGCTCCCGGAACGGCGGGATGAGCTTCAGCATCTCGTTCGTCACGCCCTGGGCGGTCGACACTGTCCCCGGCTGCCGCAGCCCGGCGATCTCTTCGACCTCGTCGATGAACACCACGACCTTGTCCAGCTCGGCGATCATGGCGAACGCCTCGCGCAGCGCCGACGCCAGGCCGGCCGGCGAGTCCGCCGCGAGCCGGGACGGGAACAGCTCCACGAACGGCCAGCCCAGCCGGGAGGCGACCCCCTTGGCAAACGTGGTCTTGCCGGTGCCCGGCGGCCCGAACAAGATGACCGCCTGCGGCGGGACCAGCCCGAGCCGGGCAGACAGCTCGGCGTTGGCGAGCGGCAGGATGACCCGCCGCTCGATTAGCTCTTTCTCCCTGGCCATCCCGCCCAGCTGGCTCCAGGTGCCGGCCCGGATCATGCGACCGCCAAGCTGTCCCAGGATGCCGACGTCGGCCGGCCCGACCGGCTCGAGCTTCTCGTACAGGAACATGCCGCCGCGGCCGGCATACCCGCAATGCCGCAGCGCGTCCGTGCCCATCTCGGTCTCGTCACCTAGCAGGCAGCTGACCCGGTGCATCCCGGCCGCGACCAGCCGCCGTTCGAGCTCGGTGAGCATGGCGCTGCCGATGCCCTGGCGCCGCCAGCCCGGCGCCAGGCTGATGCGCAGCACCAGCGCCCGGTCGCCGCTGAGAGTCGCGACTACGATCCCGACCACGTCCGTCCCGACGACCGCCACGACAGCGGGCGATCCAGCCCGGACGGCCGAGATCAGGTCAGAGACGCCGAACACCGGCGCGGCTGTGCCCGCGGCGGGGTCGTCCCAGAGCCGGACGGCCGCGTCCAGGTCATCAACGTGAAAATCACGTATGCGCCACGGCGTCATCTGACAGAGTCTGCCAGCGCCCGCCGCGGCGGCCGGGAACCGGCCCTAATGGGGCCGCTAAGCCAGCGCGGGCTCGACGTCCTCCATACCCGACGTGATCATCTGGCGAAGCTCCGGCGTGTCCTCGTGACCGTGCTTGGACACGGCGTGCGCGACGGCCGCGTCCAGCACCTCGTCCTCAGTCCCAGCGATCGTGAGCGTGCAGTTGATGTCGCTGGGTACCTTGCGGCAGTCGATCATCTTTCGCGGCATGGCAGACCTCTCCTTCATCTTGGTCAGCACAGCGCCTCAGCCAGCACAGCTCTTCAGCGCGCGACCGGCGTGTAGCTGGTGTGGAGGGCAGCTGGAGATCGTGTGTGGCAGTCGCGGTCACTACTTGGACGGCGCCGGGATTGCGGCGTTGACCAAGGCAGTGGCCACTGCACGCGCGGCCGTTTCGGCGCTCGGATCACGGTCCAGCCACGCGCTGATCCCGGCGCCGTCGTAGAGCAGGACCAGCTGCTGAGCCAGGCGCTTGGGATCGCCAGCGCCCGCCTCGCGAGCCAGCTCGGCGAACAGCTCGTGCAGCCACCGCCGGTACTCATCAGCGACCTCGTCGACGGCACCGCCCGGCCGGGCCTCCGCCTTGGCGCCGACGAACGCACAGCCGCGGAATCCAGGATCGGTGAACGACAGCCCCTGTACCTCGAAGACCCCGACCAGCCGCTCACGGGCCGTCTGGTAGCGCGCCTGGAGCTCCCGGTCTAGCCGCTCGCGCGTCACCTCATGGCGCGCCCGCAGGTAAGCCCGGACCAGTTCGTCCTTGCTGCCGAACGCGCTGTACAGCGTCGCCTTGGCCACCCCGGCCTGCTCGATGACCCGCTCGATGCCCACGCTCTGCACGCCCTCGGCGTAGAACAGCTCGCTCGCGGCGGCGAGCAGCCTGGCGCGCGCGGCGGCGCTGCGCTGCTGTGGCGTCGGCCCCTTCGCCGCCTGTGCTTTAGACACTGAGCTGTGTTCTAGACACTGACCAGGGCTCTAGACACTGACCAGGTCGAACTCGTTGCCCTCCGGGTCGGCGAACGTGGTCCAGCGGTGCTTGCCGTCCGCCTCGAACACGTTCAGCACGCTCGCACCGAGGTCCAGTAGCCGCTGCGTGTCGGCCGTAGCGTCCGTCGTGCTGAGGTCCAGGTGCACCCTGTTCTTGACGACCTTGGACTCGGGGACCTGGTGGAACATGAGCAGCGGGCCCGCGGCGTCCGCGTCACCAATGGCGATCCGCGCAGACCCAGCGCTCGCGCCCGAGGCGACGGATCGCCCGAACGCAGCTGCCCAGAAGTCCGCGAGCTTCGCGGCGTCGGCGCAATCGAAGCTGATAGCAAGCAGTCCGGCACTCATGGTTCTCTCCTTCACTATGGGAACGGGGTCGATCAGATCGCGGTGCGTCCGCCGTCCGCCGCCAGCACGGCACCAGTGACGTAGCTGGCCTGCGGCGAGGCAAGGAAACTCACGACGCCGGCGATCTCGGCGGCGTCCGCAGCTCGGCCCATCGGGGTGGTCGCGCCAAGAGCGGCAGTCCGCTCGGGCACGGCGCCATCGGTGAACACCGGCCCGGCCGCGACTGCGTTGACCCGCACGCCGGCCGGACTGAACTCCGCCGCCCACGCCCTTGTCAGTGACTCCAGCGCGCCTTTGGTCGCGCCGTACGCCGCGGCCGCAGGGAGCCCGATCCGCCCGGCCATGCTGCTGATGTTGATGATGCTGCCGCTGCCGCGCGCCGCCATCCGCGGGGCAAACGCGGCGACAAGCAGGTAGGGCGCGCGCACGTTGCTGGCGAATAGCGCGTCGAACGTGTCCGCCTTCAGATCCGCGGTGGGGCCGAACCAGGAGAACCCGGCGTTGTTCACCAGCACGTCGATCTCACCCACCTCGGCGACAAGCCGGTCGATCGCCGCCGGATCGCTGATGTCGGCGGCCGCGAAGCTCGCCGATCCGCGGGCCTGCTCGATGCCCTCGACCACCTGCCTGCCACGGCCAGCGTCGCGCCCGTGCACGATCACGTGCAGCCCGTCGCGGCCAAGCTGCTGGGCGATCGCACGACCGAGGCCAGAGCTCGCACCAGTCACAAGCGCCCGCCGCGAGCGGCCGCCTTCGTCCTGAGCTGCCATGCCAGCCTCCGTGCTCTGACCGGGAAGCATCTAATCCAGACCGGTCGGTCTAGAACAGCCAACCTAGGTACCTTCGGGGCCCGCGTCAATCTGGGCCGCACCTGTGAGTGTCCATCAACGGCCTCGGCCTTCGTCGTGTGGGTGACCAGTTGAAGTCAGCGGACAGCCGTCGTGCCGCCGCGACACAATGATCACGACGATGGAGGTCCGATGAAGTTCCTGCTGATTCACTACTTCGACGAGAACGACCTCGACTTCTCCGCGGAGCCGGACGAGGACGATCCGTTCGAGCGCGAACTGCAAACCTGGGTTACCGAGATGCAGGCCGCCGGCGTCGAGCTACATGGTGGCCGGCTGCGACCTGCCAGCGAGGCCCTGACACTGCGGATCAGGGCCGGCGAACGGCTACTCACCGATGGCCCGTTCACGGAGACTAAGGAGCAGATCGCCGGTTTCGACGTGCTGGAGTGCGAGAGCCTGGCCGACGCCATCGAAGTGGCGTTGAGCCATCCCTCGGCCCGGCTGGGCACGTTCGAGCTGCGAGCGTTCTGGGAGTAGGCACGGACAGCTAACGTTCGCGCGGTCCGGCCAGCAAATTACGCACGCCAACCTCGTCGGACCTGGCGAGCAGTTCCTCGGGATCGGCGTAGACGCGGTAGGCGCCGGCGCGCTCGAGTTCCTCGCGCCCGTATCCGCCCGACAGTAGCCCGATGCCAAGCGCGCCCGCCCGGCGCGCCGCTAGCAGGTCCCACACGCTGTCGCCGACCACCCAGGCGTCGCGGGGATTCACGCCGATAAGCGCCGCCGCGGCGAGGAACAGATCGGGATCCGGTTTGGCATGCCGGACCATCTCGCGCGTCACCATCGGTGCGTCGTCAGGCAGGCCGAGCATAGGCAGCGCCGCCTGCGCCATCTCGCGCCGGCCGCTCGTGGCGATCGCCCACGGCACGCCGTGCGCGGTGAGCGCGGCGAGCAAATCGGCCGCGCCAGGGAGCGCGCGCACCGAATCCACCTGCGCGAGGTACCGGGCAGCATGATCTAGCTGCAGCGCCTCGATGTCGTCTTCGGACAGCGATCTGCCAGTCTCGCGCAGCAAGGCCGAGACGAACAGCCCGCCGCTCATCCCGATCCGGCGGTGAATCCGCCAGACGGACAAGTCGATGTCGAGCGTGGCCAGCGCGTAGCGCCAGGCGATCACGTTCTGGTAGACGCTATCGACCAGCGTCCCGTCAAGATCAAACAAGAAGGCGGGAACGGCCGGCTCGGTGTACTCGGCCCTGCTCATGGACGTCACGGTAGACCGCGATGACGCGTTCATCGGCAGCCGCCCTGGGCAAGCTCTGAAGGAGGCCGACCGCTATCGATTCTGCAGGAGCGACGATGAAGGCGATCATGGTCAGTGAACTGGGCGGACCCGAGGTGCTCCGGATGGGCGAAGCGGAGATCCCGGAGCCTGGGCCTGGCGAGGCCCTGATCAGGGTGCTCGCGGCGGGCGTGGGTCCCTGGGACGCCTCACGGCGCACCGGCCAGATACCAACCGAGCAGCTGCCGTTCGTGCCCGGTGCCGAATTCGCCGGGGAGATAGTGGGCGATACCGGCGCGGAGGCCTCCTTCGAGGATGGTGAGCCGGTCTATGGCTATCCCAGGCTCACGGGCTGTTATGCCGAGTACGTGACCTGCCCTATCGAGCAGCTCGCCCCGCTGCCGGCCGGACTCGACATCGCCGAGGCGGCGGCGGTGCCCGTCGACGGCGTCACCGCAGAGCAGGGCCTGACGGACATCCTCCGCGTCGGGCCGGGGGACACCGTGCTGATCACGGCGGCCGCAGGCGGTCTCGGCCACCTGGCCGTACAGATCGCGCGGGCGCTGGGCGCGGAGGTGATCGCGACCGCGAGTCCGCAACATCACGACTTCGTGCACAAGCTCGGTGCCGCAGTTGTCGTCGATCACAATCAGCCCGACTGGCCGGATCAGGTCCGGACTGAGACTGGCGGCGGCGCCACCCAGGTGCTCGCGTGCGCTGCGCCGACCCTAGCCGGTGCCGCCCGCGCGGCTAAGGATGGCGCGATCATTGCGACGCCGGTGCACGCCGACGAGTATCCCGACGGGGACCGGGTGCGCTGGGAGCAGTACAACGGGCAGGCGCGCGGCACCCGGCTGATCCGGATGGCGCCCTGGTTCGACGACGGCTCGCTGTCGGTGCACATCGCGCACCGGTATTACCTGACCGATGCCGCAGCGGCGCACCGCGAGCTGGACAAGGGTCATACGCGCGGCAAACTGCTGCTCATCGTCGACGAGGACCTGGCGGCCCAGGAAGGAGTGTGACCAAGTGGTGCGCCGCGGTCAGGCGTCAGCGACGCGCCCGTACAGCTCCGGCCTGCGGTCGCCGAGCGCGTCGTTGTGGGGGCTGACTGCCTTGTCTAGCGCCGTGCCGAGATCACACTCAGCCAGGAACGTCGCCGCCTCCGCGGATGCCGACCCGCCAGCCAGCGGCCAGCCGTCAGCGTCGACGATGACCGAGCCGCCGACCCACGCGACGCCGCGCTCATCGCCGATCCGGTCGCAGACCGCGATAAGCATCCGGTTGACGGCGGCGTCCGCCTGGACTCGGACGACCTCAGCCGGCCGCTCGCCGTCGGGGCGCGGATACGCCGGCCAGTTGACGGGCGCGCACAGGAGCTGCGCGCCGTCCAGGGCCGGGAGCCTGACCCACTCGGGGAACTCCAGGTCGTAGCAGATCATCACTGCGATCAGGCCGTGCCGGGTCGCGACGACCGGCGGCGGCGCGGCGCCGCGAGCGAACCATCGCGGCTCGGCATCCCACAGATGGACCTTCCGGTACACGGTGCGCAGCCCGCTGGCGTCGACGAGCGCGGCGCTGTTGAACACGTCCGGACCGGCGATCTCGCAGAAGCCGCCGACGATCACGAGATCGTGCTCCGCCGCGAGCCGCGCCCAGCCCGTGACCGTCGGGCCGTCCGGCGGCTCGGCCAGCGCCCGCGCCTCAGCAACGCTCTCGAACACGTAGCCGGTGGACATCAGCTCGGGCAGGACGACGATAGAGGCGCCTTGAGCGGCCGCGTCCGTGATCGCCGCAGCGGCCAGCTCGCGGTTAGCCCCGAGGTTACCTAGCTGCGGCGCGAGCTGGCAGCAGGCGACGACGGTGGTCACGAGATGGCCGTGCTCATGAGATGGCCGGGCTCACGGGTTCACCGGCTCTGGCCGCGGTGACAGATGCTCGTGCACAGCAGCCCAGCTGCCATCGCGCCGACGGCGGAAGACGATGGACTCGCGTTCGCGGACGGCCTGCTCGCCCGCCCTGGTGCGCACGACCGTAGTGACGTCGTGGCTGAAGATCGCGGCATCGCCGAGGACCTGAACGACCTGTCCTGCTGAGACGCAGGACAGCACGCGGAAGTCATCCTCGCGCTCCCAGTCGGCCCACAGCTCCTCGTACTCCGCACGGGACGCCAGCCTGGCCGGCGTGGTGTAGAAGATGAACGTCGCCTCGGGAGCGAAGCAGTCGAAGTAGGCCGCGGTGTCGTGGCGGCCGAACGCCTCGACCAGCTGGCCGGCGGCGGCGAGGACTTCCTCGGTCGTGCTCACGAGCCCGCCTTGCAGGCGAGTGCCGACAGCAGCTCGTACCCGACGTGCGCGGCCGCGATGCCGGTGATCTGCGCGTAGTCGTAAGCGGGCGCGACCTCGACGATGTCCGCGCCCACGAGGTTGCAGGTCGCGAAGGACCGCAGCACTGCTAGCAGCTCCCGGCTCGTCAGGCCGCCAGCCTCGGGCGTGCCCGTGCCCGGTGCGTGCGCCGGATCCAGCACGTCGATGTCCACCGACACGTAGACAGGCCGGTCCGCGACCTGGTCGGCGATGCGCTCCACCATGCCGCGAACGCCGAGGTACTCCACGTCGGGCGCGGCGATCACCTCGAAGCCGAGCCGGGCGTCCTGGCTGAGGTCGTCCCCGGAGTACAGGGACCCTCGGGTGCCGACATGCATGCAGCCGGAGGGGTCCAGCAAGCCTTCTTCGGCGGCCCGGCGGAACGGCGTGCCGTGCGTATACGCGGCACCGAAGTAGGTATCCCAGGTGTCCAGGTGAGCATCGAAATGCACGACGGCCACTGGTCCGTGCCGCGCGGCCATCGCGCGCAGCAGCGGCAGTGCGATCGTATGGTCACCGCCCAGCGTCAGGACGCGGCCGACGCGCTCGAGCAAGCTCCGCGCCCCGTGCTCGATAGTGGTGATCGCCTCCTCGAGGCTGAACGGGTTGATGGCCAGGTCGCCAGCGTCAGCAACCTGCTGACGGGCGAAGGGCTCGGTGTCGAGGGCCGGGTTATACGGTCGCAGCAGGCGCGATGACTCGCGGATGTGGCCGGGTCCGAACCGGGCCCCCGGCCGGTAGCTGACGCCGCCGTCGAACGGCGCGCCAAGCACGGCCACGTCGGCCCGGTCCACCTCGTCAAGGCGGGGCAGCCGGGCGAATGTGGCCGGGCCCGCGTACCGCGGCACGACGGTGGCGTCCACCGGTCCGACGGTGCCGCCCGACGTCACGCGCGGGTAGGGCTCGGTCATCTGGCCTCCGCGTCGATCACCCGCAACTGCGCCTCGCTCGCGTCGATCGCGGCGCGCTCGGAGCCAAGGTCCAGCGAGCGGGCGCACAGCCAGTAGACCACGGCAGACACGACGAGCCCGACGAGCCACGAGTAATCCACGCCGTTGGTCACGTGGGCGGGGAAGTACCCGGTGTAGGAGAAGCCGGCAATCGGCGGCAGCACCATGAACGGGATCTCGGCGATGAAGCCGGCCGCGTAGGCGGTCAGCCCGCGCCAGCCCCAGGCGCCGTAGACGCCGTCCGGCCGGAAGATATCGGTGATCGCGTAATGACCACGCCGGACGAAGAAAAAGTCGACCAGGTTGAGCGCGGTCCACGGCACCAGCAGATACAGCATCAGCGTGAGCGAATTCAGCACGGCGTTGACCGCGGTGTCGGATGCGCTCGTCGAGATGCCGGCGCCGATCGCGTACCAGATGACCGCGAGGACGACCACGGTGCCGGCCCTCCAGACCCTGCTCGTCTGGATCTTCTTGAATGAGTCGATGCCGGTCAGTACCGTCAGCATGCCGCCATAGGCGTTCATGCCCATCGTGGCCAGCAGCGCGACGGCGGACAGGAACGCGGTAATCGAGCCGAGCGGCGCGGCGACCTTGTCGCCGACTTCCTGGAGGCCGACCAGGCCATCGGAGACGCCGAGCCGGGTCGCGAGCCACGCACCGAGCGCAATCAGCCAGATCGCCGAACCGGATGCGCCGAAGAAGACCGCACCGATGATCCCGCGAGGCGAGGTGGTGCGGGGCATGTAGCGCGAGTAGTCCGACACGTAGGGGGCGTAGGTGATGTTGTACGCGGCCGCGACAGAGAACTGCGCCATGAACGCCGCGAACACGAAGCTGCCGGGATGGTGCGGCGTCGTACCGCCGGCGTGCCCGATCAGCACGGCGATCGAGATAATCGCATAGCACGGCAGCGAGATCACCAGCAGGAACCGGAAGACGCGGTGCACCCAGTCATAGCCGAAGATCGCCAGGGCCGCCGCGAGGACGGCGGTGGCTACCGCGACGACACCCGCGCTCCAGCCGAACGCGCCATGCAGGCCGCTGGCCAACAGCACCTGATCAGCCACGTTGAAGGCCATGTAAGTGAACAGGACGGCAACCAGCGCCACGATGACGCCGCGATAACCGAGCTGGGCGCGAGTCTGGATCATCTGCGGCAGGCCGAAGATCGGCCCCTGAGTAGCGTGGAACGCCATGAAGAGGGTGCCGAAGCAGATGCCAAGTGCGCCGCCGAGGATCGACCAGCCGAGCGAGAGGCCGAGCGACGGGCCGACGAAGCCGATGGGAATCGTGAAGTACTGGAAGTTGCCGAGGAACCACAGCATGGCCTGCTGCCAGGTCTTGCCATGTCGCTCGGGGTCAGGGATCCAGTCAATCGAGTGGACTTCGATCTGGCCGAGCAGGCCGCGCTCGAGGTCTTCGACCGGAGTCTGGGCGGGGGACTCAGCGGCCATGACGGCCTCCTCGATAGCTGTGACGTGCGTCACCAGTTAGAATCACAATGAGTTTCCCGTTAGTCAACCCTTGTTTCATAGAAATCTCGCAGCGAACGTTCGCGGCCGTCATTCCGCCCGGCCGGGAAGGGAGAGCCGGTGCACGCTACCAGCGGCCGCGATGACGCAGACGACGCCGAGCAGGCCGCAATCCAGCGCGCCGCAATCCACCCCGCTGCCGGTCCCGACGGTGTCCGCATCGGGGCTCAGCTGCGGGCAGCGCGCCTCGCGGCGCGCAAGACCATGGCCGAAGTCGCCGACGAGGCAGGGCTGACCAAGGGCTTCGTGTCCAAGCTCGAGCGCGACCTGGCGAACGTCTCGGTCGCCTCGCTGTTCCGGCTGTGCGACGCCCTAGGCGTGCCGATCGGCGCAATGTTCCAGGCGTCCAAGGGCGAGATCGTGCGGGCGGGGGAGTACCCCCCGATTGACTTCGGCGGCACTGGCATGCGGGAGTATCTGCTCACGCCATCGGGCGAGAAGCGCGTGCAGGTCATCCTCAGCGACATCCAGCCGGGTGGCGGCAGCGGCGACGAGTCCTACTCGCTGCCTGCCGACGTGGAGTTCGCATTCGTCCTGGCCGGGCGCCTCCACATCACCGTGGCCGGGGAAGGGGTGACGCTCGACCAAGGCGACGCCTATACGTTCCCGGCCGACGCACCCCACACGTTCCGCTCGGCGCACGCGTCCGGCCGGACCCAGGTGCTCTGGCTTGTCTCGCCGGCGCTCCCCGATACTGGCTGGCAGCGTCCCGGCCCGTCTTAGCGAAGTCCGGCCTGTCTTGGTGAAGGTGCGCGCGTGACCGAGGTGGGGAGTGCTCCGTCGAGGATGGCGTGGCGACGATCACGCTGAACCTCCGGACAAGCTGAACGCGCTCAATGGCGAGATGTACGCGGGGATCCTGGCGGCGCTGGACCAGACCGATAGTGACGACAGCGTCCGGGCGGTGATCGTGACCGGGGCGGCCCGGGCGTTCTGTGCGGGGCGGACCTGACCGGGGGCAGCCAGGACGTTCGACTACGGCGCGGCCAGCTCCGATCCGGAGGCGCACCGGGACCGGGACGGGATGGGTGTTCGGCGCGGCGGAAGCGCTGGCCGGCGGCCTGGTCCGGACCGTCTGCGCGCCCGGCGAGGTGCTGCCGCTGGCCACCAGGCTGGCGCGGGAGATCGCCGCGCACACTGCGCCGGCGTCGGCGCCGAGGGCGTCGCCGCGTTCCTGGAGAAGCGCCCGGCGAACTGGACGCTCGCCCCGAGCACGGACCTGCCGGACTGGTTCCCGTGGCGACCCGAGCCGCCATTCGCCGAGTAGCCGCCAGAGCGCCGGCGGCTCAGCACATGTCCGCGTCGCCGATCCAGTCGACCCACTGACCGGACGGGTGAGCGCGCGCGAGCAGGCGGCCGCCTTCGGCTGCCTGATCGAACGTCCGGACGCCTAGTACAGCGAACACGCCAAGCTCGCGGTAGTCGGCCACCACTGAATCCGGTACGGCCAGGCCCTGGACACTGTCGCGGCCGGACGGCCCGAGCGGAACGAGCGGATCCAGCGAGAGCCAGGTCACCGTCCTTGTGCGGCTGGCGTTCGACAAAACGGCGACAAGTTTCGCGCGTTGGGCGGGAGCCAGGAAGACCGCCAGGTACGCATCGGTGACGATGACGGGCAGGTCCGCCGGGAAACTGTCCAGCACGCCAGGTAGCTCGTCGACGGCGTCGCCGGCCACGATCGTCGCTGGGTAGCGCCGCGTCACGCCGATGGCCGAGTCGAGCCTGGTCAGCGCCGACGCTTCCGGGGGCGAGCACGCTCGCAGCCACGCGCCGGCGGCCGGGTCGTCCAGATCGACGGGATTGAGCTCGATTCCGGCGCGAGCAGCGATCGGCGGTAGGGATGGAGGAGGCGGCTGGTTCGCGCTCCGCACCTCGCAGGTGAGGACGACACTGGCCGAGGTCGGCCCCGTTCCGGTTCCTGCGATCACGTATCGATAGCGGTCAAGCTGGAGGCCAAGGCCCGCCCCGGTGCCAAGGTCGATCAGCCCAATCGGGCCGCGGGGGCGGATGGCGGCGATGCCAAGCGCGATCTGCGTGCAGCGGGCGACCTCGTTCATCTGGTAGCGGTGCCCGGCGCAGACGCCAACGATGTCCGGCAGCCGCGCCGACACGAAAGCCGCCGCCGCAGCGCTGAAGCCGTCATCGAACTGCGGCTGTGGACCGCCCGGTGCCGGGAAGTATGCGGCCAGCCGGCCGGGCCCGTCGCGCCGGATTAGGAACGCGATCGCGGCGCTGGCGAGCAGTGCAGGCAGCCGGTCCGGCGGCAGGATGGCGAGCGCAGAGAGCAACTCGTCATGCTCCGCGATCATGTTGAACAGTGCCGCCGTCAGCCGCCAGGACTGCGGCTGCTCCGGTGGCGACCAGCCGACCGCCACCTCGAGCGCCTGAGCGCGGATGTCGTCGACATCGGTCACGTGCGCTTTGCCCCGTCACTGGCCGCGCCTCTGCAGCCCTTCCCCTGCACGGGGCCGACATTACGCCGTGAGGCTGGCCGCGGCTTAGCCGCCGGCCGCTGCCAGCGCGCTGTGATAGAGCGCGGTCATCTGGGTGCCGAACTTGGCGGCATAGGACACTGACGACGTGTAGCCGCCTTGCTGATATCCGCCGATGACGCCGATCACGACGTCAACGTTGGCGAACGGGCCGGAGAAGGCAAGGAGCGGGCTGCCGCTAGTGCCATCGGTGAAGCCATCGCAGTCGAACTCGAGCTGGGTCGGGCTGAAGGCTTGCGCGGGGTTCTCGCAGGTGATCATGCCGTCTTGGCTGTCGGGGTAGCCGGCCACCTTCACAGTCCGCGCGCTGGGCACGCCGATGCCGACGACCTCACCCCCGGTGAGTGCCTGCACGGCCATCTTGGAGCCTGCCTGATGCACGATCAGGAACGCGAAGTCGTCGTCGGCGTCGGACGAGGACTGCCATTGCTGATCCATGATGATCTCGCTGACCGTCCAGGTGCCGAACGGCTTCTGGCCGTTGGAGTAGTCCGGAACGAAGGCAATCTGGTCCGCAGTCCGTCCGGTGACACAGTGCGCGGCCGTAATCAGAAGGTCGCCCGCCGGGCTGTCGACGACGCTCGCCGTGCAGAAGTGGCTGGAAAGCTGACCCGACGGCGTGAGAGTGAACAGCGCTCCCACCGTCGATGTCTGGCCAAAACCGGCGGTGCGAATCCCGAAGGTGGTGGCGGTCCCGGCTGACGGAGTCAGTGCCACGACGACGCCGACCACGACGAAGATGACGAAGGCCACGACGATGGGCCTGAGCCTGCCCAGGCCCATCCGACCTCCACTAGTCTTCGTCCGCCTGGTGCAAGGCCGGGCCTCTTACCTGGGCTTTTTAGTTTACCTACACCAGAATAAGAGGTAAACGTGGAAAATCAGCATGATGGTGGCTGAGAGTTAGCTGAAATCCGGCTTTGGTCCGGCGGGGGCCGGTGAAGACTCGGCCTGGCGGGGGGCGGCCGGTTCCACTAGGTGAAACGCTCCCTCTTTTGGCCTCAATTCCGTGATCTGGCAGCTGCCAGTGCCGCTCCGGCCAGGTGCCTCGTTTGCAGGATGTCGGGGGAGTGGCGGATGTCTGAGGTCGGGGAATTGTCAGCGGGCTGGGCTATTATCGTACATAGATTCGAGGCTATGGCCGCTGGTGGCGGCTGGCTCGCCTGCAGTGTCGACTACGGTTTCCGGGAGGTGGCGGATGTGCCAGGACCTGCCGCCGGCTAGTGCCGCGGCCGCGGTCGGGTCGGCGTCCGCGGCGCTGGGCTGGCTCGCCACCGCCGACGTGACCGGGCTGACGACCGCCGAGCAGGCGGACGCGCTGCGGGCGCTGGAACGGGTGGAGGCGCAGCTGACCGCGGCCCGGTCGGCGGTACTGGCCGCGTTCACCGCCAGCCGCGGGTTCGAGGCCGACGCCGCGGCCAGCCCGGTGTCGTGGCTGCGGTGGCAGACCCGGGTCACCGGCGCCGCCGCCGCGGCCGCGGCGGGGTGGATGCGGGACCTGGCCGGCCACCCG
>DATHPF010000066.1:0-42831 GCA_035484155.1 Streptosporangiaceae bacterium
AGAGCGACCTGTTCCTGCGCACGTCCGAGCTGGCCCGCTTCGGCAGGCTGCTGCTGGACGATGGCCGCCACGAGGGCCGCCAGCTGGTCCCCGCCGGGTACTGCGCGCGGATCGCCGCCGAAAGCGTCGCCACGGTCAACGGCCCCGAGGATCAGGGGTTCCGCCTGGCGCCCCGCTACGGCCTCGGCGCCTGGTGCGGCCCCGGCGACGGCACGTTCAGCATGGCGGGCCGCTACGGCCAGTTGTGCATCGTCTCCCCGCCCCGTGACGCGGTGGTCACGATCACCGCCCACGTAGAGCAGGGCTCCGCCCGCACCTCGATCACGACCCTGGTCACCGAGGAGCTACTCAACCGCCTGTAGAACTAGCGCCACCAGCGGATCTCACGGGCGATGCTGGCGCCGCTGGTCCGGTCGAGCTTAACGGCGCGCGAGCGCGCCGGACACCGGCTGACGGCTAACGTTAGACGCTGGGCTGCGGCGCCGACGTGTGACGACCGAGTCCGGCCGGCAGCTGGCCGGCATTGGACCAGGGACGATGTCTCCCGCCGGGCGCCTCCTGCCGCTCTTAGGCCCTCCGGGCCGGCGGCGTCGTCGGCGTCCTCCAGTCCCAGGTCACCGTCCTCGCCCCGCTGCAGGGTCGCACCAACTCAGCGCGCGAGCGCGAGGTAAGGCCGCCATCCTCCCTGCGCTCCAGTGTTGACCCGGGCAAGATCACGCTCAAGGGCGCGCTTCGCGCGTCACATGTGATGCCCTGCGGGCATCCTTGACCGTGATCTTCCGCCGGATCGGGTAGGCGCCTATCGAGAGGATGGGCACAGCTTCTCGCTCCTCGGTCCGGGTGACGGCTCGCCCTGTCAGAGGCCTCTGTCAGGCCGATGATCGATCTTGCTAATGCGTCGCTAACAACAGGCCACGGACCGGTGTGGTCACCTGCATACGTGCGTCCTATCCGCACCTACAGATCAGCCTGCTCCGCGGCGGCCGTTGGACCGCCATCGGTCGCTGACTTGCCGCAACGACCGCGAATGACCGGCGACACGCCGCCGAGAGTTCGCATCGAGGGGGTCAGGGGTTCAAATCCACTCAGCGCCACATGACTCTGGCGACGCGCCTTGCTGGCGCGGAAAATGGGGGTAAGGGTTGCCCGTCTATAAGCGGCGGTGGACGTGGCGAAGGCGTCCGGGGTTGTGTGCACCAGGGTGCATGGCCCGGCTCGAACGGGCTGCCAGCCTGACTGGGCATGCCTGACGTCTGCGCCCGCTAGTTCCAGGTGTTACTGGCTGAGGTCGGACAGCTCGTGTTGCTGGCCAGACCAGATTCCCATGGCTGGTCGTACGATCCCTGCTGAACGTGGCCCGCGAGCGTGCCCGAGTATTGCCAGACGATGATGGTGCTCGTGTTGTTATCAATGAGTGTCCACGCCTGGCCGTCACCGCAGATTTCATTGAAGAGCTGCTGTGGGCCCGTACCCACAAGACCGTCGCCGTCTGCGCTTGCGTACGCCCTTACGGCATCGGCTGCCATGGGGCCGACGTACGTTGACGCGGTTCCGGGCGTGCCTAGCGGGTCGTTGGAGTCCGTGTAGGTAACCAGTGTTCCGTCGAAGGACTCCCCGGTTGAATGGGCTGCGTTCGGGTTATTGCACGTCAGGGTGACATCGCCGCTGGTGTCTGTCGAGGTCTGTACCGTGCCGGTGCCCCCGCCTGGATAGGTGCAGGGCAGCCCTGCCCCTGCGGGACCGGCCGGCCCAGCCGGTCCCTGCGGACCCTGAGCACCCTGCGCCCCAGAACTGCCGAGGAGGCTGGTCCCCGACGTCGGCCAGGTACCACCGGCCTTCGGCCCGTACAGGACGTCCGCCGCAGTGTCTATGTAGAAGTCACCGTTGTTGCCGATGGAAGTGGCCGGTTCTCCTGTGCCGTTGAGGATCGTGTTGCCGTTCGCGCCGTTCGTGCCTGCCGCTCCCGTCAGCCCGATCGGCCCTTGCGGGCCTGTCGCTCCCGGCTGCCCTGTGGCTCCGGCTGCGCCTGCTGGACCCACCGGTCCCGCTGGACCTGCTGGTCCTGTCGCTCCGGTCTGGTTCCAGCTCACCGCAGTGGTCCCCTTCGGGCAGTTCGTGCCAGCGTCCTGCAGCACGAGGACATGGCTGCCATTAATCGCCTGGTTTGTGTAACAGCCGTGGACTACGCCACTGGAGTCCACCGGGCCACTGCTCGCGATAGCCGCACCAGCTACGCCAGCGCCCGTTAAGGCAAGCGCCACCAGACCTGAGATGATCCCCACCCGTTTGCTGATCATGTGCATTTCCCGCTCTCCTCTCGCGAGCAGCCCGCCGGCCGAGAGGAATGGCCGGCGGGTCTGCCTCCACACATGATGAGCCTCGGCGGCACGCGTTAGCGTCCGTGAAATTACCTACTTCTAGCGACGACGGGATGGCTTCAGGCGGCCGCGGCGCGGATGAGCTAGTGCCCGGCTCCGTCGCGGGGCCGGATAAGGCACCGTGCCGAATTTCCCCGGAGTCCCGTCGTCGGGGAGTCCCGCAGGGGCACTCCTACCACTGCTCGATCGTGACGAGTTCGCAGGCTTACATAGACAATGAGCACGCGACCCAGGACTTCTCAACTTCGATCGGATACCTGGGCGACCTTGCGCCCCCGCACACAGGTGGCACCCAGGCCGTGGCGCACCTCCTGGTTATCCGATGCGCCAAGCAGCAGAAGTGTTAGAAGGTCTCGGGAACCCGAGCTGGTGGACTAGTCGCTCGGCATAGGTGGCCAGCTAATTCCCTATAATCGCGATTAACTGTGCGTGATTAATCAGCGAGGCCATTTGTCAACGGTCACTGAGAAGTCCGGGAAGGCGGCCGGGTGTTCTCCTGGCTGGCGGTCACCGGTTCTCCTGGCTGGCGGCCGGCTGATCTCCCTGTCCGCTGGTTAGGTCAAGGCGATCACTCCTTTGCCGGCCAGTGCCTGGGCGAGCCGGTGGGAGTCGCCGTTGGTGGTGATCAGGTGAGCGTGGTGCAGCAGCCGGTCGACGGTGGCGGTCGCCAGGGTTTTGGGCATGATCGTGTCGAACCCGGACGGGTGAATGTTGCTGGTCACGGTCATGGAGCGCCGTTCGTAGGCGGCGTCAGTGATCCGGTAGAACGCTTCGGCTGCTTCCTGCCCGGCGGGCAGCATGCCGATGTCGTCGACGACGATCAGGTCGCTGCGGCAGATCCGGGTGACGGTCCGGGCGATTGATCCGTCGGCTTTGGCGCGGCCGATCGCGGCGGTCAGGGACTCGAGGGTGAACCAGGCGACCCGCAGGTCTCTGTCGATGGCAGCGTGGGCGAGGGCCTCGGCGAAGTGGGACTTGCCGGTGCCGCTGGGCCCGGCGATGACCAGGTTCTCGGCCCGGCTGATCCATTCGAGGGTGGCCAGGGCGTTCTGGGTGGCGGCGGAGATCGAGGACTCATCCGGCCGCCAGGAGGCGAACGTCTTGCCGGCCGGGAATCCGGCGGCCTTGCGGCGCGTGCGGCGGGTGGCGGCGTCGCGGCCGGTGACTTCCTCGGCCAGCAGGACCCGCAGCACCTCGGCGGGGTCCCACCGCTGGGCGCGGGCGGTGGCCAGCACCTCGGGCGCGGCGTTGCGCAGGTAAGGCAGACGCATCCGCCGCATCAGGGTTTCCAGCTCGGCCGGGACCGGCGGCGCAGCCGGGCCGGTCACCGCGACACCATCCCGGCGTCGCCGAGAGCGGCCCAGCTGCTGGTGCCGGGCTGTGCCGAGTGCTTTTCGTCCGCGGTCACGACTTCGCCGGCGGCGCCGGACACGGCGAGATGATCGAGGATGGCGGGCAGATCGCTGTCGCCGAACCGGCCTGCGATCGCGGCCAGGCCCAGCGCCTCGTCGACACGGTCAGCGCCGACAACGGCGGCGAGCTCGACCGCGCGGGCCATCTTCGACCGGACCCGCTGCGTTCCGGCGGCGGCGGCCTCGGTCAGCCACCGGGCCGCGCCCGCACCGAGGTTCAGGAATGCTTCCTCAGCCGCCGTCCGGGCGCGCGGCCGGGGCTGGCGAGGTCCGTTGCCTGGTGGGTGATGCGGGTAATGCTCGCCGGCGATCCGCGGGCTGCCCGGCGTGGACAGGGCGTGGCGGGCAATCTCGGTCAGCCCGCTGCCGGTGCGGGCGACGATGACCAGCTCGCTGCCGTGCACCCGGCACCAGACCCGGTCCCCGACATGACCGGGCGGGGTGGAGTACCGCACCGACCCGAACCGGATCGTCTGATCCTCGTTCACCAGCCGTTCCTCGCCCAGCGCCAGCACATACGGCTCGCCCGGCAGCGGATGCAGATGCTCGCGCTCGGCGGCCAGCCGCTGGACGGGGACTGCGGCGCTTTCCCGGTGCACCCGGCCGTTGACCCGCTCGCACCACGCCGCGCACGCGTCCTCCAGCTCGCCGAAGCTGGCATACTCGGCGGCCAGGTTCACCAGTGTCGGCACCAGGTCCGCTTTGGCGATCTTCACCGTCGCCTCGGTGCCGCCTTTGGACTCGGGATCGAACGGCCGGCATGTCTGCACGGTGGCGCCGTAGTGCCGGCCCAGCGCGACCATGTCCGGGTGGCGGACCGGGATCCCGGCGACATGCTCGATGGTCACGGTCCTGGGGTTATCGGTGAGCAGATAGGCAGGGACGCCGCCGATGATCTGCAGTGCACGGTCCAGGCACGCGGTCAGGCTCCCGAGCGACTGGTCCCACGACGGCAGCACCACCCGGAACCGGGACCAGGCCAGCCAGCAGCAGAACAGCTGCGTCCGGCGGCCGCCGATCTTCGGGCCCTCGCCCCAGTCCCACTGCAGCCACATCCCCGGCTCGGGGATCCACGGCCGGTAAGTCCGCCGGTGCCCGGCCCGCCACACGGCCTTGGCCTCGGCGACCACCCGCCGGGTGCTGCGCTCCGAGCCCGCATATCCCATCGAGGTCAGCCTGCGGTGCACCACATCAGCGCGGATCTTCCCGCTGCTGCGATCCACCAGCTCCTCAACCTTGCCGGCGAACTCATCCGCCGACCGCGGCCGGCGCGCGGGCGCAGCCGGGTCATGACCAGCCTCCCGCAGCGCCACGTATCGCAGGACGGTCTTGCGGTCGGTACCGGCCAGCTGCGCCGCCGAGTGCGCGCAGCCGGTCAGGTCATACGCCTCCAGAATTTCCATGATCTCCCTGCCAGACTTAGTCACGGATCCCTCCGGGCCGGTGGGTGCGAAGCAGACACCTCGAACCCACCCACCCCGGAGGGATCACTTGCATCAGGACACGCCGGTCACCGGGAGATCAGATGACCGCGTACCAGGAATTCTGATGGCCACGCAGCAGGAGTTAACTGGCCGCACACCGGGATTTTCTCGCGACCGCTAGCACCATTGATTAAGTCCGGTAAGGCCCTGAGTGCGCTAAGTCACTGCGGGAAAATGCCACTGTGCGCCTTCTGAGTCAGCCGCAGATGCAGGGGACATGGCACATACGAGGGAGTTGCTACCTAGCCAGCAGCTCCGCTGCGGATATGCCACGCGGCCAAGTACTTGTCTCTCTGCTACTAGGAGTGTGTCTGCTTCTATGTGGGATCAGTCGGGTCTTCCAAGCCTTGGCGCCGAAATCCGGGATGTGCTCGACTTACGCCCGGCTCCCTCTGGCACCCGGACACGCACGATGCTTCGCGGTCAGTACGCCAGTTCACTGCGGCGTCAGCAGTCTCGCCTGCTGGTATTCCTTGCGAGACTTGTCGGCCTGGAACATCCTGACCATTCCTATTCCCCCTACTGCGAAACTGACGACGACTCCGACGGAGCCCGCCAGCAATGCGGGCCAACCATCGGACACGCCGAGTGCGAACCCAATGACGACGACGGGGACCAGGCAACCAGTCAGGGCCTGCAACTTCCGGCCGACACAGTAAGCAGCAAAGAGCCTGACGTATTCGCGGCCGTTGTCGTGCTCCGTCTTGGCAACGTCGTACTTACGGCCGGACCGCCAGCGTCGCAAATGCCAGGCAACCAGCCGCGGCTCGTACGGCAGTAGGTGGCGGCGTCTCGGTTCACGCGAGCCCGGCGGGACGCCGTCTCCCGCGGAGTCCACGAAGTCCATGGCGTTCCCTCGTGATCGTTTGCCCAGAAACGGTGATTATCGGCGGGTCGCTTTAGAGCTTGCCCCGGTTGCGGTCCCAGTTCAGTCGCCAGCTCTGCCCCAGCCCACCGAAGAGCGTAATGCTCGCGGCATAGATGAGCGCCCAGAGCAAGGAGCGCTGCGGTCCCACGACTACCCAGATACAGAACCCCGGTACACCGAAGCCAAGCACCGCGTACGCGCACACCTGCCGGTGCTTCTAGGCTTCCAGCGCAGCACCTGCATGACCCGGCCACCTGATCCGCTGCCGCGCACGTCCTCAGTGTTTCAGAACCACGCGTCGGCTCACAGACCCGTTATCCGTCAGGTGTAGTACGTCTATGTGGGATCGCTTGGGTGATCACCATGCGCGCGCCGATTTTGATATTCCGCTTCCCAGTCCCGCCAGTCCGGGGGCAGCACGTCCCGGTTGCGCCGGTCCCTGCGGCGTTGGATCGCGATCCGGCACAGCGCGATGATCCCCAGCGTCATGCCTATCAGGCCGAGAAACATGCAAGCAGCGTAACCGCACGAGCATGTCCGCGAGTAGTACGTCTACCGGGAGTGGGAGGCATCGGCATCCAGCCTCGCGCCCGGAATTCTGGATGTACTCGACCTCGGCGTGGGCAGTGCGCTTCCCTGTGGCCGAGGAGGGCCAGCGAACGCACATCAGCGAGCGGCACAGGTGGCTGAACAGGCTTCCCGCGACCGCGCCGTCGTAGACAGGAATCGCGGAGTCAATCTTGCCCCGATCCGGGTCCGCGTGAAAGGCGACGGCGTCTGGGCGCTCGATGGTGGCGTCCTGCCAGTAGAGCGGCTGGGTCCATTCGCTGGTGCTTGTGCAGGCATCTTCGACCCCGGACGCCAAAGCGGGACGTCGTTGGCGAAGTGGTCCCCGAGTTGATCATTCCCGGCTCCGGTGGTCGCTACTACTTCGGCACGCTGTTCATCGCATTCGTAGATGGCACCCGGTTCGACCGGCCAATGAACCTTCTAGGGACGAGCTGAGGACGATCAAGCAGCAGACAGTCCAGTTCAACGCTATGGCCGATCTGGAGGAGAGCCAGCCGTCGGGCGGTGGGCAGGAGCCGAGAAGTGGGCGGCGGCTCGCCGGGACTGCCGTCTCCAGCAAACCAGCGACACGTAACAAGCCCGCCAGAACGTCGTCCACCATGGCAGCACCCTCGTCGGTGGCCACGACTTCTCCATCACATACTGCCTGAACCAGCTGATGCTCTTCTGTGTGGTGGAGTCCACGATGCTGTCCAGCTCCGGCCCCATTTGCGGGCACGTGCTACCCGCTCCTCGCACTCGCCCACAGAGCACTTAAGGCCTAGCGCGGCGAGCTTCACCGCGTTGGTGGGTGTCCACCGGGAGATGGTCAGCCGGTCGACCTCTAGCGCGGTAGCTATCTCCTCGAATGACTGTCGATAATGCCAGCGCTCCACCAGCTCGGCGATCTGATCCATCGTTGGCTGCGCCGGTACGTCGGCGCTCTGAGGGACGCGTTCGCACGAACGGCGCGAATGCTCCTTGACGCGGACCACGACCAACGAGCCGCCGTGTAGCGCACGATCACCCGCGCCGTCCATCCGGGTTGAAGCTCCTGGTGTCGCTCCACAACGGCAGCGGCCTGTCGTTCGCTGCCTGCCTCCTTAGAGGCGTTGCCTCAGCCAGCGGTGCACCTCGCTGATCCGGTGTTCCTGGAGTGTGAGGTGCCCGTCGTCATCGAGCAGCCGCGCTTCGACATCCGGGATGTGGGTGGCGAGCCATTGGCCATGGGCGAAGGGGACGAACTTGTCCTGCCTGCCGTGCAGAAGCAGTACCGGGACGGAGATGTCGGCCAGCTCGAATCCCCACGGGCGGATCAGGCCGTAGCTGTCGTCCCACCATCCTTGGGTACCCGGCGCGAGTGCCTCGTGGTTGGTGCGGACTATGAATTCGGCCAGTTCGCCGGTCAGGACGGCGGCGTCTGCCGCCGACAGGGACGGCGCCCATAGCTCGGCCAGGCTGCCGGCCATAGCCAGTTCTTCCTTCCTGGCGTCGTCTAGATCGGCCCGTACGGCGTCGGGGTCGGTGAGCGCCAGTCGGTATGCATCGGCGGCCTGAAGGCCCTCAAACCAGTCCAGCCCTTCAGCATCGTAGGGCGCAAACGATGCGTGGGCGGCGGCAGCGGTGACGAGATCGGGGAGCAAAGCTGCGCAAGCTAGGACGCGCGGTCCGCCGCCGGAAAGGCCCCACATCGCAAGCTTGCCGATCTCTAGTGCGGCGCAGATGGCCCTGACGTCGGCCGCGCAATCGGCAACGGCCCGCCCAGGCTGGGGTGTCGAGCCGCCATACCCCGCCGGTCATAGCTGATAAGCCGCAGTCCCTGCTCGGCGGCATCCGCCGCGTTAGGGCCGTAAAGGTGACGCGACATGGGAGTGCCATTGTGCACGAGCACCGGGCTGCCCGCGGGATCACCGCTTTCTTGGACCGCGAGGACCCGGCCATCAGGTGTGCGAACGGTGCGTTCCATGCCAGCTCCATGCGTCTTGGGGATCTGCGTACACGAACCGCTAGCCGTCGAGCCAGCGAAAACGGCCCGGCGAACGTACCAAACGAGGCCAGCACGGCCGAAATGATTTCCGCCCGCTCGGTTGTGCTGCGGTAGCCTCCAGTGGCCCGCTCACCTTAGGGCCATCGCAGAGGCGCACCTAATGAACGAGGAGCCGCTAGCAGGCGGCATTGCCAACGCCGGGGCCGTCACGCGGATCGGCCGACACGTCATGCGCCCGGCAGGTCCGCACGTGGCTTCAATACACCGGCTCATGCGATCGGTACGGCTCGCCGGATTTGATGGCGCACCCGTGCCAGCGGGCAGCGTCCAAGATGGCCGGGAGCGGCTGGAGTACATCGAGGGTGACGTGGCAGTGCCGCCCTATCCGGAGTGGGCCCAATCCGGCCCGGCGCTCGAGTCGGTGGCATCGCTCCTCAGGCGGTTCCATGACGCATCCGCATCGTTCGACCTGGCCGGGACAACCTGGAGCGCGGAGCTGACTGACACTGGCAGCGCCGCGGGCATCGTCTGCCACAACGACGTTTGCCTGGAGAACGTCGTCTTCCGCGACGGCCAGGCGGTTGCGCTGCTCGATTTCGACTTCGCCGCACCCGGCCGCCCGGCGTATGACGTCGCCCGGCTCGCGCTGATGTGCGTGCCCGTGGACGATGACCTCAGCGCAGCCAGGCTTGGCTGGCAGCCTGCCGACAAGATCAGGCGGCTTGAGCTGGTCGCCGAGGCGTACGGCCTCGACCAGGCCGGGCGTATGTCCTTGCTGGAGATCCTCTCGGATCGGATAGCCAGTGGCGGTGAATTCGTGCGCCGCCAGGTCGAGGCGGGCAATCAGAACTTCGCTCAGATGTGGAACGAGATGGGCGGCGCGGAGCGATTCGACCGGCGGCGCCGCTGGTGGGGCGAGCAGCATGCCACCTTCGCCGCCCGACTCCTTTAGCCTTCCCTCCAATAGCCTTCCCGCCACCAGCTCTGCCGCCCTGGCCAGTAATTCGGGCGGAACTACCATCGTCAGCAAATCGGTTAGCTCGCTGGGTTCAACCCGGCAGCGGTGACCCCTGGGGAAGAGCGATGACGGGGCGCATCCAGTGGAACATGTATTCCCTCGCCCGTAGGTCACTCGATTCCTCAGCTGCTTGCAGGAGATCCTCCAGGCTCGCGCCGTGCAGCGTCCGGCCGCTGAACTTATCGGTCGCAACGAAGGCTCCGAGTCCGCCGCTGATGTCAAAGATCGGGCCTTTGTTGTAGTCATGCGGGAAGAGCGCGATCTGAAAGTCTGCATTGGTTGCGCCGGCCCGACGGCGCAGGTAGTGCTGCACTGCGGCTGCCGCGGCCTGGTCGGTGACCTCGGTGAGTGTGGCCGCGTTGAGGCGCCTGGGCCTGCGACCGTCGCCTATCCACGAGACGTCCCAGCCGGTCTCGCCCGGCCCTACCAGGGCAGTGAGCAGATCGCGATCTGTCTCCACCGAAGCCGCGGGCGGGCTGCGGATCACCCTGGGAGTGCCCCGGACAACCAGCGCCAGGTACAGGGCAAAAAAGGCGCCAGCGTATGCCATGCCAGCGACCGAAGCGCCAGTCGTGACGACGTACGGCACCTCACTCGCAGGCCCCGGCTGCGGCGCGGTGAACACGAAAGCGAGTGTAGGACTGACCCCAATCAGCAAGGTCACGGCCATTGCCAGGCTGCCGTGCCTTCGGGGGGCGCGTTGGATAAGCCTGTAAGTGATGATGAGGAGGCTGGTCATGGCCAAGCTTGCCGCTATCCCTGCGGCAAGCCCGGCAGCCCAGCCGTTGGGGACTGTGTGGCGCGCGGCGGCGATTCTAACGATCTCCCAGACAGTCATCGCGCCGAGTCCGGCGATGGCGATGGCACCAGTGGTGCGCGGATGCATTTGGAACCATCTGTCAAGCCGATGCTTCCGCCGGGGCACTGCCCCACCATAGATGCTGATTTGCCGTCTGCTGGTCCCGACGCGGCGCGGACGGCAAAGCTCGACGCGCTGCTCAGGTAGTACAGTGAGGCACAAGTCCCTCTTGGGAGCGACGACTCGTTTGGGCAGGACGACCGCTGACGGTTGTCGCCCCGTACAGGCCCGACGCCTCTTCTGAGCCTTTCACAAAGCCGGGAGACGGCATGGACATCATCGTGGTCTGCGCAGTAGTGGTCGCTTGCGTGCTCTTCTCAATCTCGAACAAGAGGCGCAGAGGCTCGTTCTTCTGGTGGAGAGGCCGCCGGGACAGCTAAGCGTCCATGACGAGTTCGGTTGAGGCGTCGTCCTACCAGGAGACGTCGAGAACGTTGGCGGGCCAGCGGAGCGGCATGTAGCGCGTTCCGGTGTATACGCCCGCCGTCTGGCCCGGGCGGGAGTCGAGGATGATGGCCTGGCCGCCGTTGTAGCTCGTCCATACGACGTCGTCCGGCATCGGGCTGCCGTAGGGCTCGTAGCCGGCGCCATTGCTGAAGATCAGCCTATTGACTGTAGTGAGCTTGCCCGTCTTTGCCGAGTACCAGACGAGGCCGCCGAAGACAGGAACCAACGGACCCCCGCGATTTCCCCGGTAGCTGATAAACGCCGACTTCGCATCGGGCGTCATCGCGGCCGCGTACCAGTATGCGGAGGGAACGCCCTGGATCAGGAACGGCTTGCTGTTGGCCTGCGCGTCGTCGCCAGGCGCGTGGACGTCGAGGCGCCGCAGCTGGGTAAGGCCGGGGCCTAGCGTGAAAGCGAGCCATTTCCCATTCTGGGTCCAGGCAAGTGTCACGGTGGCCGTCGGGTAGTCGAAACCTCCTGTGCCGAACTCGGCTTGCTGGCATTTGTGCTGGAGGCATACGTACCTGGCCCACGCCCGGGTTGTCCCGGTCGCCAGGTAATCGATGGCGAGATACGGCTCGGGCAACGCGTCCGGCGAGGCCTGGCTCGGTGTGAGTATCGTCGCGAGGGCTCTGCCGTCAGGAGACAACGCCGTCGTCGTGACGTCGTTCCCGCCAAAGATGAAGCTAGCGGGCAGGGCCGTCAGGCTCGCCCGCCTGGCTGCCGACGCTGCCGCCGGGTTTATGCGCAGCAGATAGAAGCGTTCGGCGAGCGGCTGGAGGAACGCCGGCCTGGTGTCAGCGAGCAGGACGAAGGTCCGGTCATCGGCTGCTCCGCTGACCTCGCTGAAGCCCGTGTACGGCGACGGCGGCCTGACCGTAGCGAGCACCTTGCCGCTCGCGGTGTCGCGCACGCTGGCCACGCTCGCCGGCAGTCCGTACTGCGAGAGCGGCCTGTCCGTGATGATGGCCACGTAGTAGGGCGGCACGCCCTTCTGGATCGGCGCACTGGCCGCCGGGAGCGCCGGAACGCTCGGCGCGCTGGGCACGGCCCGGCCTACGGCCACTACGCCCAGCACAACCACTGCGAATGCGAGGCCACCGACAACCGGGGAGACCCACCACCGCGCAGACCGCTTCATGCAAGTTCAGATGCCTTAGCCGACCGGATGCTGCTTCCGCACACAGGCGAATCCGGGCAAGTCAAGCATAACCCGCGCGTACTAGCGCCAGGCGCAGGCGTGGAGTGGAGTGGACCGAAGGCGTCCGGGGCCTGCTCGCGTTATTGCGGCAACTTGGGACACACGTGTCCGAGCAGCCGAGCGGACACCTCGGTCGCGGGCAACGCCTGATCCTTCGGCGACGCGAACACCTCGCCGCACCCGGCACACGACAGCACTCCGTCGGTCAGGACCTGCTCAGATCCCCCGTGCCGCAGGTCCATGTACTTGCGCGCGCTGAAGAGCGCGGCCTGAAACTCGGCTTGTGCAACTGGGGACAGCTCGACTCCCAGCTCGAGGCGCTCGGCCCACCGCTCCCAGATCCCGGCGGTCACGCCCCAGAAACCGTAAGCGGGCGACCCCTTCTTGTACCGTTGCCGGACCGTCGTGGCAGCGTGTCTGAGTTCGGCGCCCGGGTCTGCGGAGCCAGTATCGGCTGGTACCTCCATGACTGCACCTCCAAGGCCCCCGCCGGACTCCGGCCAGCGAAGTGGCGGAGCGCTTCTCGTCATTCAAGCACTGCCCCGCGCCGCGACGATCATGGGGCACCGACTTGCAGTAGCCCTGGCCTGGCACAATGCTGCGATGACAGAGCCCGAGGAGCAGGTACTCGCGGGCGGGAATGTGGCGGATGTCGTGGTCCGGGTGGGCGACACGGTCCGCAAGCCGGCGGGTCCGCAGACGCCGGATGTCGAAGCCTTCCTGTCCTACCTGAACGACAACAGGTTTGCCGGCGCCCCGCGGACGCTGGGGCGCGACGAGCGCGGCCGCCACGTCCTCGAGTACATCCCCGGCGAGCTGGCCTACGAGATGCCGCCGATGGACCTGGACGGCCTGGACCGCGTGGGCAGCCTGATCCGCGAGTTCCACGACATCTCCGCTGGCTTCATGCCACGACCTGATGCGCAGTGGGATGTAGTGATTGAGCCGGATCGCAGCGACCTCGTCTGTCATCACGATCTGGCGTCCTGGAACCTGGTATGCGACGGCGACCGGTGGGTCTTCATCGACTGGGATGGTGCCGGACCAGGGTCGCGCCTCTGGGACCTGGCCTGGGCCGCGACAAGCTTCGTGCCACTCGAGCCGGACGGCGACCCAGCTGCGGACGCGCCGCGGCTGCGGGCACTAGCCGACGGCTACGGGCTGACTGCCGAGCAGCGCCGGGAACTGCCACCGCTCATCGGCGCGCACTCGCGGGGCATGTTTGACCTTCTCCGCGAGTCCGCCGAGACCGGCCGGCAACCATGGGCCCGCCTGTACGCCGACGGCCACGGCGATTACTGGGGACCCGCAGCGGACTACGCTGACCAGCACATCGACACGTGGACTTGGGCCCTCCGCTAGCCGGGGCCAGTCGCACTCGGCCGACAATCGCGCACTTCTAGACGGTCTGCACAACGTCTTCACCTGGGCTGCACACGCGTGGCATGTACTGGCCGAGTGATTGGACTGTCCGCACTCGCCATCTCGGCGCCGCTGTCGTACCTGGCAGCCTTCTGGATTCCGGCCCTCGACGCTGTCCTGCCGATCCTGCCGAGCGAAACCGTCGTGATCGCCCTCGGCGTTGCTACCGCCGGGAGCGCCGATCCGCGCATCGCAGTCCTGGTCTTGCTCGCGGCTCTCGGCGCCTTTGCTGGTGACAACCTCGGGTACCTGATCGGACGCCGCTTCAGTCAGGTCGCGCAACGACGGTTCTTCGGAGGCGACCGCGGGGAGCGCAGGCGCGCCTGGGCTCAGCACACTCTCGACAGATACGGCGCCGGCCTGATCATCCTGTGCCGGTTCATCCCCGGTGGCCGCACGGCTGTGACCGTGACCTGCGGGATCGTCGGTTACGACCGCAAGCGGTTCGTACTCGCCACCGCGTGTGCCGGGATCATCTGGGCGAGCTATGCATACTTCCTTGGCCGACTCGGCGGCGCGGCGTTCGAGGGCAGGCCGTGGGCCGGCTTCTTGCTGGCACTCGGCGCCGCGCTCGTGCTCAGCGCTCTCGTCGAAGTCGTGCGCCGCGTCCGCGAGCGCCGCGCCCGCGACCGGCTGGCACCCGGCTCGCCGGGGACACCCGGCCCGCCGGTTGCTGCTCTTCACACGGCCTCCACGGACGCGGCACCAGTCCCACACCGCGAGCGGGTGAGCTAACGTTCCGGCCGACCAGTGCGCAGCTGCAAGGAAGGAGGTAACAGCAGTGCTGAACAACGTATGGTTCGACCTCGCGCCGTGGCTGGCCTTCTTCGCCGGACTAGTCGGCTTCTACCTGTGGATGCGCCGGCCCCCGCGCCCGGCCAGGGTGCCGCGGCAGCCAGCGACCCCGGGCCCTGGCCAGCGCGACCGTGAGCCGGTAGCCGGTCAGGATGGCGGTGAGACGAGGCCCTCGTGACCACGACCGCCGCCATCGCGATCGCGGTCCCGGCGGCCCTGGGTGCGGCGTGCTCGTTCGGCGTCGGGGTAGCCCTCCAGCACCGTCAGATCCAGCGGGAACGGGGTCGTAGTCCGCTCCGCCTGCTCTCCCAGCTGGTCCGTCGCCGACTCTGGCTAGCCGGCCTCGGCCTGGCCGTCGCCGCTTACGGCCTTCAGGCCGTGGCGCTGGCGTTCGGGCCGCTGGCGGTGGTGGCGCCGGTCGTGGCAGCCGACCTGCTGTTCGCCCTGCCAATCGCGGCTGCCTGGGAAGGACGGCGGATGCGGCCGGTCGACTGGGCAGGCTGCGCGATCGTCGGCGCTGGCGTGGCCGTGTTCGTGATCTGCTCGCCGGCCTCGTCCGGACGCTCCGACGCACCCGCCCGGCACTGGCTGCTCGCATTCGGCGCAGTCGCGCTGGTCAGCGCCGGTGCCGCCACAGCCGCGGTCGTTGGCAGGCGCGCCACGCGCTCGGCCCTGCTCGCGATCGCCACCGGGGTTACCTTCGGCATGACGGCGGCAGTGACCCTGAGCCTCACCAGGATCGTTCGGTTCGGCGATGGCACGACTGTCCTGGCTCGCTGGCAGCCCTGGGCGCTGCTCGCACTTGGCTGCACCGGGCTGCTGCTCTCGGCCAGCGCGTACAAGTCCGGCGCGCTGCGGTCCAGCCTGCCGATCATGGACACTGTCGAGCCAGTCTCCGCCGTGGTCATCGGAGCAGTGGTGTTCGGCGAACGCCTCGCGACCTCGCCGGCCATGCTCGGCCTGCAGCTCGCCGCCGCGACCGGCGCGGTCGCCGGCATCGTGCTACTCGCCCGGTCCCCGCTCGTGGCCGATCCGCGCTATTCAGCGACTCGATCACGTGTTTGAATAATATGCATGGCCCAGGGACAGCAATCGATATGGTCGAGCATCCCGCTGCAGTGCCGGCTGCATCATCCCTGGCGGCCGGGCACGGTGAGCCTCAGCTGGGACCCGTGCGAATGTGCCGCTGCGCAGGCTGCGCGGGGCGGTCACGTGCGCGTGACCTGCGGTGCGCCGCGCTGCTCGGAGGTGTGGTGCGCGCCGTTGCATAAGCCGATCGGCGTCATCGGCCACCACCGGCCAGGCTACCGGTGACCCGGCCGCCGCCACGGGTACGTTAGGTCCATGGCGACCACCAAGCGTGCCGGCGTGTCCCGCCGGGAGCCGGGCCCGACGATATTCGTCTTGTTCGGCGCGACCGGTGACCTGGCCAAGCGGCTGGTGCTGCCGGCGTTCTACCAGCTGGCGCTAACCGGGCTGCTGCCCGACAAATGGCTCCTGGTGGGCAACGGCCGAGGCGACGTCGCGCACGAGGACTTCCGCAAGCACGTGCGCGACGTGCTGATGGACTTCGGGCCGAAGCCCGATCCCGACACCTGGCAGTCCTTTGAGAAGCGCCTGCTGTTCGCCGGCGGCGGGTTCAATACCGACGACCCCGGCAGCCTGCTCGACGTCGTCGATATGGCGCGCAAGTCTCTGGGCGGGGACCCGCAGTTCGTGCACTACTTTGCCGTGCCGCCGACCGCGTTTGGGGAGCTCACTAAGGCGCTCGGCAAGCACGGTCTGGCCCGCGGCGCTCGCGTCGTGTACGAAAAGCCGTTCGGTACCTCGCCGCAAAGCTTCCGCGCGCTCGACCGCACCGTTCACGCAGTGCTCGCGGAGGATCAGGTCTACCGGATCGACCACTTCCTCGGCAAGGAAGCGACACAGGACCTGCACGTGCTGCGGTTCGCCAACGAGGTGTTCAGCGGCATCTGGAACCACCGCCACATCGAGTCGGTCCAGATCGACGTGGTGGAGAAGCTCGGCATCACCGACCGCTCGAAATTTTACGACGCCACGGGCGCGGTGCTGGACATGCTGATCACGCACCTGTTCCAGATCGCGGCCGAGGTCGCTATGGAACCGCCAGCCAGCCTGGACGCCGCCGACCTTCAGCCAGCCAGGGAGAAGGTCATCAAGTCGTTCCGCCGGCTCGACCCGGCCGAGGTGGTGCTGGGCCAGTTCGCCGGTTACCGCGACGTTCCGGGCGTAGCGCCAAAGTCGCAGCAGAACACCTTCGTCGCCGCCCGGCTGTGGATCGACAATCCCCGCTGGCGCGGGGTCCCGTTCTACCTCCGGACCGGCAAGCGACTCGCCGAGACGAAACAGCGCGTCAGCGTGCTCCTGCGCAAGCCAATGGACGGGCCGCTGGCCGGCATGCTGCCCGCAGAGCCGAACGTGCTCTCGTTCTCCCTCGCCGGCGACGGCGAGATCGATCTGACCGTCGTGGCAAAGCGGCCAGGCGCGGGCCTGAGCCTGGACGTCGCCACGGCCATGATCCCGCTCTCCAAGCTCGAGGACGCTGATCCGCTGCCCGCGTACGTGCGCCTGATCCACGACGTCCTGATTGGCGATCGGTCCCTGTTCACCCGCCCCGACGGACTGGCCGCTACGTGGAAGGTCGCAGGGCCACTGCTGACCGACCCGCCCAAGATCGTTTCGTACGCGCCGGGCTCGTGGGGACCGGCGGCAGCGCGGACGCTCGTCGCGCCAGGCCGGTGGCTGCTCGGCCAGTAGCCGGCGCCTCGCGGCGTGGGAACCTCACCGCCGCTGGCCCGGCTAGCAGAATCAGCCGGGGAGGCGGCGGCGGAGCGTGCATGAACTGACGGCGGTGGAGATCTGCGCGGGCGCGGGCGGCCAGGCGCTCGGCCTGGAGCAGGCCGGCTTTTCTCATGCCGCGGCGGTCGAGCTCGACGCGGACGCCTGCGAGACGCTGCGCCGTAACCGGGGCGACGACTGGAAGATCATCGAGGACGACGTGGCGAACCTCGACGGTCACGCCTTCACCGGAATCGACCTGGTCGCCGGCGGGGTTCCGTGCCCCCCGTTCTCCATCGCCGGCAAACAGCTTGGCCGCGACGACGAGCGAGACCTGTTCCCGGAGGCGCTCCGGCTGGTGGAAGAGATCAGGCCGCGCGCCGTCCTGCTGGAAAACGTTCGGGGGCTGGGAACGGGGAAGTTTGACGCCTACCGTGCGCACGTCCTCGGGCAGCTCGCCGAACTCGGATACCAGGCCTGCTGGCAGCTCATTAACGCCAGCGACCATGGCGTCCCCCAGCTACGGCCGCGGTTCGTCCTGGTCGCCATTGCGAGCCGCTGGGCGGCGACGTTCCGCTGGCCCCGGCCACTGCCCGGTCCGCCGCGGACAGTGGGCGAGACGCTGGCTGACCTGATGGGCTCGGACGGCTGGCCGGGCGCGGCCGACTGGGCCGCGCGCGCCGACCGGATCGCACCCACCATCGTTGGCGGCAGCAAGAAGCACGGCGGCCCTGATCTCGGCCCGACCAGGGCACGCGCCGCCTGGCGCGCGCTCGCCGTCGACGGGCTCGGGATCGCCGCCGCGCCGCCCGGGCCTGGCTTCCCGCCTGACCAGGCGCCGAAGCTGACGGTGCGCATGGTGGCCAGGCTCCAGGGCTTCCCGGACACCTGGCAGTTCAGCGGCAGCAAGACAGCGGCTTATCGCCAGGTCGGCAACGCCTTCCCGCCGCCGGTCGCCCGGGCGCTGGGCCTAGCCATCGCTACCGCCCTTAACTCGGCCGTCAACCTTGGGTAATGCCGCTCTTACCCCGTGCTACAGCCGGGTAAGTAGCTCATGGGCCGTATGCGGTTATGCCGACCGACGGGAGCAACCACTATGGAGCTGAGTGCACGCAATCAGCTGCGGGGGACCGTGACGAGCATGAAGGCGGGCGCTGTGATGTCGGAGGTCACGGTGCACGTCAACCCCGGCGATATGACGGCGGCCATCACCGACTCATCGCGCGAGAAACTTCACATCAAGGTCGGTGACGAGGTCACGGTGATCGTCAAGGCGACCGAGGTCCTGATCGGCACGGACGAGGCCTAGTCAGCTGACCTGGCCGCGACCCGGCGGGCCAGGAGCTGCCGCATGCGACCCCGTTCCCGGTCTGTGGGTTTATCAACCAGTACGTCGTAATCAGCTGGCAGCAGCGACGCCGGCTCGCCTGGTCGCAGGCACCAATCCGGCGGCAACTGCGGACGGTCGAGGCGGGCCGCCTGGGTGAAGGCCTGCCAGGCGAGGACCCCGCCCGGCAGCGTGGCCTGCGCCGCGGCGCCGAAAACGGCGGTGTCCCAGTACCCGGTGCAGAGGACGAGCGCGTAGCTGGCCGGCTCGGGCCGCCAGACAGCCAGGTCGCCGTGCACCGGCGTGACCAGCCCGCCCAGCCCGCGCCGGGCCGCCTCCGCGGCGAGCAGCCGTAGTGCCACGTCGGAGACATCGACCGCCGTCACGCGCCGGCCAGCTTCGGCGGCCGCCAGGGCCGAGCCGGACGGCCCGCAGGCCAGGTCAAGCACGGGACCAGCCGGCAGACCGAGGCCGAGTGCGGCCACAGCAAGCGGATGCGGCGTGAACGACGGCGCATCGCCAGTGGCGTACCGCGCGTTCCAGCGGGCCCGGTCGGGGTGCTCCAGCGGATCCATGGGCGACGGCGAGCGCTACCGCAGTGGCCCGGTCACGGCCTCAGCTGCTCGCACCGCGCCACCGCAGGCCACGTAGTCGACCGCCCCCTCGATCTCCGGCGCGAGGAACCTATCCGGCCCTGGTCCGCCCACGCTGGCCCGCAGCCCGGCAACCACGGCCGCCGTGGCGGGAGCCGGCTCGAGCGGCGCTCGCAGCTCGATCCCCCTGGCCGCGGTCAGCAGCTCGATCGCCAGCACGCGCGTCAGGCCGTCCACCGAGCGCCGTAGCTTGCGCGCCGCTGACCAGCCCATGGAGACGTGGTCTTCCTGCATCGCCGAGCTGGGGATGGAGTCGACGCTGGCCGGCACCGCCAGCCGCTTCAGCTCGGAGACAATCGCCGCCTGCGTGTACTGCGCGATCATGTGACCGGAGTCGACACCAGGATCATGGGCCAGGAACGGGCTGAGTTCCTGGCTCCTCGCGGCATCCAGGAAGCGGTCGGTCCGGCGTTCGGCCATGCTGGCAACGTCGGCCGCGGCAATGGCGAGGAAGTCCAGCACGTAGCCAAGCGGCGCCCCGTGGAAGTTGCCGTTGGACTCGACCCGGCCGTCTGGCGTGATCACGGGGTTGTCGATGACGGCGGCCAGCTCGCGGCTCGCCACCAGGGCCGCGTGGTCGACGGTATCCCGCGCCGCGCCGGCGACCTGCGGAGCGCAGCGCATTGAGTAGGCGTCCTGTACTCGCGTGCATTCCGGACCGCGATGGCTGGCCATGATTCCGCTGCCGGCCAGCATCGCCCGCATGTTCGCCGCGGCCGTGGCCTGGCCGGGATGCGGCCTCAGGGCCTGCAGATCGCCGGCGAATGGGGCATCGGAGCCGAGCAGGCCTTCCACGCTCATCGACGCGGTGATGTCGGCCACCTTGAGCAGGGCGCGCAGGTCGGCGATCGCCATCACCAGCATGCCGAGCATGCCATCGGTGCCGTTGATGAGCGCGAGGCCCTCCTTCTCGCGCAGCTCGACGGGCTCGAGCCCGGCCTCGGCCAGCGCCTCGGCCGCGGGGCGCCGGCCGCCCTTGGCGTCCCGCACCACGCCCTCGCCCATGATGACGAGCGCGCAGTGGGCCAGCGGGGCAAGGTCACCCGAGCAGCCGAGGCTGCCGTATTCGTGCACGACTGGCGTGATCCCGGCGTTCAGCACGGCCGCATAGGCCAGCACGGTCTCCTCGCGCACGCCGGTCAGGCCGCTGGCCAGCGTGGCCAGTCGCAGCAGCATCAGGGCCCGGACGACCTCGTCTTCGACCTCGGCCCCGGAGCCCGCCGCGTGGCTGCGGATCAGGCTGGCCTGCAGCGCAGTGCGCAGCTCGACCGGGATGTGCCTGGTGGCCAGCGCGCCGAACCCGGTCGAGACGCCGTAGTGCGGCTCCGCGTCGTCCGCCAGCGCGTCGATGATCTGGCGCCCGCGCCGGACCGCGGCCAGCGACTCAGCCGCCAGCTCGATCCTGGCGCCGCCGCGGGCGACGGCAAGCACGTCGTCTGGCGTCAGCTGACCAGCCCCGACCGTTACCGTCTTCTCCGGCTGGAACCCGGTCATCGCACAACCTTCCTCTCGGGCGCACGTCGTAAATGCGGCTCTGATGTACTTGCAACTAATGTGCAACTAGGTTAGCGTCCGCGTGACGGCCTGGCTGGCCAGGCTAGTCGTGCCCTGGGGCCGGGCGGGACGGGTGAGGAGTAAGCGAGTGTCAGCTGTACCAGCTGCGCCGAAGCTACGGCTCGTCGCGATGGTGCGCCAGTCGTTCACGACCATGACCCCGGCTGAGCGCCGCCGGGTCTCGCTGATGTTCGCCTCGATCCTCGCGCTCCACGTCCTGGGCTTCGGCATCTTCATCGCGTTCGTGATCCCGGCGCACTACCGCGGCCTCGGCATCGGCGTCAGCGTCCTGGCGTACACACTCGGCCTGCGGCACGCGTTCGACGCCGATCACATCGCCGTGATCGACAACACCACCCGCAAGGAGATGAACGAACGGCAGGGCACGGGGCGGCCGCGGCCGTTCTGCTTCGGCTACTTCTTCTCGCTCGGCCACTCCACCGTGGTCGTCGCCATGGGCGCGGGCATCGTGATCGCCGAGAAGGTCGTGTTCAACGAGGTCCTGCACGCCAACTCGGGCCTGCAGCAGTTCGGCACCGTCATCGGCACGCTCGTCTCGGCCGGGTTCCTGTTCCTCATCGGCGGCCTCAACCTGGTCATCTTGTCGGGCATCGTGAAGGTGTTCCGCGCCATGCGACGCGGCGAGTACGACGAGGCCGAGCTCGAGCGCCAGCTGGACAATCGCGGCTTCTTTTACCGGTTCTTCGGCCGGTGGATGCGCGCGATCAGCAAGGAATGGCAGCTCTATCCAGTCGGTTTCCTGTTCGGCCTGGGCTTCGATACGACGACTGAAGTTCTGCTGCTGGGGACTACCGCGTTCCTGGCCTTGCAGCACATCCCCTGGTACGCGATCTGCTGCCTGCCGGTCTTGTTCACCGCGGGCATGGCGCTGATGGACACGTGCGACTGCATCTTCATGAACCTGGCGTACGGCTGGGCGTTCTTCAACCCGGTGCGAAAGGTCTACTACAACCTCGCGATCACCGGCCTGTCGGTCGGCATCTGCTTCCTGGTCGGGGGCATCGAGACCCTGGGTCTCATCTCCACTGAGGTCACGGGTCTGCACCGGGCCCGCGGATTCTGGGGCTTCATGCGCGACTTCAACATCAACGTCGCGGGCTTCGCGATCGTCGGCCTGTTCATCGTGACCTGGGTGACCGCCCTGCTGGTGTGGCGCTACGGCCACATCGAGGAGAAGTGGAGTGCCCGGCTGCACGCAGCTCCGCAGCCGGAGCGCGCGAGCGAGCTCAGCTGACGTCCTGACGCCTAAGCTCGCGGTACCGTGCGAGGTAGCTGACCCGTCGAGAAAGGCCCGCCATGACGACGCCCCCGTTGGTCCCGCTCGTCGGAAGCCAGCGTTCCGAACTCCCGCAGGCCGCGTCCGCCGGCCCCATCGACCCAGCCGAGCAGGTCGAGCTGACCCTCATCACCCGCCGCGTGGTGGCGCTGCCGCGGACCGCTGACGGCGCGCCTGTCCGGATGTCGCGGGCCGAGCTGCGGCAGCGCTACGGCTCCGTGCCCGCCGATCACGAGCTGGTGGCTGACGTGCTCACGAGCATCGATCCGGCTATCCGGGTCACCAGCGAGGATGCCGGCTCGCGGCGCATCACGGTGACCGGCCCGCTTGGTCCGCTCGCCGGCGCGTTCGGCGCCGACCTCAGCCTGGTGACGAGCCCCGACCCGGCCAGCGGACGCCCGGTCACGCACCGGTACCGCAGCGGCAGCCTCGGGGTGCCCGCTCGGCTCGACGGGGTCGTGATCGCGGTACTGGGCCTGGACAACCGGCCGCAGGCCGCACCGCACTACCGGTATGCCGCCGCCGCCGCTGCGCAGCAGGTGTCCTACACCCCGCCGCAGGTCGCCGAGCTGTATAACTTCCCTGCCAGCACCGACGGCACTGGTCACACCGTGGCGATCATCGAGCTCGGCGGCGGGTTCGCGGCCAGCGACCTGGATAGCTACTTCGGTTCCCTCGGCATCGCTACGCCGTCGGTCACCGCGGTCGGCGTCGACGGCGCGAGCAACGTGGCAGGCCAGGATCCGAACGGCGCCGACGGCGAGGTCCTGCTCGACATCGAGGTAGTCGGCGCGGTAGCGCCCGGCGCGGCGCAGCTCGTCTATTTCGCGCCCAATACCGATCAGGGTTTTGTGGACGCGGTCGCCAACGCTGTGCACGCCGAGCCGACGCCGGTCGCCGTGAGCATCAGCTGGGGCGGCCCGGAGAGTTCCTGGACCGCGCAGTCCATGACCGCACTGGACCAGGCGATCGCCGACGGCGTTGCGATAGGCGTGACAGTCACCGTGGCGGCCGGTGACAACGGCAGCAGTGACGGCGTCAGTGATGGCAAGCCGCACACCGACTTCCCGGCGTCCAGTCCGCACGCACTCGCCTGCGGCGGCACCAGCCTGCACGGCGACCCCTCGACTGGCGTGATCAGTGCCGAGACCGTGTGGAATGACGGCGCTGGCGGCGGCGCCACCGGCGGCGGGGTCAGCGGTACGTTCGCGCTGCCGATCTGGCAGGCGACCGCAGGTGTCCCGGCCAACCCGGCCGGCGCGCCGGGCCGGGGGGTGCCTGATGTCGCTGGCAACGCTGACCCGGCGACCGGCTACCAGGTCCTGATCGACGGACAGCAGAGCGTGATCGGCGGCACCAGCGCCGTCGCGCCGCTGTGGGCCGCGCTCATCGCGCGCTTCGCGCAGGCGCTCGGAAAGTCGTTCGGGCTGATCCAGCAGCAGCTGTACGCCGGCGTCCAGCCTGGCCACCCAGTGGCGGGCCTGCGCGACATCACCAGCGGGGACAACGGCGCTTATGCGGCCGGAGCCGGCTGGGATGCGTGCACCGGTCTCGGCGTACCTGAAGGTGCGGCGCTGCTGGCGGTCCTGTCGGCGAGCACGCCGCCGAGCGACGCTACCGGCGCCTAGCTGGTGGTGGCCTAGCCGGCGGGCGGTGTGCCGATCGTGGCCGGCCCGCCGAAGCGCTGGAGCACCTCGGGCACCGCTACTGTGCCGCGTTCATCCTGGAAGTTCTCCATGATCGACAGCAGCGCCCTGGCCGTCGCCCCGGTGCCGTTCAGCGTGTGCACGAACTCCCACTCGCCGTCCCGGCGGAACCGGATGTTGAGCCGGCGGGCCTGGTAGTCGGTCGTGTTAGAACACGAGGTGATCTCCCGGTATCGCTGCTGGACCGGGAACCACGCCTCGATGTCATACTTCTTGGCGGCCGGCGCGCCGAGGTCGCCGACCGCGATGTTCATCACCCGGTACGGCAGGCCAAGCTCCTGGGCTATTTCTTCCTCGTAGGACAGCAACTGGTCGTGGATTTCCCGTGACTGCTCGGGCGGCGCGTAGACAAACATCTCGACCTTGTCGAACTGGTGAACGCGGAACATGCCCCTGGTGTCCTTGCCCGCAGCGCCCGCCTCGCGCCTGAAGTTCGTGGTGAACGCGGTGTACCTGGCCGGCAGGTCTGCTTCCTCGAGCCGCTCGTCGGCGTGGATGCCGGCCAGCGCGACTTCCGAGGTACCGGTCAGGTACAGGTCGTCGTGCTCGAGGTGGTACAGGTTCGACTCCTCGGTCGGCAGGAAGCCGGTGCCGTACATCGCGCGCTCGTTCGCCAGGATCGGCGGCAGCACCAGCAGGAACCCCCGGCTGGTGAGCTTGTCGATCACGTAGCGGTACAGCGCCATCTCCGCCATGGCCACGTCGCCGATTCGGTAGGCAAACCTGGATCCGGCCAGCCTGGCGCCTCTGGCCATGTCGATCCAGCCGCGCGCCGACGCGATCTCGGTCGTGTCGCGCAGCTCGAATCCGAACTTGGGCTTCTCGCCCCACGTGCGGACGAGCTGCGCGTCCTCCTCGTCCATGCCGTCGGCTGCGGTCGGGTCCGGCAAGTTGGGGATTCTGGCCAGCAGCCGGTCGCGTTCCTGCGCCGCCACCGCCTGGTCCGCCTGCGCCTGCTCTAGCTCGTCGCGCAGTGCCCGCAGCTCCTCGATCTGCTCGGGCGTGGGCTTGCCCCGCGACGACCCCCGCTGCGCTGAGCGCAGGGCCTCAGCCCGCGTTGTCAGCGAGCGCCAGTGACTGTCGGCAGCCAGCAGTGCATCGAAGTCAGCCGCGGCGTCGCGCCTGGCCAGCGCAGCACGGAAGGTCTCCGGATCTTGTCGGGCAGCCTTGAGGTCGATCACCCGCGCGAGTCTAGTCGCGCGGTCGCCGCCGTGCCGCTCGAAGGTGCTTCCGCCGGACCAGCCGCCACTTGCGCGTCCGGCTGCGACGGCCGACTGGTCCGCGTCGCCAGCACCGAGCCGCCCAGGATGAGGACAAACGCGATGGCCATCGCAGCGGTCAGGTGCTCCCCGAGGATTCCGACGCCGAGCGCCACGGCGACCGCCGGATTGACGTAGGTGATGACCGATGCCCTGGCCGGGCCCGCCTCGGCGATCAGCGCGAAGAAGCCGAGGAATGCCACCGCCGTGCAGATCACGGCGAGTCCGGCCAGTGCCGCCAGCACATTGCCGGATGGCAGAGTGGCGGGCCAGGTCAGCGCGGCGATCGGAGCGTAGATGACGGCCGCGAACGCAAGGCAGGCGGCGGTCATGCCGAGGGGCGGCAGCTCGCTCAGCTTCCGCGCGACGATCAGCGGACCGGTCGCGTAGCACACCGCCACCAGCAGGACCTCGCCGACGGACCCGGCATCGCCACGGGTGCCAGAGCCGGCCACCAGCAGCGCGACGCCAGCCAGCCCGATGAGCAGGCCCGTCCACCTGACGGCCGTCAGCCGGTCCTGACCGCCGGTGAGCCGGGAGAAGACCGCGACGAGAATCGGCACCGAGGCGATCAGCAGGCCGCTGAGCGAGCTCGACAGCCGGGTCTCGGCTTCCGACAGCAGCAGCCAAGGCGCGACGATCTCGACCAGCGCGAACAGGCCGAGCCAGCGCCAGTACGGCAGCAGCACCGCGAGCTCACGCCGGCGGATCGCGATAGGCAGCAGGAGCGCGGCTCCGATGGTGACCCTGGCCAGTACCAGGACCGGCGGCGAGACGCCACCATCTGCCACCTTGATGAGCAGATACGGGATACCCCAGATCACGCTCATCGCTGCGAACAACCACCAGCCGCGGCGGCTCACCATTGCTCCTTCGCCAGGATCCGGCGCTCGGGGATCGGATCACGCTCAGGATCCTGCCTGCGGCAGCAGCGCGTCTTGAACGCAATTGCGCGCCTCATCGTAGCCGCGGATCGCTACCAGCGGGCCGGGGCCGTGCTCAGGAACGCATACAGAACAGGAGCCGGCCGAGCTTGATGCACCTGTCGCCAGCCGTCGGCGGGACGCGAGTCGGGGATGGCGACGACGCGGGCAGGGAGGCAGGGCCTGTTGAGGCGGACGCCGACGGGGTCACCGCTGGCCGGCGGTGGCGATGCCGGCGCGGGCTGTTACCGGCCGGGCCCGGCTGGTGCTGGCCGGTGGCCACGCCAGCGCTCCGCGTCCCGCTGTGGGCCGGCTGCGTGGCGCCGATGTCGAGCGTCGGCATGGCGGCAGCGGCAGCCTTGCCATCCGGTGCGACGGTCAGGGTGACGAAGGACATCAGCATGAACACGATCGCGCTGGCGAGGACCGCGATCATGGGCGTCAGGAACACGATCGGGTGCCTGCGCAGCGCGGCTGCCCCGTTGCGAACCGTGGTAGTTGCCCGGTCCGCGGCGACGGCGCGGGCCATGGACAGGGCCGGCATCCTCGGGCCATGACCCATGCGCGCGCTACTGCGGACGCGGGAGAGTGCGGCCTGCCGCTGCGCCGGGGTCAGTCCCGGCAGGAGATAGATGACGGTGCCGCGACGGCCGACCTCAGGGACAACGTGTAATCCGGCTGGCAGCTCCGCATAACGGATCTTGACCATCAGCCGACGCACATCCTACCTCAATAGGGCAATCTACCGTGCACTACCACACAGACGGTGACGACGCTATCACGGTGGATAGCTGCAATCCCACCAGTGACCAAAATGCAATCTGCTTGTTGCACCTATCCGGCCGACTTGGGCCAAACCAGACGGGCCGCCCGGCGCTCGGCCGGGGCGGCCGCGGCTCCGCTGGTGACTCGCCCGGCTACGCTCGCAGAGAACCGGCATACCGAGTCTTCAGCCAGCGGAGGGACCGTGCGGCTTGTCAGCCCAGGACCGGCCGTCGGCGCGGCCGCGCGGCCGGCGCGCTCGCTGACGGCGCAGCCCATGGCCACGCCGCTGGCGATGCTGACCGCGCTGGCCGGCGGGCTGGCGCTAGCCGCCGCCTTCCCGCCCGCGGGCATCTGGCCACTCGCCGCAGTCGGGCCAGCCCTGCTGGTCGTCGCCTTGTGGCAGCAGCGGGCCAGGACTGCGCTGGCTGCGGGCGTTATTTTCGGCCTCGCCTTCTTCTTCCCGCTGCTGTCCTGGCTCATCAATGTGGCGTGGTACGTCTGGGTAGCCCTGGCCATCGCCGAGACCGTCATCTTCGCCGCGGCTACGGTGGGGCAGTGGCTGCTACTGCGGCTGCGGGCCTGGCCGCTCGCGGTCGCCGGATGGTGGGTGGCTGCCGAGGCGCTCCGCGATCGCTGGCCCTGGGAGGGCTTCCCGTGGGGACGGCTGGTCATGAGCCAGGCATCGGCGCCGACGGCGCGCTGGGTAGCGATCGGCGGCCCGCCGTTCCTGACCTTCCTCATTGCACTCACCGCTGCCTGCCTCGCCTGGCTGCTGCTAGGCCCGGTCAGGGTGGCAGGCGCCGCACGACCAGCCGGCCCGGCCGGTGGCCACTCCGCCGTCCGCGCGCGCATCTGGCCGGCGCTGGCGCTCGCGGCGATGGTGGCGCTCTGCGCGGCAGGCGCGCTGCTGCCCGGCGACGTGGGCACGGCCGGCGCCCCGACCGCCGTCGTGGCGGCGATCCAGGGCGACGTGCCGCACGCCCGCAACCTGCCTAACCTGCTGCGGGCCGCAACCGTGACGCAGGACCACGCCACAGCGACAAGCCGCCTGGCGGCGCTCGTGGCCAGCGGCCGTGCACGTCCTCCTGACCTGGTCGTGTGGCCGGAGAATTCCACCGACCAGGACCCGCGCTTCAACCCCTACATCTTTGACGTGATCTCGGGCGCCGTCGCGACGATCGACCGGCCGGTGCTCGTCGGCGCCGTTCTCCAGGACCCGGTCCGCAACGCGGGCCAGCTCTGGCTGCCCGGCAAGGGACCAGTGGCGACTTACGTCAAGCGCCGGCTCGTACCGTTCGGCGAGGTCATCCCCTTTCGCGGGCTGCTGGACAAGGTCACCTCGCTGCCCTCACTGCAGCCGGTCGACTTCACGCCCGGCCACCGTGCCGTGGTGTTCCACGTCGGCAAGATCCGCGTTGGTGACGTCATCTGTTACGAGGTCGGCTTCGACGGCCTGGTCTCGTCCGAGGTGGCCGCCGGCGCCAACTTGCTGACCGTGCAGACCAACGACGCGGACTTCGAGCTGGACGGCCAGACCGGCGAGACGCTGCAGCAGCTGGACATGGCGCGGATCCGGGCCATCGAGCACGACCGCGCCGTCGTCGTTGCCTCTACCACTGGCATCAGCGCGATCATCGCACCGGACGGCAGCCTGCTGGCCAGCAGCAGGATGTGGCAGCAGGCGGAGATCGAGGCGCGGGTGCCGCTGCGCACTGCCACGACGCTGGCCGACCGGATCGGCGGCTGGCCCGAGGGCGTCATCACGTTTGCCACCCTGGCCGCGCTGGCGCTGGCGATCACCGGCCTGATCCGGGAGCGGCGCCGCCTGTCTGCCGTTCGCCAGCAGGCAGCACAATAAGAGCGTGTCCTTCTGGCGCGCTTTCCGGCAGCCCGCCCGGTATGGCGCATTGCTGGCCGGGGCAATCCCGGTCCTCGCCTTCCCGGCTGCGAACCTGGAGTTCCTGGCCTGGTTCGGGCTCGTTCCCGGTCTCGCGCTGATGCGCGCCGCGCCTACCAGGCGTGAGGCCGCGGTGCGGGGCTGGTGGTTCGGCGCCGGCTACCTGCTCGCCGCGATGTACTGGCTCGCGCCGAACCTCGGGCCAGGGCTTCTGCTAGTCGCGATCGTCCTCGGCGTGCTGTGGAGCGTGGTCGGGATCGCCATCTGGTCACTGCTGCGGCCGCCCGTGACGGTCCGGCGCGCTCTCGCCGCGCTCGCCGTCGTGCCGAGCTGCTGGCTGCTCGGCGAGTGGATCCGGTCGTGGCAGGGCATCGGCGGGCCGTGGGCAGTGCTCGGGGCCAGCCAGTGGCAGCACCCGGCGATCCTGGCCCTCGCGGCGATCGGCGGTGTCTGGCTCGTCAGCTTCGCCCTGGTGACGGCTAACACCGGCCTGCTGGTCGCCCTCGTCGCCAAGACGCCGGTCATCCGGCTGGCCGGCCTAGGCGGCGCGCTCGTCGCCATCGGTGCCGGTCCCCTCGCCTTCGCGCTGACCGCGCCAGCACCCGCTACCCGGCCACTGACGATCGCGCTAGTCCAGCCGGGCATCGTCGCCGACCCCAGCGCCCGGCTGGCCCGCAGCGAGGCGCTGACGACCAGCGACGCCGGCCGCGCGGACCTGTTCGTCTGGGGCGAGAGCAGCGTCGGTTATGACCTCGCGGCTCACCCGAGCATGCTGGCTGGTGTCGAGCGGGCCGCCAGCGTCGGTGGCGCCGAGATCCTGGCTAATCAGGACGCCCTCAACGCGGCGGGCGCGCAGTCCAAGCAGGCCACCCTCATCAGCAGTACCGGCGTTCATGGCCGATACGTCAAGACCAGGCTCGTTCCGTTCGGGGAGTACATCCCGTTCCGGCACGTGCTCGGCTGGCTGAGCAAGATCAGCCGCGCCGCGCCGCAGAACGTCATGCCGGGAACCGGCGCGCATGTGCTGCGAGCCATCCTGCCCGGCGGTCAGTCATTGACGTTCGGCCCGCTCATCTGCTTTGAGTCGGCGTTCCCCGACATGTCGAGGGTCGATGCCGATCACGGCGCTCAGGTGATCATCTACCAGACCTCCGATTCCACCTTCCAGGCGAGCTGGGCTCCAGACCAGCACGCCTCACTGAGCGCACTGCGGGCGGCGGAGACGGGCCGTCCCGTCGTCCAGGCAGCACTGACTGGCGACTCTGCCGCGTTCGACGCTCGCGGCCGGCAACTGGCCTGGGCCGGCACCAGCTTCCGTGGCGTCATCCTCGTCCACCTGGAGCTACCCCCGGCCTCGGCCAGGACCTTCTATGACCGCCTCGGCGACTACGTGCCGTGGGTCGCCGTCGCCATCGCCGCGCTGGCGGCCGCGATCGGCCTGATGCGAGGCCGCGCCGGGCGGCGCGCCTCCGGCGGCCAGCACCCTGGCAGCCCGGCCGAGGTCGTCAAAGACACCTTGTAGGCGGCCGATCGCAGGCCGGTCAGGTGCCTGCCCCGTCGCAGCCGGCTACGGAGCGTCTTATTCCTGTTACTGAGCGGTAGTGACAAGGCTCATACCGGGATGGAGCCATCGCGACGGCGGCGTTACACCTACTGATCCTCACCGGGAAGCCGGCCTTCCCCCACCCCCCACCCCAGCGCCGGCTTTTCTCCTGGGCCGACATCGGCATCGCACCCGCGAGCCGGCTTCGGCCTGCCTGAATACGCGACGCACGCGCCAGCGCGTGCGAGGAGCTCGCCGGCCCCCGCCGGCCGCTCAAACCTGGCCGGCCCCCCGCCAGCCCGGGCAGCGAAGACATGCAGGAAGGAAGCTGATGATCCGCACTGACCGTCTGTCGAGCGTCGCTCGCGAGCGGGGCGCTCACCTCGCCGCGGCTGGCGCCGAGCGGCTGGCCAGCGCCCTACGGGGCCGCAAGAAATCGATGATCTACGTCGGCGCTGCGCTGGCCCTGGCCGGAGCCGGCTCCGCGACCGCCGCAAGCGCTGCGACCGTCGGCGGCTCGGCGGCCGCGCGCCCCGCGACCGTTGCCGTCTCCGCCTCGCGGACCACGAGGGTGACAGCCCAAGGCGGCGGAGCATCGCGCGGGACCGCATCGAACGGGGCGGCAAGCCAGCAGCCGCATGTCCTCAACTGGGCGCAGGTGCGGGGAGCGATCAACCAGCAGACCAACCCGGTCCTGGCCCGGCACGGCATACTGCCACCCTGGGACCAGCTGATGCCTGTCGCGACCAGCGGGCCGCAGGTCTGGATGCCGTTGTCGCCCGCCCAGATGGCCAACGCCACCACCATCGTGGGGCAGGCCCTCGACAAGAGGATGGGCGTCCGCGCCGCAGTCATCGCGGTTGCCACGGCGATGCAGGAGTCGCAGCTGCAAAATCTCAGCTACGGCGACCAGGACTCGCTCGGACTATTCCAGCAGCGGCCGTCGATGGGCTGGGGCACGGCGGCTCAGATCACCGACCCCGCCTTTGCTTCCGATGCATTCCTGAGTGCGCTGCATCAGTATCAGGCCGGCAACCCGGCCTGGGCCAGCGAGCCACTGTGGGCCAACGCTCAGGCGGTGCAGAAGTCGGGCTTCCCACTTGCTTACGCCCGGTGGGAGGCGCAGGCCGCGAACCTGGTCAAGCAGATCGCGATGCACTTGCAGTAGCCACAAGCATCCGGCCTGGCCTACTCCTCCCTCCTCCCCCAAGGCCCGACCGGACCGCCAGGCGCCGGGCATCCCCCGCCCAGGCTGCCGGCACCTGTGCCCCGCCCTCCCCGAGGGGGCGGGGCACATTTCTTGCTATTGCTGTCACGAACCTGACGCCGGCTTGCTCCCAGTGACCCGCGCATCGCGCGCGATGCTGTAGAAACTGTGAGTGTGACGACCTTCCTGACCGATGCCGGCTACTGGGCGCTGATCATCTTCGCCTTCGTCCAGGCATGCTGCATCCCGATCTCGTCCGAGATCACCTTCGGGTTCGCGGGCGTGCTTGCCTATCAGGGTCATCTCAGCCTGCCGCTCGTGATCATCTTGGGCACGCTGGGCGAGCTGGCCGGATCGTCGGCGGCGTATGGCCTGGGACGTCTCGGCGGCCGCCAGACGGTCGAGCGGTACCGCAGGTACCTGCTGATGACCAGGAAGGACGTCGAGCGCGCCGAGCGATTCTTCGGCGGCCGGGGCGCCTGGTCGGTCGCCGTCGCCAGGGTCGTCCCGCTGGTCCGCGCCTTCGTCGGCCTGGTGGCTGGCTTCATGGAAGTGCCAGTACTGCAGTTCGAGATCTTCAACCTGATCGGCACGGCCGTCTGGGCGACCGCCCTGTCCGTGATCGGTTATGAGCTCGGCAGCGACTGGAGCAAGGTGTCCAAGAACTTCTCGCACGCGAGCGACGCGCTGGCCGTGCTGGTCGTGCTCATGTTCCTCGTGCTCATCGCGGTCAAGGCCCGCGAGGTCCGCAAGGAGCGGCGGGAGGACCTCGCCGCCGGCCTGCCAGGTTCGGCTGCCGGCTCCCCGCCGGCCGCCACCAAGGCCCGGCACCGCGCTGGCACGGACAGCAAGGGTGGCTGACCGGCCTCATCAGCTCGCCTCCGAAGGCTCGGCAGCCGCCGAGCCTGCCTGGCACCACACCGCCGCCGTCTACCAGGTCTACCTGCGCAGCTTCGCTGACGGCGGCGGTGACGGCATCGGCGACCTGGCCGGCCTAGCCGCCCGCCTGCCGTACCTGCGCGATCTCGGCGTCGACGCGATCTGGCTCACTCCCTGGTACGTCTCGCCGATGGCCGACGGCGGTTACGACGTCGCCGACTACCGTGATATTGATCCGGTGTTCGGCACCCTGACCGAGGCAGGCGAATTGATCCGCGCCGTGCACGATTGCGGCCTAAAGATCATCATCGACATCGTGCCGAACCACTGCTCCGACCAGCACCGGTGGTTCAGGGCGGCCGTAGCGGCCGGGCCGGGCACGCCCGAGCGGGCCAGGTTTTGGTTCCGGCCAGGCCGCGGGGAGTCCGGCGAGCTGCCGCCCAATGACTGGCCGTCCATGTTCGGCGGACTCGCCTGGACCAGGATTACCGAGGCCGACGGCCGGCCGGGCGAGTGGTACCTGCACCTGTACGCGCCGCAGCAGCCCGACCTGAACTGGGACAACCCCGAAGTCAGGGCCGAGTTCGAGGACATACTCCGGTTCTGGCTAGACCGCGGCGTGGACGGCTTCCGGATCGACGTGGCTGACTTCCTGGTCAAGGATCCCGCGCTACCCGACGTGGCCGGGCTGCCCGACGGCGCCCGCAGGCCGTGGGAAGACCAGGATGGCCTGCACGACATTTACCGGTCCTGGCGGCGGCTGATCGATTCATACCCCGGCGACCGGGTGTTTGTCGGCGAGCTCTGGCTCAAGCCGCTGACAAGGCTGCAGCCATACCTCACCGGCGATCAGCTGCACACCGCGTTTAACTTCGACTTCCTCGGCGCACCGTGGGAGGCCGCCAGGCTGCGGTCTGTCATCGAGACCACGCTTACCAGCATCGGCGCGGCCGCGCCCTGGGTGCTGTCCAACCACGACGTGACCAGGCACCTGACCAGGTACGGCCGGGCCTACACCGGCACCGACTGGCAGCCCGATCCGGGCACGACTGACCTCGCGCTCGGCACCCGGCGGGCCAGGGCCGCGATCATGCTGTCGCTAGCGCTGCCCGGCAGCTGCTACTTGTACCAGGGCGAGGAACTCGGGCTGTGGGAGGTCGAGGACATCCCCGACGCGCTCATCGCCGACCCCATCTATGAGCGCACCGATCACCTGGTCCGCGGCCGCGACGGCTGCCGCGTCCCGCTGCCCTGGCTGGCCGACGCGCCTGGATTCGGGTTCGGCCCGGCGGATGGCACACCGCCCTGGCTGCCGCAGCCGGCCGGCTGGCGGCAGCTCGCCGCCGACGCGCAGACGGCGGACAGTGGCTCCGTGCTGGCGCTGTACCAGACCGCCCTGCGCCTCCGCCGGACCACGTGCCATGCCGCCGACGACTCGCTGACCTGGCTCGGAAGCCAGGCGGACGTGCTGGCGTTCCGTCGCGGCAGCCAGGCGGGCGGCGCGGGTGGGTTCAGCTGCGTGGTCAACGTCTCCGCCTGGCCAGTCCCGCTGCCGGCGCACGACGCGCTGCTGCTCGCCAGCGGCCCGCTCGAGCAGGGGCTGCTGCCGCCAGACACCGCGGCCTGGCTGCGGACCGCCGGCTAGCGCGGCTCAGTCACCGTCAGGCGACCAGGGCCTGATACACCATCTGCCGGAACTGGGGCCTGATCGGATACGCGCTCGAGGGCAGCAACTGGGTGAAGAATGTCGCCGTCAGCTGCTCGGCCGGATCCACCCAGAACGTCGTCGACGCGGCGCCGCCCCAGTTGAACTCCCCGGCTGAGCCGAGCGACTTTGTCGCCAGCGGGTCGATTACGACGGCAAAGCCCAGGCCGAAGCCAACCCCGGCGAACACCGTCTCGGCGTACAGCGGCCGCCCGAAGGTCTCCAGGTCGGCGCCACCGGGCAGGTGGTTGCTCGCCATGTAGGCGACCGTGCGCGGGCTGAGCAACCGGACGCCGTCAAGCTCGCCCGCCGGGCTGTCCGGCCTGTTCAGCAGCAGCTGAGTAAACCTGTTGTAGTCGCCCGCGGACGACACCAGCCCGCCGCCGCCGCTCAGGTAGACCGGCTCGCGCAGCGCGGCGTTCCCCATCGCGTCCATCCGCGTCGCTCTGCCGTCCTCCGGACTGCGCGTGTACAGCGCCGCCAGCCGGGACAGATCGTCGGGCCGCGCAAAGAAGGCCGAGTCGGTCATGCCGAGCGGTCCGAAGATGCGGCTGGCGAAGAAGTCGTCGAGCCGCTGGCCGGACACGACCTCGACCACGCGGCCGAGTACGTCAGTCGCGACCGAGTAGCTCCACTCGCTGCCAGGCTGGAACAGCAGCGGCATCGAGGCGAAGTCGTCGCAGATAGCCGCGAGGTCGGCGCCGCGCGGCGAGCCCCACTCGTAACCGCGGGCCCGGTAGATCGCGTCCACCGGATGGTTGCGCATGAAGCCGTAGGTCAGGCCGGAGGTGTGGCTAAGCAGATGCCAGATCCGGATCGGCTCTGTCGCCGGCACCGTCTTGAAGCTGATGTCGCTGCCGCCAGCGAAGACCCGGACGTCACCGAAGGCCGGGATGTACTTGGACACGGGGTCGGTCAGCTCGAAGCCGCCTTCCTCGTACAGCATCATCGCGGCCACCGACGTGATCGGCTTCGTCATCGAGTAGATGCGCCACAAAGTGTCGGCCTCCACCGGCAGGCCTGCCTCGAGGTCACGCTGCCCGTAGGTCGATACGTGCGCCAGCTTGCCGTGGCGGGCCACCGTGATCAGCCAGCCGGCCAGCTTGCCCTCATCGACGTAGCGCGCGAAGTGCTTGTCGATCCGCTCCAGCCGCGCCGGGTCGAATCCGACCTCAGCCGGGTCCACCTCGATCTGCAGTCCGCCCATGTTCGCCCATCCTCCAGTTACTTCGCCCTCGGCAAGCTTCACCCTGATCCTGCCAACTAGAACCAGGTTCGGTCCAGTCCGGGGCCGCTATTTGGCCCGGTGGTTATTGGCACAGTGGTTATTGGCCCAGTGGTTATTGGCACAGTGGTTATTGGCACAGTGGACGGCCTGGTGCGCGCGGTCCGGCCAGGCCGGTCCGGCGCCGGACCTCGTACAGCAGGACGCCCGCAGCGACCGCGAGGTTGAGCGATTCGGCAGTCCCCGTCATCGGGATCGCGATCCGCAGATCCGCGGCCGCGAGCAGATCGTCGGGCAGGCCGGCGCCCTCACTGCCGAGCAGCACCACCAGCGGCGGGGCCAGGTCCGCGTCCCAGCACGACACGCTGCCCCGCGCCGACGTGGCCGCAATCGTGGCCCCGCCACCGCGAGCCCAGTCCAGGAACTCCGCCGCCGACGAGGCCAGCGCGACGGGCACGGTAAAGATCGCGCCCATGCTCGCCTTCACCGCGATCGGGTCGTGCGGATCGGCTGACGGCCCGATCAGGATGACGCCGTCTGCACCGACTGCGCTCGCGGTCCTGATGATCGTGCCCACGTTGCCGGGATTACCAGCCGAGTGCAGCGCGGCGAACAGCGAGCCGGTGCCCACCGCCAGGTCAGCCAGCGCGAGCGGCGCGGACCGCACGATCGCGGCGAGGCCGGACGGACCGTCCCGGTCGGCTATCCGCCCGAACAGCTCGCCTGACAACCGGGCCACCCGAACGCCCGACGCCTCCTGCCCGGCAACCATCGCGACTGCACCGGGATGGCGGAGCAAGTCGGGCGCGACGATCAGCGCGTCGATGTCGGCGCCCGCTTCGACGGCTTGCCAGACCGGCTGGATGCCTTGCACCACGAACGCGGACTCGCGCCGCCTGTGTTTGCGGTCGGCCAGCGCCCGGACACGCTTGACCAGCGGGTTCGCCGCGCTGCTGATCACCTCGGCCATCGCCAGCCGAGCCTACTCTGCGCGCACCGCGTCGGGCCGTTTACGGGCGCTCCTATAGTGGCCTGTCAGGGACGGGCCGAGGGGCGGGCAGATGGGCGCGGAAAGCGAACGGGTCGCCGGATTCGGCCGCCTCGAAGACGGGCTGCGGCAGGCTGGCGAGTGGTACCGGTGGGGTCCCTATGTCAGCGAACGGCAGTGGGGCACGGTCCGCGAGGACTACAGCCCTGACGGCGAGGCCTGGGACTACCTGCCGCACGACCACGCGCGCTCGCGGGCGTACCGCTGGGGCGAGGACGGGCTGGCCGGCTTCTGCGACATCGAACAGCGCCTCTGCCTCGGGCTCGCGCTGTGGAATGGCCAGGACCCGATACTCAAGGAACGGCCGTTCGGGCTGACGAGCACGCAGGGCAATCACGGCGAGGATGTCAAGGATTACTGGTGGTACCTCGATGCGGTGCCGAGTCACGCGTGGAACCGCTGGCGATACCACTACCCGCATCGACCGTTTCCGTATGACGACCTCATAACCGGGAACCGGCAACGCTCACGCCAGGAGCCGGAATACGAGCTGATCGACACCGGCGTCTTCGCCGAGGACCGGTACTGGATCACCGAGGTGCATTACGCGAAGGCCGGCCCCGACGACATCCTCATGACCATCGAGGTCACCAACGCCGGGCCGGACGAGGCGCAGCTGCACGTGCTGCCGACAGCATGGTTCCGCAACACCTGGTCCTGGAGCGCCAATGCAGACCGACCCGAGCTGGCGGCCGACGGGGACGCGCGCGTGACGCTCACCCATCCGTTCATCGGCCCCATGGAACTGATTGCCGCGGACGGCCCCGACGGCGCGCCGCCGGCGACGCTCTGCTGCGAGAACGAAACCAACGTCGCCAGGTTGTTCGGCGGGGAGGCGCTGACCCCGTTCCCTAAAGACGGCATCAACGATCACGTCGTGCACAATGCGGCCACCGTCAACCCGGCAGGCCGGGGCACCAAATGCGCCTTCTGGTACAAGCTGACCTTGGCGGGCGGCGCGTCGGCACAGCTGCGACTGCGGCTGCGGCCAGCCGGGGGCAGCGACCCGTTCGGGGCCGAGTACGGCACGGTCATGGCGCAGCGCCGGGCCGAGGCCGACGAGTTCTACGCCGAGCTGACACCGTCGGCGGCCAGCGCGGACGAGGCGATGGTCATGCGCCAGGGCTTCGCCGGGATGCTGTGGTGCAAGCAGCTGTACTACTACGACGTGAGCCGCTGGCTGGACGGCGACCCGGCGCAGCCAGCCCCGCCCGACTCTCGCCGCAGCGGGCGCAACAGCCGCTGGCGCAGCTTCGACGCGTTCGACATCATGTCGATGCCGGACAAGTGGGAGTACCCGTGGTTCGCCGCGTGGGATCTGTCGTTCCACTGCATCGCGCTCGCGCACCTGGATCCGGCGTTCGCCAAGTACCAGCTGATCCTGCTCTGCCGGGAATGGTTCCAGCATCCCGGCGGCGCGCTGCCGGCTTACGAGTGGGACTTTGGCGACGTGAATCCGCCAGTCCAGGCGTGGGCCGCGCTCGAAGTGTTCGCCGTGGACGGCGGGCGTGACACCCACTTCCTGAGCCGGATCTTTGACAAGCTGCTCGTGAACTTCACCTGGTGGGTCAACCGCGAGGACGCCGAAGGCAACAATCTGTTCGAGGGCGGTTTCCTCGGGCTGGACAACATCGGCCCGATCGACAGGTCCCACCTGCCAGTGGGCGGCATTCTGGAGCAGGCCGACGCGACGGCGTGGATGGCGTTCTACGCAATGGCGATGATGTCGATCGCGGAGATCCTGCACCGGACCGGACAGCGGCCAGGCACCGACGTCGTGCTGAAGTTTGTCGAGCACTTCGCCGCCATCAAGCAGGCGCTTGACGACCGCGGGCTGTGGGACGAGACCGACGGCCTGTACTACGACCGGCTGATCACTCCGGCCGGCGACCTGGTGTCGCTGAAGGTCAGGTCGATCGTGGCGATCTTGCCGGCGCTGGCGATGAGCGTCGTCGACAAGCAGGCCATCGACCTGGCGCTGGTCGTGGGCAAGCGGTTCGCTGCGCTGCTCGCCGAGCACGGCGACGTGCTCCACGGAGGCGGGCTGCTGCTTGGCGCACCGGGACACGAACGGCTCCTGCTCAGCCTCACCGGGCCGGACCGCCTGCGCCGGCTGCTGACCGTACTGTTCGACGAGGCGGAGTTCCTGTCCCCGCACGGCCTGCGCGCGTTGTCGGCCTGGCACCGCGACCACCCGTACACCATCGACATCGAGGGCTACCAGGCCAGCATCGACTACGAGCCCGCCGAGTCGACGACGCCGCTGTTCGGCGGGAACTCCAACTGGCGCGGCCCGGTGTGGCTGCCTGTCAACTACCTGATGATCAGCGCACTCGAGCGATACGGCATGTTTTTCGGCGGCGACCTGACGGTCGAGTACCCAACCGGATCCGGCCGCCAGCAGACGCTGAGCACCATCGCGACGGACCTGTCCGACCGGCTCATCTCGATCTTCACGCCCGGCCCGGATGGGCGGCGCCCCTGCTTCGGATCGGTGTCAGTCCTGCGCGACGACCCGGCCTGGCGGGACAACCTGGTGTTCAGCGAGTATTTCCACGGCGATAACGGAGCGGGTCTCGGCGCTTCGCATCAGACCGGCTGGACCGGCCTGGTGGCCGACCTCATCCGGCGTCGGCACGGCGCAGTTCCATCGCTGGGTGCGGTGCTGGCCGCGGTTTTCGAGCAGGCATAGGGTCATGCGCATGACTCTTGACGGCGAATACGAGCCGAGCCCAGCGCAGTGGGTCCGTGATCAGGTCGAGGAATACGAGGCCTCCGGCGGACAGCGTGCGAACACGCTACGCGACAGCGGCCTCCCAGTGGTCATCGTGACGACGCGCGGCAACAAAAGCGGCAAGATCCGCAAGACGCCGCTGATGCGCGTGGAACACGACGGGAAGTACTTGCTGGTCGCGTCCAAAGGCGGCGCACCATCAAATCCGGTCTGGTACTACAACCTGGTCGCCGACCCGGACGCGGTCGCCATCCAGGACGGGCCCGAGCCGTTCCCGGTCACGGTGCGCCAGCTCGACGGCGACGACCGGGCGCAGTGGTGGGAGCGGGCGGTCGCCGCGTTCCCGCCCTACGCGGAGTACCAGGAAAAGACGGACCGCACCATTCCCGTGTTCCTGGCGACGAGGAAGTCGAGCTAGCCAGCGCCGGGAGCGCCGCCGGCGATCTCGAAGGACCACAGTTCGCTGCTGACGGCGACGGGCTTGTGCTGCCCGTGCGGGCCGCCCTCGCCGTGCCCGTGCTGATCGCCCTCGCTGTGCCCGTGGTGCTCGCCCTCGCCCTGCCCGTGGTGCTCGCCCTCGCCGTGCCCGGCTGGGTCGGCGGGACCGTGCGGGCTCGCGGGACCGTGCGGGCTCGCGTGGGCGTGCGGGCTCGCATGGGCGTGCGGGCTGGCCGCGTGAGTATGGGCGGCCGCTTCCGCTGCCTGGCGGTGCCCGTGCGCGAACGCCGGGGACGTCACCCAGGCCTGGAACGCCGCCTCGTCCCGCCACCGGGTCACGACCAGCCAGGTCGTCCGGTCGTCGGTCGGCCGCAGGAGCTCGAATCCCTCGAAGCCGTCCTGGTTGTCGACGGCGCCTGCGCGGGCAGCGAACCTGCGCGCGAGCTCGTCCCCACCGTCCGGCGGCACCGTAATCGCGTTGATCTTCACGACGGTCATGTCTCGATCATGTCAGGCCGCTGCCAGCGTCGTGGCTGCCGACCTGCTGCTGATACAGCAGCAGTAACGGGGCAGCCACGCGGTTGCCGGCGGCGGATCATCTCCCCGGATACCGCGCATCCGGAGGGTACCTCCAATATCGGATTGACGAACGTTTACGGTGGAATGGTGCGGATGCCATGGTGGGGCGTCGTGTCATCAGTGCTCGCGCCCGTACTCCTGATAGGCGGCTGGACAGCTGCGGCCGATCTCCAGCCGGTCCCATTTGATGCGATATCTCGAAGTATCAGCGCGCTGGCGGCCCAGGGCATGCCCTACCGCTGGTTGATCACGACCGCCCTGCTCGGCGTCGGCGCCTGCCACATCGCCACCGGCCTGGCGCTGCGGCCCGCCGCGGAGGCGGGCCGGATCATCCTGATCTTTGGCGGCGTCAGCGGCATGCTCATCGCCACGAACCCGCAGCACAGCCATAGCGGGTCGGTAGCGCACGTGATCTTCTCGGCGACGGGCGCCGTACTCATGGTCCTGTGGCCGCTGGCAGCCATGCGCCGGGAACCTGGTACGCCGTTCGCGCTGCGGCCGCAGGCCGCGTGGGCCTACGGGCTCTTCACGCTCGGCCTGCTGATCTGGTTCGCCGCTGAGCTGGCTAATGGCAGTGAACTCGGCCTGGCTGAGCGCGCCGTCACGGCCGATCAATCCCTGTGGCCGCTCGTCGTGGTGCTGTCCGTGCTCCTGGCCCGGCGCGGCCGCGCGCCAGCGGCCGAGCAACCGGCGGTCATCAGGTCCCGGTAAGTCCCGCGAAGATCTCCGCCAGCTCCGCCGGCTCGAACTCCAGCGTGCCATCTCCGACCGACAGTTCCAGTCGCTGCACGCCGGGATCGGCGGTCGGCATGCACTCCGGCCGCGTCCAGATGCCACGGTCCTTGGCCAGCCGCTGCGCCGCCGCGGCGTAGTCGTCCTTGGTGACCCGCAGGAGCAGATGCATCATCGGCACCTGCGGCGGATCTGGGATCACCGTGACGCCCGGCACGTCAGCCAGCGCCGCCGCGATCGCCCTGGCGTGCTCGAGGTAGGCCGGAAATCTTGGTAGCCGCGCGGCCAGGCAGCTCAGCGCGGAGGCCGCGCTCGGCCAGAGGCCGTACAGTGTGCCGCCCATCCGGCGTCGCCACTCCCGGACCTGCGCCACGATGTCCTCCGGGCCGGCTACGCAGCAGCCGGCCAGCGCGCCGATGCCCTTGTAGAACGACACGTACACAGTGTCAAATAGCGCCGCGATCTCAGCCGGGGTCCGCCCGTACCCGGCCGCCGACTCCCACAGCCGCGCGCCGTCGAGGTGCGCGGCCGCGCCGCGCTCCCGTGCCCAGGCCACCTGGGCCAGCAGTTCGTCGAAGCTGGGCTGCTGACCGCCGATGTCCCGCTGTGGCAACTCGATCAGCAGCGCAGCGGGTGGCTCCGCGATCGCCGTCAGGTCGTCCAGCGTGATCAGCCGGTCCCGGCCGCCGGCTGTGCGGCCGACCAGCCCGTGCAGCCGCTGATACGCCTGCTCCTCGTGCTGCTCCAGGTGGCACATCGGGTGGAGCACCACGGTCCGGCGGTTGCGCTGGTCGGCGTGCACGCGAAGGACCGCCTGCTGAGCCATGACCCCCGACGGCAGGAACGCGGCCGCCGGCTTACCCAGCAGCCTGCAGATCTCGGCCTCCAGGTCAGCCACGACCCCGCCCGCGCCATAGGTGTCCATGGTCGTGTCGGCCGGGATCGTCGCCAGCATCGACGCGGCGGTCTGCCGTCCGTGCCCCTGGAAGAACCTGGTGCACTGATCCCGTAGGGCCGTGAGCTCATCGTCGTCGGACATCCACTCGCCTCATCTCATGCGCGCGATCTCATGCGCGCGCCCACGCTAGTGGATGCCGGGCGCTGTCACGAAGTCGATGAGTTCCTCGACCCGGCCAAGGAAGGCGGGCTCCAGGTCGGCAAAGGAGTGCACCCGGCCGAGGATGCGCCGCCAGGCGGCGGCCGTGTCCGGCGGCCAGCCGATGGCTGCGAGCACGCCCTCCTTCCAGGGGACGCCGCGCGGGACCTGCGGCCAGTGGGTGATGCCGAGTACGGCGGGCTTCACCGCGGCCCAGACATCGACGTAAGGATGGCCGACGACGAGGACGTCCGCCGACGTCACCTGCGCGGCGATCCGGCTCTCCTTCGAGCCTTCGACGAGGTGGTCCACGAGGACGCCGAGACGGCGGCCACCGGCGGCGGCGAACTCGGCTGCGATGGCCGGCAGGTCGTCGATGCCATTGAGGAACTCCACGACGACACCGATTTCGCGCAGGTCGTCGCCCCAGATCTTCTCGACGATCTCGGCGTCGTGCTTGCCTTCCACGTAGATCCGGCTGGCCTTGGCCACCCGGGCCCTGGCCGGCGGCGCGGCGACGGAGCCGGAGGCGGTCCGGGCCGGCCCGCCGCGCTGTGCAGGCGCCGGCCGCACCAAGGTCACCCGCTTGCCTTCGAGCAGGAATGTGCCCGAGAGAGGAAACACCCGGCGCTTGCCATAGCGGTCCTCGAGCGTGACCACATCCCGCTCGAAGCCCACCACGGCTCCGCAGAAGTCACCCGCGCTGTCCTCGACGACCATGCCGTTCTCGGCGGTGACCTGGGGCGGCGGAGCCGGCTTGCGCGATGCGGGCCTCAGGACATCCTCGGTGTACTGCCTGCTACGCACCGCTAGCCTCCCCTGGCGGACTGCACTGCTTCACGGACTGGACTGATTTGTCCGATCCAGTATCGGCCACCTCGGCCGTCCTGCCCGGCCGGCGCGCCGCCTGCAAGACCGCCGCCCTCCATAAGCAGCGCAGATGTCGTGTGGTCATCAAGGTCTGATGGCCGCGTCCAGCATCGTGGCCCACTGCGCGACGATGCGATCGCGGCGGCGTGAGTCGTCGGCCAGGGTGTCGGCGAGG
>DATHPF010000067.1:0-2633 GCA_035484155.1 Streptosporangiaceae bacterium
CCCGGCGAGCACCAGCGGCGGGATCGGCCACCACAGCGGTTCACCGTGGAAGCCCAGGCCCTTGGGCAGGTCGGTGAAGATCCATCCCTGCATCTTGCTCACCAGGGCGAGAAAGAAGTAGGCCACCGCCGAGACGGGTACGCCGATGATCGCGGCCAGGACGAGCAGCGCAAGGTAGCTCCGCGACCGCAGGAGGGCAAGAGGATCGGGTGGCATAATCACCAGAGTCCTACCGGGACCGGCGCGAAACCTCACCTGGACCGGGTGAATCCTACGTAGCTTGGACTCATCATCGCGACTTCTTTGCTGTCATGGTCGCCCATCCACACCGCCACCCGGCAGCGGTCGTGCGGACTGTTCAGCGGGCGGCAGCCCACGTCGCGGGTACATCGGCGCCGCCCTCCTGGCTGATTCGTGCGCCGAAGCGGAGCAGCGCGGGATGGGGCGAGATCTTTCCCGCGATCAGGCCCTCTCCCTGGCGAAAGGTGACCGACCGCTCGATCAAGCTCGGCGGAACGAACGAGAATGCGCCCTGTGCGAAAGCTGCGTCCGCGAGCGAGTTCAGTCGCATGAGCACGAGGTTGTCGGCCTGCGAAAGCACGTTCTCGGGGATCTTCTGCGGGCGCTGGGTTGACACAAGCAGGTAAAGCCCGAACTTGCGGCCCTCGGCGGCGATCCGCGTGGCGTGTTCAGCCGCCATCGCCACGAGCTGGTCTGAAGGCTCTGCGGGGCAGACGTTGTGCGCTTCGTCGATCACGATCAGTATCGGACTATGCTCTTGGCGTCGTCGCCACAGGTCACCCAGCACCGCTCCGGCGATGAGTGCTTGCTCTTCGCGCGTTGGCAGCGAGCCCAGGTCCACGACGACGCAGCGGATCCCCTGATCGCGCACGGCATCCAGGACCGATCCCGACTCGCTGGGCGCCCATATCGAAAAGCGGTCGACGCCTAGGCTGCGGACGCGCAGGCCGAGACGGTGCGCCGCAGGATGATCGCTTCCCGTCAGCGCCCCGAGCGTGGGCGGGTTCTCGCTGGCGAGCAAGTCGGCCAGCTCGGCGTATTCCTCGCGATCGTTGACCGGGTCCAGACGCAGCAAGGCAGCCTGCATCGCCGGATCGATCTCGGCCGCGTGCAGCCGCAGCCTTCGCCCGGCCGGGGCGCCTGCCGAGTAGACGGCGACTCCGCGCGCCGCCTCTTGATAACGTGCGGCCAGCGTAGGATCAGCGCCTACGCGCACCTGTCCGAGGCGCACGAAGTCTGAGTTCGGATCAAGCACCACCATGCGCAGGTCCGTCTCGATCAGCAGCCGTTCAAGGATCACCCCGAGCGAATAGGTCTTGCCTGACCCCGACTGACCGCACAGGAAGGTGTGCCGGTCGAAGCCGCTGGCGTCCGCCGTGCAGGGCGCGCCGGCCACCAGCGTCAACTCGCCCAGCTGCAGCTTCGCGTAGCCCCGCTCGCTGCGCTGCAACCACGCTCGCACTTCCGGTCCGGAGGCGACCCGAACCAGCACATTGTGGAACGGCGCCCCGTCACCTTCCAGGACGGCGCCCTCGCCGCGCGCGTACTGGATCTGGACCTCCGTGCGGGCCTCCGCAGCGCCCGCCGCCCCGCCCGGCAGCGTCAGCTCCGTAACCGGCTGCCGGTCGAGTTCCAAGGTCAGAACCTGCCCGAGACACGGGCTGCCGCCACCCTCCAGCACGACGTAGCTGCCCACCTGCAACTCCAGGCCGTACAGCGAGGCCTGAAAAGAGAACCTGCGCCCGTCAACCGAGGTGGCGAGGGGAAGGATCGACGCTTCGAGGTTGCGGCGCACCTCGCGGAAAGTGTCCAGCTGCCGGCCGAAGCCGGACTGCCCGCTTGCGGCAGAGCTCGATTTACCACCGATATCAGACATGGTCACCTCGCGGAATCCGCAGAATGGCGGCTAGATCTCTGGCCCGGATGCGTAGCTCCACTCGGTCAGGGTGCGTGTATCCAGACTGCCTGGCAATTGTCACGGACGCCCTCATCCGGTTCGGATGAATCCGTCAGCTCGCGGCGGCGGGAGTTGGAAACAGGAATGTCGATGGCTTCCCTAGTGAACCCGAAGACCGGGTGGGAACTTACTACCCTGTTACCGGGTATAAAGGGTGTACCATCCCTAGGAAAATGCCGATGATTACACCAGGTACACCTGGCTACCGAAGGATGCTGACAAGTGATCACGGTCGGGCGTCCTCGCCGGTATCGGATCATCCTGCGCGGTGAGTGCGGGTCATTGATGGCAGCAGTCCTCGACGGTCTCCTGATCGAGTCTTACCAGGGCTGGACCTGTGTCACCGCCTTGGTCGATGACGAATCCGAACTGTGGGACCTGCTGGGCCGATGAGATCGTGGGCGTGCTGGTCACCCTGCTCCCCACGGTCGGCCCAGCTCGCGTTAGCGCGTTCGCGGCCGCCACCCTGGAGGCATCATCCGCGTAGCCGCGGATATCCTGCCGGGGCACCCGGCGATCATCCCTGATCTGCCGGTGCCGCGGCGCGCACCCGGGGCCTCAGGCCGGCAACGAGGATATCGATACTCAAGGCCAGGATCCACGCTGGGAACAGCAGCTCCACCCAGGGTGAGAAGCCGACACCGATTAGCAGCAC
>DATHPF010000068.1:0-14049 GCA_035484155.1 Streptosporangiaceae bacterium
ACGGCACCATGCAGCGAGGACGGCGAGCCGACCCGGGCCGAGGCCCCGGTCTCAGGCCCATCGGACTTGGCCGCGCCGGCAAGAGCGGGCTCAAGCGGTACACCGAAGGCGGGCTCGTTCTGGAGCTCCGCTAGGGCGAACCCATCGGACACCTCGCGCAGGACCTGCGAGAGCGGGGCGCCGAGGGCGTCACAGATCGATGCGAGCAGCTCGGAAGAAGCTTCCTTCCGTCCCCGCTCTACTTCGGACAGGTACCCCAGGGAGACCCTGGCCGTGGCCGAGACCTCACGTAGGGTGCGACCCTGGCGAAGACGCAGTCGCCGTAGCGCGTCACCAAGCAAGTGACGAAGCAGGACCATCGTCGCGCTCCCTCCGTGAGGTCGATCCGCTGACTCCTCTACCGTACCTGCCCTTGCGGACCGTGCGGGAGAGGGCGCAGCTGCGTGTTCACATGCACGTAACACTGTAATCAGATTCCATCTTCCCGCAACGCGCTGACCAGCAACGACAGTATCGACCGAACCACCTGCTCCCGAATCTCCTGTCGGCCGCCGTCGAGCTGCAATCCTGATCCGACAGGTCCAGACGGGCCGTCGACCGCGATGAAGACGGTTCCCTGGGGTTTCCCGTCGGCCGGTCCGGGACCGGCTACTCCTGTCGTCGACAGGCCGTAGGAGGCGCCGAGCCGGGCTCGCACCCCCGCCGCCATGGCCGCGGCGACCCGGGGATCGACCGGGCCCTGTCGCGCAAGAAGGTCGCCCGGAACGCCAAGCAGTGCCGCCTTCAGGTCCGTGGCGTACGCGACGACGCCGCCGCGGACTACGACCGAGGCGCCCGGAATGCTGGTCAGCGCCGCCACGACAAGGCCGCCGGTCAGCGACTCTGCCACGGCCACGGTCTGGCCGCTGGCTGTCAGGAGTGCCACGATCTGCCGGGCCAGCTCCCCGGCATCAGCTCCCGGGTCCCCGGCATCCTCCCCCGGCGCCCCGGCTTCCTCCCCCGGAACGCGCACCGCACCGCCCGGCTCGCTCACTGCACCGCCCGGCGCAGCCGGAAAGCCCTGGCCGTGTAATCAATCCCGGTCACCACGGTCACCACCAGTGCCGCCCCCATCACGATCTCGCGCGCTAGCACGATGTGCCACGGCAGCACATACAAGCTGATCGCGATGACCTGGAGCATGGTTTTCGCCTTGCCGCCGCGGCTGGCGGCGATGACGCCGCGCCGGATCACCCAGAACCGCAGGGCCGTGACCGCCACTTCCCTGACCACGATGACGACGGTGATCCACCATGCCAGCTCGCCCAGGTAGGACAGCGTGATGAGCGCGGATCCCGTCAGGGCCTTGTCGGCGATCGGATCTGCGATCTTGCCAAAATCCGTAATGAGGCCGCGACGCCTGGCTAGCTCGCCATCGAGAAGATCAGTCACCGACGCTACCGCGAAAGCGACAAATGCCACCGACCGGTCGGCGGTCCCGCCAGCCAGCAGAAACCAGACGAATACTGGCACCAGGAGCAGGCGCAGCACGGTGAGCTCGTTTGCGACGTTCAGGAGTCTCGGCGCCGGCGGGGCATCAGGCGCCGGCGGGGCATCAGGCGCCGGAGGTGCATCGGGCGCCGGAGGTGCATCGGGCGCCGGAGGTGCATCGGGCGCGGGAGGTGCATCGGCCTGCGCTGCGCTGGCCTGGGCTGGGTTGGCCTGCGCTGCGCTGGCCTGGATTGGCGCGGCCTGGGCTGTGGCGGCCGCAGCGGGCTCATCCGGCCGGCGGTCACCGTTCTCGCTAGTACCGGGAGTTGCCCAGCTCAACGTGCGCCCGCGGGCTGATCCCCCGCCCCTACGACCGCCAGCGCATCGGCATGCAGGTCGACCCCGTCGCTGCCGGTCACGACGGCGCTCACGACATCGCCAGGTACGAGCTGACCGTGGCTGCGAACCTCCGTCGCCCCGTCGACCTCAGGCGCCTGGTGCTCAGCCCGGCCAAGATAACGGCCATCACCCAGGACCTCGTCGATCAGCACGTCGACCGTGGCGCCGAGACGCTCCATTGCTCGTTCAGCCATCAGCTCGTCAGCCAGGCTGGCCAGCTCTTCGACCCGGCTGGCGACTTCGTCCTCCGGCAGCTGGCCGGGCAGCGCGGCCGCCTCGGTGCCATCCTCGTCGGAGTAGCCGAAAACGCCGATGGCATCGAGCCTGGCCTCGGACAGGAAGGCCGCGAGCTCGGCCACGTCAGCCTCGGATTCGCCGGGGAAGCCGACGATGAAGTTAGACCGGATCCCGGCATCCGGCGCGAGCGTCCTGATCTGCTCGATGAGCTGGCCGAACCGCTCGCGGTCCCCGAACCTGCGCATGGCCCGCAGGACGCTGCCGCTTGCGTGCTGGAACGACAGGTCGAAGTACCGGGCCACGCCGGGCGTTCCCGCCAGTACCTCGATGAGACCAGGCCTGACCTCGGCCGGCTGAAGGTAGCTCACGCGGACCCGGCGGATGCCAGGGACTGCGGCGAGCTGCGGCAGGAGCGACTCGAGCAGCCGCAGGTCGCCCAGGTCCTTGCCATAGGACGTGGAGTTCTCGCTCACCAGGAGCAGCTCACGCGCACCGTGATCGGACAGCCAGCTGGCTTCGGTCAGGAGGTCCTCCGGACGGCGGGAGACAAATGCGCCGCGGAATGCCGGAATTGCGCAGAACGTACAACGCCGGTCGCACCCAGATGCGATCTTGAGTGGTGCGACAACCCCGCCACCGAGCCGTCGGCGCAGCACGCGCGGGCCTGAGGCCGGGGCCACGCCTGGCGGCAGATCGGCTATCTGCCCCCGGCCGGGCGGTGCAGAGCTGGACTGGCCGGAGCCGGGCTGGCCATGTCCGGGCTGGCCATGTCCGGGCTGGTGCGTCGCACTGCCGTGCCGGTCGGACGGCGAGAGCGGCAGTAGCTTGCGCCGGTCTCGTGGCTCGTGCGCATCCCATCGCTGGCCAGCATGGATCGAGTCGAGCCGGGCCGCGATGTCTTCGTAGTCGTCAAAGCTCAGGATCTGCGCCTCGGGCATGGCGTCGGCGAGCCCCGAGCCGTACCGCTCGGCTAGGCACCCGGCAGCCACCACCTGTGCCCCGCCGGCCGCCGCGTCGAGCAGCTCGTCAATGGACTCCTGCTTTGCCGCCTGGATGAAGCCGCACGTGTTGACCAGGACGACGGCAGCTTCCTCGGTGTCGTCGGCGAGCTGCCAGCCGCCATCCTCGAGCCGGGCCGCGAGCTCCTCCGAATCGACCTCGTTGCGAGCGCAGCCGAGCGTCACCATTCGGACAACTCGCCTGGTGGCACCTGGATTTTGCTGACTAGACGACACACCGGCAGACTACGGTAACTCGTCGGGTGCCAGCGCACCAGCAACGCCGACCCGGCCGCGGCGCGGCCAGCTACGGCTTGCAGATGGTCCTAGAGCACGTGAGCGTGATCGGGTTCGTCGTCTCGTAGGTCTGCCGCTTGCCATTCAGGTAGAGCACTGCCCCGCCGGGGTTGCCCATCTGGAGGGTGACCGTGTTCTGCGTGGTCCACGACTTGCTCGGGATGCCGACAGACGCGCCGATGTCCCCCTGGAAGATCACCTGCCCGTTAAATCTGGTCACCTGCACCCACGTCAGGCCGCCGGTCAAGGCGACAAGCGTGAGGTGCACATTCTTGGGCGGGGTATTCGCCACCGGCGTGGTCGTCACTGGCTTGGTCGAATTGCTGGCGTGCGCCGCAGGCGGCGGAGACTTCGGGTTGTTCCGGTGCCCGAAGAACCGGAACCCGACAATCCCCAGGATCGCGAGCAGCCCGACCGCCAGCACGATGCTCCAGCGCGGCCGCCGCCGCTCCGTCAGCTTCACCGGCGTGAACGGCTCGAACACGTCGGCCGCCGTGATCGGCTGCGACGGCGCCTGGGTGGCGTCGTACTCCCGGACGAGTTCCTCGGGATCCAGCCCGACCGTGCGGGCGATGCTGCGGATATGACCGCGCGCGTAGAAGTCACCACCGCAGGCCGAGTAGTCCCCCCGCTCGATGCCGCGGACGATCGTCTCTCTGATGCACGTCCGCTGGCTGACCTGCGTAATGGTGAGACCCGCCTGACGGCGCGCTGCCGCCAGGGCGTCACCGATGCTCACGCGGCGCCTCCACTAGTCATGCTGTGTCCCGCCCCCGGGCCAGGGCCAAGCGGCCCACTTGCCCTGTCGTTGGTTCCCCCGAATCCCATGACTGGGACCGGTCACCAAGTGTAGACATGCCGTTACGCTCCGGCAGGGAAGCACCAGGAATAGGAGTGACACCCACGTGCGGGTGGGCGCGTGCGAGCGGGCCAGGTGGCCGCGGCTAGCTCAGTCTTCGCCGCGCAACGAGGCTAGGAGCCCGGCTAGATCGTCCGGCCGTATCAGTACATCACGCGCCTTCGAGCCCTCGCTCGGGCCGACGACACCACGGCTCTCGAGCAGATCCATGAGCCGGCCAGCCTTGGCGAAGCCCACCCGAAGTTTGCGCTGCAACATTGACGTCGAGCCGAACTGCGTACTGACGATGAGCTCGGCGGCACGCAAGAGGTCGTCCAGGTCGTCGCCGATGTCCGCATCGATCTCGCGCTGCCGGCCTTCCGGCGTCACCACGTCCTCCCGGTAGGCCGGCTCCGCCTGCTTCTTGCAGTGCGCGACGACCTCGCGGATCTCCTTCTCGGTGACGAAGGCGTTCTGGAGCCTGATCGGCTTGCTGGTGCCCATCGGCAGGAACAGGGCGTCGCCCTGGCCGACCCGCTTCTCTGCGCCCGGCTGGTCCAGGATGACCCGGCTGTCCGTCAGGCTGGAGGTGGCGAACGCCAGCCTGGACGGAACGTTCGCCTTGATCAGGCCGGTGACGACGTCTACGCTCGGCCGCTGCGTCGCCAGCACCAGGTGAATGCCCGCGGCCCTGGCGAGCTGCGTGATCCGCACGACCGCATCCTCGACATCACGCGGTGCCACCATCATGAGGTCGGCTAGCTCGTCAACGATGACCAGCAGGTACGGGTACGGCACGTAGACGCGCTCCGACCCCGCCGGGGCAGTCAGCCGGCCGGCCCGGACCGCCTTATTGAAGTCGTCCATGTGCCGGAAGCCGGACGCAGCCAGGTCGTCGTACCGCCGGTCCATCTCGCCCACCACCCACTGGAGGGCATCGGATGCCTTCTTCGGGTTGGTGATGATCTGCGTGATCAAGTGCGGGATGCCGGCGTAGGGGGCGAGCTCAACTCGCTTGGGATCGATCAGGACCATCCGCACCTCGTCCGGCGTCGAGCGCAGCAGGATCGAGGCGATCAGCCCGTTGATGCACACCGACTTGCCCGATCCGGTCGCCCCCGCGATGAGCATGTGCGGCATCTTCGCGAGGTTGGCGACCACGGTGCGGCCCTCGACGTCCTTGCCGAGGCCGACCACCATGGGGTGCTGGTCGCTCGTCGCGACAGGGGACCTGAGTACGTCGCCAAGGCTGACGATGTCCCGGTCGGTATTGGGGATCTCGATGCCGATAGCTGACTTGCCGGGGATCGGAGACAGGATCCTGACGTCGGCGCTCTTGACCGCGTACGCGATGTTCTTGGACAACTGGGTCACGCGCTCCACCTTCACGGCGGGCGCCAGCTCGATTTCGTACCTCGTCACCGTCGGCCCCCGGGTGAAGCCAGTGACCTGCGCGTCTACCTCGAACTGCTCGAGCACCGCGGACAGCGCCTCGACCATCGCCTCGTTGGCCTTCGTGCGCGGCCTGGCCACCGTGCCCGGCTTCAGCAGCGCGACCGGCGGCAGCGTGTAGCTCCCGTCCGTGGTCGCCGCCAGCGTCAGCTGCTCCGCCTTCTTTGGCTGCGCGCCCGCGATGGCCCCATCACCGCCATTGGCGGACGCCGACCAGTCGTGCCAGGGACCGGCGTCCGCCGCAGCGCCTGCGGCGTGGGCCCGCAGGGCATCGGCCGCGGCCGCCGCGTCGGCCGCGGTGACGCCGGCCTCGCTGGCCGACTCCAGGTCCTTGGGCGCGTCGCGGCGGCCGAGCAGGCCTCCGAGCAGCGGCGTGTCGTACGCCCGGTCCCTGGCCCCGACCTCGAGTGCCTCGGCGCGCCGCCGGGACAGCCGACCGTGCTGCCGGGCTGAGGTGTCCTGACCGGCCGCACCGTCGGCGTCCGCGTCGGCAGGCAACGGCCGGCGCAGGATGAAGCCGTGCAGCTCCGCGAATCGGTCAGGAACGCGGTGAAGTGGCGTCCCGGTCACTACGAGCAGGCCGAATCCGGCGATGAGAGCCAGGATCGGAATCGCGCCGAATTTGGTGATGACAGCCACCAGCGGCGCTGATACCGCGAAGCCGACCACGCCACCGGCCGACCGGATGGCCTTCAGCCCTGCCGATAGCTCGGGCGTGCCGGACGCCACGTGCACCAGGCCGAGGACGCCCACTAGCAGCGCGGTCCAGCCGATGACCATCCGGGCGGTGTCGGCATTGCTGTCGGGATGGCGCAAGAAGCGCCAGGCCAGCAGCGCTAGCAAGACGGGGATGGTCCAGGTCCCGGATCCGAACAGCGTCACCAGCGCCGTCGCCAGGGGCTTGATCGGACCGCTCGCGTGCCACCAGGTAGCCGCGGCCGCGATGATCGCCGCGCACAACGCAGCGAGCCCCAGGCCGTCGCGGCGATGCAGCGGGTCGAGGTCGCGCGCGCTGCGGCCAAGAGCACGGGAGAGGGTGCCGACCGTGTGCGCGAGCGCCATCCAGATCGCAGCGACGGCGGTCGCGACCCAGCCCGCCAGGATCACGAACGGGTTGGTTGGCGGTGCGGGCCGAGTAGTGCGCCGCCCTGTCGACTTCCCCCGCCTGGCAGCGGGCCGGCTCTTACTGTAGCCAGCGCCACGGCGGTTGCGTGCTGACGAGCCGGACCCGCGACGAGCCGAATTCGCTGTCTGCCGAGTCCGGCTGGTCGTGCCGCCGCGAGGGCGCGCTGCGCCTTTGGGCGCACGAGTCGCCATGATCCCCACCGTAACGAGCACAGAGCCGACAGCATCGCAACGCTCGCGGCGTGTCGTGAAGTTCCGCACCGCGATCGAACCCACTTGCGCCGAGCCACTGAGGTAGCTATTGTGCTAGTCACCTAGTTAATTGGGAGGCTCGGTGATCGAGTTCCACCTGGACGGCCGGTCCGGCGTCGCACCGTATCTGCAGCTGATCCAGCAGGTACGGCAGGCGCTTAGGCTCGGCCTGCTCCGGGAGGGCGATCAGCTTCCCACGGTGAAGGACGTCTCGGGATCGCTGGCGATCAACCCGAACACCGTGCTCAAGGCCTACCGCGAGCTGGAGTACGAGGGCCTCGCCGCAGCAAGGCCGGGGGTCGGCACCTTCGTGACCAAGACACTGAGCAGCGACTCGATCGCCGCTTACACCGAGCTCAGCCGCGACCTCGAGGGCTGGCTCAGCAAGGCCCGCACGGCGGGCCTGGACGACGAGAGCATCGGCGCCATTTTTCAGCGGACCATCCGGACCGCCGTTCAGGAGGAAGCGATATGACCGCAGCCATCGAAGCCAGCGGGCTCGGTAAGAGGTACGGGAGACGCTGGGCGCTGTCGGACTGCACCCTCAGCATTCCGACCGGGCGCGTCACCGGCCTCGTCGGCCCCAACGGGGCTGGCAAGACCACACTCATCAACCTGGCGACCGGGATGCTGGCGCCGACGACCGGCACCATTGAGGTACTCGGAAGCAAGCCGGCCAGCGGGCCGGAGCAGCTTGCCAAGGTTGGCTACGTGGCGCAGGACACTCCCACGTATGCCGGGCTGAGCGTCGAGGATCACTTGCGGTTCGGCGCGCACATGAATCCCGGCTGGGACGCTGTTCTTGCGCGCAAGCGGATGAGCCAGCTTGGGATTGACCCGAAGCAGAAGGCCGGCAAGCTGTCCGGCGGCCAGCGTGCGCAGCTCGCGCTGACGCTGGCGATCGCCAAGCGCCCTGAGCTGCTGATCCTGGACGAGCCGATCGCCAGCCTCGACCCGCTCGCCCGGCGCGAGTTCCTCCAGGTGCTGATGGAGACCACCGCTGAGCACGAGATCAGCGTCGTCATGTCGTCGCACCTGGTCGCCGACCTGGAACGGGTCACCGACTACCTCATCGTCTTGTTGAGCTCCCGAGTCCGGATAGCCGGCGACATCGACGAGATGCTCGCCACCCATTACCTGCTCAGCGGGGCGCGGCGCGATCCCGCGACGCTGCCGGCCAGCCAGCAGGTAATCAGCGCCAGCCACACCGATCGGCAGAGCACGATCCTGGTTCGCAGCGCCGAGCCGCTACTCGACCCATCGTGGTCCGTCAGCCAGCTCGACCTCGAAGACCTTGTCCTCGCCTACATGGGCAACACCACCACCACTGCCAGCGCTGAGACTGGCCACAAGATCATGGAGGAGCAGCGATGATCTGGCTCACCTGGCGACAGTTCCGCTGGCAGGCGGTGACAGCCGCCGCAGTTCTTGCTGTACTCGCCATCGCACTTGGCGCCACCGGGTTTGGCCTCAGCACCCGGTTTGACCAAGCTGGTCTCAGCACCTGCCACTCCGTGTGCAGCTCGGCGGCCAGCAATTTCATCAGCGAGCTCAGGGGCACCCCGTACGCCGCGCTGTTCTTCGGCTGCGTCATCCTCATGTACCTGGCGCCCGTGCTTATGGGCATCTTCTGGGGCGCGCCCCTCATTGCCCGTGAGTTCGAGGCCGGCACCCACCGGCTGGCCTGGAACCAGAGCATCACGCGTGTCCGCTGGAGCGCTGTGAAGCTGGGCCTCATCGGGCTGGCAGCAGTCGCGACCGCCGGCCTGCTTAGTCTCATGATCACCTGGTGGGCTGGCCCCATCGACCATGCCCTGAGCCTCGTCGGCGGCAGCCCATCGTTCGGCGGTACGCGAATCAGCCCGGTGGTGTTCGCGGCCCGCGGCGTTGCTCCCCTCGGCTATGCCGCGTTCGCCTTTGCGCTCGGGGTTACCGCGGGAGTCCTCATCCGCAGGACGCTGCCGGCGATGGCTGTCACCCTGGTGATCTTCGCTGCCGTGCAGTTCCTGGTGCCAAACTTCGTGCGCCCGCACCTGATCCCTCCGGTGCAGACGACGGCCGCGATGAACGCGTTCGACAACAACGAGATCATGATCAGCTCGCCTGGCAACAAGATGACGCTGGTGGGGAACTTCAGCCGGCCCGGTGCCTGGATCCTGTCCAACCGGACCATCACGCCATCAGGCAAGCTCTTCACCGGCCCGGCCGGCGCGGCATGCACGGGGAACTCCACCCCTAACGCTTGCAGCAACTGGATCAACACCCTGCATTTGCGCCAGTCGGTGAGCTACCAGCCGGCGAGCAGGTTCTGGCCCCTGCAGCTCATCGAGACCGGGATCTACCTGATCCTCGCCGCCGGGCTTGGCTGGGTTTGTGCCTGGCAGGTACGCCGCCGGCGTGCCTAATCGGCATCGCGCTCTCTTGACGGTCGTCGCACATACGGCATAACCTCGGCCTATCTAAGCGGGCGAGGGGGCAGCGTGCGCATCGCGGTCGCAGGTGGCGGACCAGGCGGGCTCTACTTCGCCGCGCTGGTCCGCCAGCTGCTGCCCGGCGCCGAGGTCACGGTCTGGGAGCGCAACGCGCCCGATGACACGTTCGGCTTCGGCGTGGTGTTCTCCGACGAGACCCTCGGCGGCATCGAGAACGCCGACCCCGGCATCTACCGCCAGATGGAGCGCGAGTTCGCCCGCTGGGACGACATCGACGTGCACTACCGCGGCGAGGTCATCACCAGCGGCGGGCACGGCTTCGCGGCCATGGGACGCCGTCGCCTGCTCGAGATCCTCCAGCAGCGGTGCGCCGACCTCGGCGTGACGGTCCAGTTCCGTACGCCAGCGCCTGATCCAGACCAGCTCGCAGCGAGCTACGACCTGGTCGTCGCCGCCGACGGCCTGAACTCAGAAGTTCGGAGCAGTCGAGCGAGCACGTTCCGTCCCGAATTTGATTGTCGAAACTGCAAGTACATGTGGCTGGGTACGGATCTGGTCTTCGAGGCCTTCAAGTTCTATGTCGAGCAGACGCCGTACGGCGTCATGCAAGTGCATGGCTACCCGTACGACGCTACGGGCAGCACCTTCATCGTCGAGATGAACGAGGCCGTCTGGCAGGCGGCGGGCTTCGCCGAATTGGCGGCGGCCGCGGCGGACCTGGCGCCGGGCCACTCGGATGAGGCTTCGATCGCGCGGCTCGCCGGTCTGCTCGACGGCGTGCTCGGCGGGCACGCGCTGCAGGCCAACAACTCGCGCTGGCTGAGCTTCGCGACGGTGCGCTGCGACCGCTGGCACGACGGCAACATAGTCTTGCTCGGCGACGCCGCGCACACCGCGCACTTCTCCATCGGGTCGGGGACCAAGCTCGCCATGGAGGACGCCCTCGCGCTGGCCGCGTGCTTGTACGAGCACGGCGCCGAGGCGGGCAGCGACGCTGTCGCGGCCGCGCTGACGGCCTATGAGGCCGAGCGCCGGCCGGTCGTGGCCTCGACGCAGCGCGCGGCGCAGGCGAGCCTGGAGTGGTTCGAGAACCTCGGCCAGTACGCCGGGCAGGAGCCCGAGCAGTTCGCGTTCAACATCATGACCCGCAGCCGCCGCGTCACCCACGGCAACCTCCGGCTGCGCGACCCCGAGTTCACCGACCGGATGGACGCCTGGTTCGCCGGCGAGTGCAAGCGGCGCGGTCTCGGGGGCGGCGACGTGGTGCCGCCGATGTTCCAGCCGTTCCGGCTGCGCTCCCTCGACCTGCCGAACCGCGTCGTGGTGTCGGCCATGGACATGTACTCGGCGACAGACGGCGTGCCGTCCGACTTCCACCTGGTCCACCTCGGCGGCAAGGCGCTCGGCGGCGCTGGCCTGGTAATGACCGAGATGGTCTGCGTCAGCGCCGACGGCCGGATCACGCCCGGCTGCGCCGGCCTGTACGCACCCGAGCATGAGGCGGCGTGGCAACGAGTGACGGCGTTCGTGCACGAGTCGTCCGGCGCCAGGATCGGGATACAGCTCGGGCACTCCGGCCGCAAGGGTGCCACGAAGCTGATGTGGGACGGCATGGATGAGCCCCTGACGGCAGGAACGTGGCCGGTCTGCGGCCCCTCGCCGCTTCCGTACGCGCCGGGCCTGAGCCAGACGCCGCGCGAGCTGACCGTGGCGGAGATGGGGCAGATCCTGCGCGAGTTCGTTTCGTCCGCGGAGGCCGCGGATCGGGCCGGGTTCGACCTCCTGGAGCTGCACTGCGCGCACGGCTACCTGCTGTCGTCGTTCATCTCGCCGGTGTCGAATCAGCGGACGGACTCGTTCGGGGGCTCGCTGGAGGGGCGGCTGCGGTACCCGCTGGAGGTGTTCGGCGCAGTCCGCTCGGTGTGGCCGTCGCACAAGCCCATGACGGTGAGGATCTCGGCGTGCGACTGGGTACCCGGCGGCGTTAGCGGTGCGGACGCCGTGGCGATCGCGGCCGCGTTCGCGGCCGCCGGAGCCGACGCCGTGGATGTCTCAACGGGCCAGGTGACGCCCGAGGAAAGGCCGGCCTTCGGCCGGTCGTATCAGACCCCGTTCGCGGACGCGATCAGGAACCAGGTGGGCGTCGCCACGATCGCGGTCGGCGTGATCTCCTCCTACGACGACGTGAACTCGCTCCTCCTGGCCGGCCGCGCAGACCTCTGCGCGCTCGGCCGGGCGCACCTGTACAACCCGAACTGGACGCTGCACGCGGCGGCCGAGCAAGGCTACTCCGGGCCGGGTGCGCGCTGGCCCGTGCAGTGGCAGGCCGGCAGCCGGCCACCTGCGTTGGGGCGGACGGACGGGCCGCGGCCGCGGCTTGAGCTGATCCGGGCCGGCGTCACCGGGACGAAGCACGCCCGCTGGCGACCCTGACCGCCGCAGCCCCCCTGCACCCGAGCCGAGATGATCTCCATGGGTGGAGAATCACTGTTGCTATGGCAACAGCAACTCGCCACCCATGAGGGCGATTCGCCGACTGGGCCGCCTGCGAACTGATGGAGGATAGGCCGATGAGCATCGAGCGAGTCAATCCGCCGTCGCTGGCGCCTCCGTCGGGGTTCGCGCATGCGGTGATCGCCACCGGCGGCCAGGTCGTGTTCCTGGCTGGGCAGACCGCCCTGGACGCCGACGGGTCGATCATTGGAGACACAGTCGTCGAGCAGTTCGAGCAGGCACTTGCGAACCTGCTCACGGCCCTGGACGCGGCCGGCGGCCTGCCCACCGACCTTGCCAGCCTGACCGTTTACGCCGTTGACCTGGCCGACTACCGCGACCACGGCAGACAGATCGGCGAGGTGTGGCGGCGGCTAGCCGGGCGCAACTACCCGGCCATGGCCGCCGTCGGCGTCTCCAGGCTCTGGGATCCAGCGGCCCTGGTCGAGGTGCAGGGCTTCGCCGTCATCGGTGCCGGCGGCTGACCATCGGCCGTGCCCATCGAGAGCTCAGCCAGGGCCGATGTACGCCGTCGTCTCTCGCCGCCACAGCAGCACAATGGCGCCTAGCCCGACCGCCCACTCCGCCACGATGAAGCCGACGGAGACCAGGGGGACCGGCGCCTCGCCTCGCGAGATGGCCGCTTCAACGGTCCAGAAGACGAAGAACACGGACGCGGCGATCCGCGCCCAGCCACTGGCCCGGTGATTGGCCCAGGCCATCCACAACCACAGCAGCACGCAGATCAGGCCGGCCACGACCAGGAGCACGAATGAGCCGTTGGCGAGTCTGTGCAGCTGCGCGACGTTGTAGTAGGCCCCGACATCGTGGCTGTCCGTGCGCTCCCGGTTGAAGATCTCGGTCTTGATCTTGCTGCTGAGGCTGACCGCGGTGATCGTGCCCAGCAAGGCAACGCCCGCGCCGACGTACATCAAGTAGACGGCGCGGCGAAGTGATGGTGGCTGTGACGGCTCGGCCACGGGCAGGCCGACGTCGAGGCGGCCCTTGTACTGGTAGGGCTGATACGTCATTCATGGCCCCCCGCTGCCGCAAGCCGCGGCCTAGTCGCGCAGGTAAGCGACCTCAGCGGGCTTCCAGCAGGCGCGGACGCTACCGGCTCTGAGCGTAATACTCGGAGGAATCCCGGCGCCAGAGGAAGACCGTGACGCTAAGCCCCACGAGCCAGCCGAGGACGTCGAAGATCTTGGTGCCGGCGGCGTTGGGCCGCGCGACTGCCGACAGCAAGCCCAGCGTGTTGAGCGCGAACAGGACAGCCGCCACGATCCGGGCCCAGCTCTTGCCAGCGCCGTTCGCGCGGGCCATCCAGAGCCACAGGCCGATTCCGATCAGGCCGAGGATGACGATCGTGGTGACGCCGACGACCTCCGCGGTGTGCAGCTGAGCGGCGGTCAGGTGCTTGGTGGATGCCTTGACAATGTCCTTCTTCAGGCTGCCCACCGTCGCCAGGCCGACGATGAACTCCAGCGCGCTCAGCGCTGCCCCGACGTACATGAGCTTGACCGCGGTACGGATGGACGGTGGCGCGGCCGAGCGCTGCTGCTGGGGCATTTGGTCGGACCCGCTCGTCGGGTACGGCTGATAGGTCATCGTGACTCCTTGGTCGGATCGCCTCACGGCACCGCACAGCCTAGTCACGCAACGGGACTGCCTACTACCCCAGTTGATCAGGTCGGACCAGTGCCCGTCACGGCGAGTACGTTTTCCCTGGCCAGCCCCCCTAGCCGGGCATGCAGGCGACCGAAGATCTCAGCCGCCCGCGCGCCGTGCCAGTCCGCTGGCAGCAGCTCCGGCGGCAGGCCAGGGTCGAGGAACGGCAGCCGCCGCCAGGCGGTGAGCACCCGGACGTAATCCGCGAACGCCTGGCCCGGTTCACCGCCGGCCCCCTGCCAGCGCGCGAGGACCGGCGCGGCCGAATCGATGAACGCCTGGTAGAGCTGCTCGAGCCGGGCCAGGTCCCACCACTGGCCGATCTTGGCCCGGACATCACCGAAGGCGAGGTAGCCGGCCGTGAACAAGCTGACGTAGGCCGTCAGGT
>DATHPF010000069.1:0-25134 GCA_035484155.1 Streptosporangiaceae bacterium
CGCCAGCGTGCCGGTGCGGATCGAGCCCGCCTGGCTCGCCGGCACCGCGATAGCCCTGCTGGTCCTGGCGATGGCGACAGTGACCGGCCAGATGGTGCTTGCTAGCCGACAGGCACCCCGTTCCCTTCGAATAGGTGGATAGCACGTGAGGAGACTCGCATGACAGTGCCGACGCATGATGGGGTAACGCCAGGGCGCTACCAGTACTGCGTCGTCGCGCCGGAACTGCTGACGATGCCGCCGACGGTCTCGGGTCGCTCGAACACAGACTGGACAGCGACCCGGCCGGGTCCCTGGAGCACCAGCCAGATCGACTTGGCCTGCCACCGGGCCGAGCTGAACCAGTAGTTGCCCCGTGGGTACTCGAAGTGCAGGAACATCCGCACCGAGCGGTCTTTCCAGATAAGCCCGCCAGGCTGGATCAGGATGCGCTCACCCTGCTGGAGGTCGCGGATGAACGTGTTGCCCGGCGCGTGCAGCAGCAGCAGACCGGGTCCGCCCTGCGCGGTGAACCTGTCCATCGTGGCTCCGAGCGGATAGTGGTACTCCTGCTCGTTGCCGTTCTGCGTGGCGAACCAGACGCCTGCCCGCTCCCACTGGTAGCCGACGTTGCTCGTCGCGACCAGGAAGCGATGCTCGACGACGTCCACGGCGTGGTTGGCCGGCAGCGGCACCGCGAGCGTCTCGCCGGGGTGATCCGCGCTGATGGCGACGTGACCGGGACCGCGCGCCGTCATCATGATGAGCGGCATGCCGGCCAGCATCCGGTTCCAGCCGCCCGCCATCTTCATCATGTCAAGCTGGACGCTCGGCTCGGAGTGCAGCAGCACGTGGTGGGAGAAGTAGACCGAGTCCGATGGGTCCAGCTTCATCTCCGCGACCGGCACGTACTTGCCGCTGATCTGGCAGGTTGACCGGTTGAAGCGGATCCTGGCCATGTCCCGGATCGGCGGCTGCTCAGCCCAGCCGGACTTGGTCACCCGCGCCCGGACATCGGTGGCTGCCCCGCAATGCGGGCACGTGGTACCAGACCCGTCGCTCGGGATGCGGCAGTACGGGCAGGTGTAGGTCGCGGTAGGAGTCGACATGTCGGTCGCCTACTCGCTGCCGTGGTGCACGTACATCGACTGGACACCGACCCGGCCAGGGCCGGACATCTCGGCAAGGTACATGCTGTGGCTGCCCATCATGCCGGTCTTGAACTTCTGCTGGACCGTGTTCATCGTGACCGACGAGTCCTTGTACAGGAATCCGCCGGGCTCGACCAGGATCTTCTCGCCAGGCTGGAGGGTCTTCTGGAAGACGTTGCCGTAGCCGTGCAGGAGCAGCAGCCCCGGGTCGCCCGCGGTCACGAACCTGTCCATGTACATGCCGCTGCCGCCGTGCAGAACGTTGGCCAGGCCCTTGATCCGCACGAACGAGTAGTTCAGCGAATGCGTGCCAGCCAGGAACGCGTGCTCGCGCACATCGATCTCGTGCGACGGGTGGATCGGCAGGACCACGACCTCGCCGGTCGCGTCCTTCGACAGCGCGATGCGGCCCGGGCCGTGCGCCACGCTCATGATGTGCGGCATGCCGCCGATCATCCGCCGGGTACCGCCCGGCGTGTTGAGCGCCGACAGGGGGACGCCGGGCTCCTTCCACAGCATGACGTGGTGCTCGAAGAACACCGAGTCGCCCGCCGCTAGCGCAAGCTCGGCGACGGGGACGATCTCGCCTTCGATCTGGCACGTGGAGTTGGAGAAGCGGAACTCCGTCATGTCCCGCAGCCGAGGCGCTTCGGCCCAGCCAGAGTCAGAAACGAGGTTCTTCTTGTCGAGCGGGGCGCCGCAGGTCGTGCAACTTGTCCGCTCCGGCTCATTCTGAGCCTTGCACCACTGACATTCGATCCTGTCCATCCGGGCAGGCCTTTCTGCTCGAGGGGCCAATCAGTCCATTGCTGCCGGGGGTCGTGCAGCGGGGTCGGTCGATACTGCGGGTCTGCGGGCACGGTAGGACCGATCGCCGGTCCGCCCGGGCGGGCAGCGGGCTGCCCGTCATAGGCGGATACGGCGGCTCATATTCGCTGTGATCGTAGCGGAGCGCTCGGTGCTCCGTCCCTGGTTAGGACGAGGGCGGGCTGGTAGCCGTGCCGCAGTCGGCGCAGAACTTCGCCGTCGGGCTCAGGCTCGCGTTGCAGTTGGTGCAGTGCTTGGAGGTCGCCGTGCCGCACTCCGGGCAGAACTTCGCGCCGACCTGGACCGCGCTCTGGCAGTTGGTGCACGCCATCGTGGCGACGGCCGCGGGAGCCTCCGCCGCTGGTGGCGCGGGCGGCGGGGCGGCGGGCTGGGCACCGGCGGCTGCCTGCTGCGCGTACCCCTGACCGCCTCCGGCGAAGCCCTGCCCTGGCGGTGGCGGGTTGTACGGAGCCTGCATCGGGGCCTGCATCGTCTGGCCGGCCATCCCCATGCCCATCCCCATGAACATGGGCGTCACGGCGGCGCCGCCCTGTGCCATGCCCTGGCCAGCTCCCTGGAGGGCCTCAGCCTGTGCGGCCTGCAGGAAGCCGCCGGCCAGGCGGCTGTAGGCGGTGTCCCCGGCCAGCTTCTTCAGCCGCGCGTTGTCGTCGTCATCGAGGTTCACGTCGACGTTGCCCAGCCGGGTCAGGCTGATGCCGTAGTCAACGAGCTCGCGGTTGGCCGCCTCGAGCGAGAGCGACTCGATCTCGGGGCTGTGCATGGACAAGCCGAGGATCGGCCAGGCACCCGACATCAGCTGCGTCGTCACGGTGGTGCGGGTGACCTTCAGCAACTGCTGAGTGACCCAGCCCGTCACTGCCTGATTGTTGGTCACGTCGACGGTGCCGACGAGGTTCAGGATCAGCTTGGTCGGGTCGTTGACGCGCAGCGCGTACTCGCCGAATGTGCGCAGCGTGACGATCAGTCCCGACTGCGGGTCCTGCACTTCATCCAGCCGGCCGCCGAACCGGTTGTTGGGGAATTCGCGCGTGCCGACGAAGTAGATCTCGGCCTTGAATGCGTTACCGCCCGACGCCCAGTCGACGAACATGCCGAGGAATGGCAGTTCCTTCGCGTCCAGCGTGTGCTGGCCGGGCACCAGCACGCCCATGACCTGGCCCTGGCTCATGAAGACGGCCACGGCGTCTGGCTCGACAATGGCACGAGTGAACTTGCGGATGTTCTGGTCGGGCCACTTATAGACAATCTGGCCCTTGGCTGTGTCAGGCGCTGCGATGAACTCGCGGCGAGCCTCGTTCAGAAGTCCCATTGAAAGCTCTCCCCTATGCCTGGAATGTGACGCTCGCTGCCGCCGTGGTCACGCCTAACCGGATCATACTTCTGCAGGTGGCTAATTCGCCTAGATCTGACGCAGCCAGACTCTCGTCCTAGTCGCGCCGGAGTCTCACCTTGCGGGGGCGCGCTCAGGGCATGGCGGTGCTTCCTGCACCGTGAATCGAATGCGTGCTCGAGCTACCAGAGTCCGAGCAGCGAGCCGAGGACCCGAGCCGCCTGACCGCCTGCTTCCTCGGCGATTGCCAGCGCAGCGGGGACGTTGAGATCGTCCGCGAGCGCGCCTCGCACCGCCGCGACGGCCGTCGCGGAGTTCTCCGGGCGTCCGGCTGCTATCTGGAGCAGTTCTAGCCGGCGGGCGGCGGCCGCCAGGGCAGCCGGATCGTAATCCCACTCCTGTCCCCAGGGCCGGTCCAGGATCAGCAGCCGCACGGCGGCCGCCGAGTGGCTTTCGAGCACGTCACTGACCAGGACGAGGTTGCCTGTGGACTTCGCCATCTTGGCGCCGCTGACCGTGACGACGCCGACGTTGAGATGCGCGCGGGCGAACGGCCTGACGCCCGTGAACTGCTCGGCGAGAGCGGCTTGGTAGGCGTGGTGAGGGAAGCGCAGGTCGGCGCCGCCGGCGTGCACGTCGATGGCCGGCCCGAACGCGTGCAGCGCCATTGCGGCGCACTCGGCGTGCCAGCCAGGCCGCCCCGGTCCCCAGGGACTAGGCCAGGCGACGGCGTCGACCGCCGCCTCGCCCTGGCCGCCCGCCTCGCCCTGGCTGCCCGCCTCGCCTTGGCCGGCGGCATGCCAGAGCACGATGTCGAACGGGTCATCCTTGGCCGGGTCGTCAGGCCGGTCGCCGTACTCCGCGGACAGCCGGAGTGCGGTCTCGCGGTCGACGCCGGCCTGCCGGGCGGTGGCCGCGCCGGAGAAGTACACGCTGCCGTCGCGCTCGTACGCGGCGCCGCGCGCCAGCAGACCGCTGGCCAGCGCGATCACCTGCCCGATGAAGGCGTGCGCGCGCGGCTGGAGGGCTGGCTCGGTCACGCCGAGCGCGGACATGTCGCGGTCGAAGTAGAACTGCTGGATAGCGGCATAGCGGTCGTACGGCGAGCCGGCCCGGTTCGCCGCGGCGAGCAGCACGTCATCGACATCGGTAACGTTCCGGCACAGGATGACGTCGGTGGCAGCCGAGCGCAGCACCCTGGCCAGGGTATCGACCCAGACGAACGTAGCCGCGTGGCCGAGGTGCGTGACGTCATATGGGGTGATGCCACAGGCATAGATGCGTGCCCGGCCTGGCAGCGGAAGCGTGGCCCCGCCGAGCGTCAGCACAGGTTCCGGCCCCGGCTCACCACCGGCTGCCGCCATCGGATTGATCACGCCGCCGACGATACCGAGGCCGGTCCGGCCAGGTCAGGCGGGGCAGGTCCGGCTGGCCGGCAATCGGCTTCACCGACGCCGCATATTCGGCGGCATACTGGTCATAATCAGGACTTCACACCACACCGCGCGGAGGTGAGACGTGGGCATCGGCGGGGCGCTGGCAGAGGCGCGCAGTGAAGCCGGACTGACCATCACTCAAGTGAGCGAGCGCACCCGCATCAGGGAAACGATCATCCGAGATATCGAACGCGACGATTACTCGGCCTGCGGCGGCGACTTCTATACGCGCGGTCATATCCGCGCGATCGCCAGGGCCGTCGGCACCGACCCGGTGCCCCTGATCGAGGAGTACGACGGGGCCGGCGTGGCAGCCGGCGATGGCGGCGATGGCGACGCGCCGGGCGGTATCGGGCCTGCCGGAGTGGATCCCGACGCCGACACCAGTCCCGGCCTCTTCAACGGCGACTCTCTCGAATTCGACCTGCCCGGCCGGCTGTGGCCAGAGACGCGGCTCTTGGCCCGGCGCTGGGTTGCAACGATCAGGTCCAGGCTCGCCGGCGCGGCGCCAGGGCGGACGGCCGGGGGCGTGACCGGCACCGCGGCCGCGAACCCAACGTCCGGGGACCACCAGTACGTCGGGCCGCGCGGGATCACGGCAGCCGAGGCGTTCCGGCCCGGCCTCCCGCTGGACTTCGAGCGGCGGCGGCCGCGACGCGCAGGCCTGCTCGGGCTCGTCGCGCTCGCGGTCATCGGCGTCCTTGTGTACTTGCTTGTTGCCGGCGGCTCGCACGGCGGCTCGCATGGCAGCGCCCCGGCCACACCGCGGCCGCACCACGCTGCCCGCGCCGCAGCTCAGCACACGAGTGCCGCGGCAGCGGCGAGCAGTGCGGCCGGACCTGATGCCAGCGGGCCGCTCGCAGTGGCGAGCGCTGCGGCGTTCGGCCCCGGCGGCACCGGCCAGGGCGACGACCCCCAGGCGGCCGCGCTCGCTGTCGACGGCAGCGCTGGCACCGCGTGGCACACCGACTGGTACGCGACGGCTGGCCTCGGCGGCCTGCAGTCGGGGACCGGCCTGCTGCTCGGCCTGGGCAAGACCGCGACGATCGCGAGTGCCACGATCGTTCTCGGCGCCACGCCGGGCGGCACGATCGAGCTGCGGGCCGGCGACTCGCCAACGCTCGCGGACCTGCCCGTGGTGGCGCAGGCGGCGAATCCAGGCGGGACGCTGACCATGCAGCCGGGCGTACCGGTGCGGGCCCGTTACCTGCTGATCTGGTTCACCAGCCTGCCGCCGGACAATGCCGGCACCTACGAGGCCAGCATCTACGACGTCCGGCTGTCCGGCTCCGGATAGCCCGCTGACCGCCGAGCGGCGATGGCTTCGATCTGCGCCGCCAGCGGCTCCGCCGCGGTCAGCCGATTGTCGACGGTGACATGCGGCGCCGCGGGCACCGAGCTGAGTCGCATGCTGGCTGCGAAGTCGGCGAACTGGGCCAGTTTCGCCGCGTCGCGCGCGAGCCCGCGGTCGGCGAGTCGCTGCCGGAGCGTCGCCGCGTCTGAGCGCACCCACACGAGACGCACGGGCGGTCCGCCGAGCTCGCCTACCCAGTCCGACCACAGCCCGGCGTCATGGATCTGCTGGGTAAACGGCCCCGACAGCAGTACGGCGCAGCCGGCCGACCGGATCTCCCTCGCAGTCGCGGTCATGCCGCGGTACTCATGCACCTTGATGTGCTCGTCGTACCACGGGCCTTCGCGCTCGCCGGCCGGGCGGCCGGCCTCAGCCAGGGCCGCAGCGACAAACGAGCCGTACATCGTGTCCTTGTCCAGCAGGGCCGGGGGCGGAGACAGGGCGGCCAGCAGCAGCCGGGCAACTGTCGTCTTGCCGGCGCCGGGCGGCCCGGCCACGACCCAGACGGGTGCGGGCGTGGTCACGGCGCGAGAGTACCGGCAAGGGAACGGGGCCGCGTGCCTGGCTCGGGCTCAGGACGTCGCGGCCAGGTGCCGGGCGAAGAAGCGCTCAGAGCTGTCCAGCTCGAACGCGGGAAGTCCCACATGGGGACCAGGGTTGGCGTGCAGTGTCTTCTCCGCGGAGCCCAACGCGTCGAACAGCGCCAGGCCGGACTCACGGGGCACCAGCTCGTCGTCCCACTGGAGCACGAACTCGACCGGGACGGTGATCCTGGCCGCGGCCTCGGCCAGGGTCTGGTGACCGGCCAGGCCCAGAACGGCGGCTGTCACCCTCGGCTCGGCCGCGACGAACGGCACGCCGATGAGGCTGCCCAGGGACAAGCCCCAGTACCCGACTGGCCCCGTTCCCATCTCGTGCTGGAGGGCGGTCAGGGTGGCCTGCCATTCGGGGACGGCGCGGGCCGCCCGCATGACGTTCGCCCCGGCGATCAGCTCACCGACCGGTTCGCCCGCCGCCCGTCGCGCGCTGACCTCCGCGATCAGCTGCTCATCGCGTTCGGTCTTGGGCCGGTCACCGAAACCGGGGGCGTCGATGGCCGCCACCGCGAAGCCGCGGCTCGTGACGTAGCGCCGAGCGCGGGCCACCAGGCCTGGCGCCGTCTTGTGCTGCCCGCCGCCGTGACCAAGCAACACCAGCGGACCGCTGCCGGATGCGCCGTCAGGCGTCCATAGGACGCCAGGAATGTCGTCGACCGTAAACCGGCGTTCAAGAACGCCGTCCGCAGCCGCCTGCGAGGTGACGCGCATGAGTCGCCGCCTTTCGGGTTGCAGGCATAGCCTGGCACAAACGGCCGATCACAAACGGGGCAGGTCTAGATGGCGCGTAAACGACGAGAGCGCAAGAACGTCGGCCTGTTCGATGTGCCAGACCGGCGCCACGGCGGCGACGACAATCCTGCCAGCGACGACAGCGCTGACAGTGGCGGCAGCGTCGGCGTGCTTGGCGGACCGACGGATGACAGTCGCTTGTTCGGCGGTCCCAGCCATCACAGCGGCCTGTTCGACGCGCCGGAGCGCGCTGCAGGCGAAGTACCCGGCCTCTTCGACCGCCTGGGTCCCGCAACCGGTAACGAGAGCGGCTTGTCTACCAAGCTCCGGGACGGCAGCGGGCAGAGCGTCGGCTTGTTCGACAAGCCGCGCCGTGGTGCTCGCCAGTGAGCAGCTTGTCGGCTGCTCCGGCTCAGGTGACGGGAGCCGTGGTGGCGTCGATGGTCAAATACCAGTAGCCGCCAGCGAGATTGAGCGCCGAGATCGTCAGGAAGAAAGCCGCCCAGCCGTCGGCGTCATACGCGAGGCACACCAGGCCTGCGGCAGCCTGAAGACTGCCGCCGGCAATATGCCCGACGCCGAAACCGCGTAGGTGGCGGTAGGCCACGGGGGCGATGAGGCGCCGCAGGCCGGAGCGCGGAGGCAATCGGCCAGGACCGGCGTTGTCGTGTGGCTCGCTCATGGCTACCACCATAAGAGGAGAGCACGCGCCGGGCGCTAGTAAAGGATGGCCGGCGCCTAGGCCTGTTGCCACGACAGCCGGCTCTGAGACAGTTCTGAAATGAGCTCGAGCGCGCATGATCACCCGGAGCTCGGCCCGCCGCAGCTGATCGAAGTGGCCGACCGCGTCTATGCCTACATCCAGCCGGACGGCTCCTGGTGGATCAACAACACCGGGTTTACGGTCGGCGAGCGCTCTGTCGTCAGCATCGACGCCTGCTCCACCCAGCGCCGGACCCGCGCGTACCTGGACGCGATCGCGTCGGTCACCCCGGCCCCGGTGACCACGCTGGTCAATACGCATCATCACGGCGACCACACGTACGGCAACAGCGAGTTCGGCGCCGTGACCATCATCGGACACGAGCGCTGCCGCGCCGAGGTGATCAGCGCGGGCCTGCTCGGCAACACCGGGATCTGGGAGCCGGTCGAGTGGGGCGAGTTGCGGGTCGCGCCGCCGACGGTGACCTTTGCCGACCGGCTGCGTGTCTGGTCCGACGACATGCCGATCGAGATCAGTTACGTCGGGCAGCCGGCGCACACGACGAACGACTCCCTGGTCTGGCTGCCCGACCGGCAGGTGCTGTTCTGCGGCGACCTGCTGTTCAACGGCGGCACGCCGTTCCTGCTGATGGGCTCGGTGACGGGTGCGATCGCGGTGCTGACGTCGGTGCTTGCAGCGATCCCGGCCCGCATCATCGTGCCGGGTCACGGCGAGCCGTGCGGCCGCGATCTGATCGACACAACGCTCGGATACCTGCGGTACGTGGTCGACCTCGCCCGGCAGGGCCTCGACGCCGGCCTGTCGCCCCTGGAGACCGCCCGGCAGGCAGATCTCGGCGCGTACGCCGCCTGGCTGGACGCCGAGCGCATCGTCGGCAATCTGCACCGCGCCTATCGCGACCTGGAACCGCAACGACCGGGTGTCGACCTTTATGCGGCTCTGACTGACATGGTCGCCTACAACGGTGGCCGCCCCCTGTCCTGCCAGGCGTGAACGGCCCTGCCGCGCCTGAGGGAGCCCGCCACCTCGGGCTACGATGCGGCGTATGCGCTTCGCGATCTCGATTCCGCAGTTCTACGGCGACGGCGAATTCGATCCGGTGGAGTTTCGTAATTACTTCCTCGGCGTCGAGCAGCTCGGCTTCGAGAGCGCCTGGACACAGGAGAACGTGCTCAGCCCCTCGCCGCAGCTCAGCCCGCTTGAGGTCATGACTTACGCGGCGGCGTGCACGCAGCGAATCCGGCTCGGCTGCGTGGTCTTCGTCTCCACGCTGCACCTGCCGGTGCAACTGGCGAAGAGCCTCGCCAGCCTCGATCAGCTGAGTGGTGGCCGGGTCGAGGTCGGCGTCGGGACTGGCGGTAAGCACCGGCCGTTCGCGGCGTTCGGCATGCGCCCGGAGCGCTATGTCGCCAGGTTCACTGAAGGCGTGCAGCTCATGAAGGAGCTGTGGACGCAGCCGCGAGTCACCTTCGACGGAGAGTTCTTCCAGCTGGCCGACGCCGCCATGGAGCCCAAGCCGTTCCAGAAGCCCTACCCGCCGCTCTGGTTCGGCGCAAACGGCGAGCCCGCGCTGCGCCGCGCCGTCCGGCTCGGCGACGGTTTCTTCGGCGCTGGCTCGTCGCCGACGGTGAAGTTCGCTGAGCAGGTCCAGATCGTGCGCGCAGCGCTCGCCGAGCAGGGCCGCGATACCTCGGACTTCCCCATTGCCAAGCGCGTCTACATTGCGGTGGACGACAACACCACCCGAGCACGGGACCGGATCAACGCGGCGATGGAGCAGCTGTACGGGCGGCGGGTCCCTGACATCGAGGCGGCAGCCATCGCCGGCAGTCCCGCTGACTGTGCCGCCGAGGTGGCGAAGGTCGCCGCGGCTGGAGCTGAGCTGATCCTCTTCACGACCGTGTTCGACCAGGCGGAGCAGGCCGCGCGGCTGGCCGCCGAGGTCATGCCCCGGCTGGGCTAGAAGGCGGCGATGGCAGCGAGCGTCGCTAGCAGGAAGGTCACGATGGCGAGCACGCCGTGGCCAGCCGGGATCAGCGGGCGCAGGCTCAAGCCGGACCTGGCCGGGCGCTGGCCGAGGTTACGGTCCAGTAGCTCGTCCACCAGCTTCTGGCCCAGGGCTTCGTCCTCCAGGGCGCGCTTGATCAGCTCGTCTGGCACGACGCCGGTTTGCTTCTCCAGCTGCGGACGGCCGCCTGGATAGGGCGTCCAGATGGTCACGGTGGAGATGCCCAGGCCGATGGCCGGTGCCATGAACCCGAGCGCCACGAAGGCCAGGATCCTGGCGCCGGACAGCACGAAGAGGATCCAGCACAGCAGCCCGGCGAGATTGAGCCCGGCGTGCCCGGCCAGGATCGGCAGGGACATGCCCTCGTGCTGGCCGGGCCGGCGCCGGATCCCCAGCGAGCCGCCGCGCGCGAACCAGCTGCGGAGCATGATCGCGCCCAGCGCCTCGGTGGCCAGCCAGACCACCAGCGCGGCGACGTCCAGCCCGCGGCCGGCTGGCATGCCTTAGTCGCCGCCCGCTGCGGCCACCGCGCGTGAGATAGCCCGCCCGATCGCGACGACGGCCGGCCGCAGTGTCGCCGCCTCGACGTGCTGCGAGCTGGCGACGACGGAGACCGCGGCCACGGTTCTCCCGCGCTGGCCAGTGATCGGCACCGCTACTGATGTGACCGGCTCCGGCCACTGCCGGGACGCGATCCCTACGCCCTGCTGGCGGATGTCGGCGAGCTGACTGCGCACCTCATGATCCGATCGACCAGCGTTCTCCGGCTTGAGCGTCAGGTCACCGGCGAGGACGTCCTCCTGGACCTGAGCCGGGGCGTGAGCTAGCAGTACGAGTCCCACTCCCGTCGCATGCAGCGGCATCCGGCCGCCGACCCGGTAGAGCACCTGGCTGGCCCGGCGAGCCGACAGCCGCTCGACCAGGACGGCCTCGTGCCCGTCTCGCACCGCGAGCAGCACGTGCTGGCCCGTCGAGTGATGCAAGTCCTCCAGATAAGGGAGCGCGGTGGCGCGCAAGCCATGCCCGCGCGGCGCCAGCGACGCGACCTCGAGCAGCCGCAGGCCAACCACGTACTGGCCGTTCTCGGCCCGCTCCAGCGCGCCCCACTCGACGAGTTTCCTGGTGATGCGCAGCGCACTGGCCTTCGGCAGGCCCGCGTACAGGCTGAGCTCAGTCAGGGATAGCGAGCGCCGATCTGGGCCGAATGCGGTCAGAATCCGGAATGCCCTGTCTAGCACCGGCTCGCCCTGCGCGGGCCGGCCGCCTCTGGCTGCCAGCGGCACGAATGCGGGATCGGCCATACGTACCAACCTTCCGCTGGTTTCAGTGAATGAAACTACCCTGGCCAGGCTGGCCCGAAGCATTCCAGGATGCAGTCGTGAGCGTCAGCCCGGTGGTGATCGTCGGTGGCGGCCCGGCCGGCCTGGCCGCGGCCGCCGAACTGCGCCTCCACCAGGTCCCCTGTATCCTGCTTGAGCCACGGGCGGAGGTCTCGCACCGGCGGCCGCGGGCCAAGACAACGAGCGTCCGCACCATGGAGCACCTGCGCCGGTGGGGCATAGCGGAGGCGCTCCGCGCGGCTGCCCCGCTGCCGGTGGCGTGGTCCCAGCGCGTCACGTTCTGCGAGTCGCTGTCCGGCCAGCGAATCACCGACTTCGATGGTGCGTTCGGCCTGACCACGCACCGCGACGACCGGTTCGCCGAATCTGGTCAGCAGGTCCCGCAGCCCGTGGTGGAGGAAGTGCTTCGCGGGCATCTGTCCGGCCAGCCAGGCGTTCAGCTGCGCTTCGGGCACGCAGCGACCGCGCTTGTCCAGGACCTTGACGGTGTCACCGTCACGGTCCGCGACGACGGCGGCGCCGAGTACCTCATCCGGACTCGTTACGTGCTCGGCTGCGACGGCGCGGGCGGCGTGGTCAGGGATCAGATTGAGGCCCGCTACGTTGGCGGATCCGATCCCAGGCCCAACTTCAACGTCGTATTCCGGGCGCCCGGGCTCGACACCGCCCTCGGGCCGGCCGTGCAGTACTGGGTGGTCGGCGGCGCCACGACAGGTCTGCTCGGCCGGCTGGACCTGGCCGGCATCTGGTGGGCGGGATTCCCCGGAGTCGAGGCGGCCTACGGCACGGCGCACGCGGGCGAGCTCATCGCCGGTCTCATCGGCGCGCCTGCCGAATACGAGGTGCTGGCGACCGACCCGTGGACGGCCCGGATGCTAGTCGCGGACACCTTCGCTGACCGTCGGGTATTCCTCGTCGGCGAGAGCGCTCACGTGAACCCGCCATGGGGCGGGCACGGCTTCAATACCAGCGTGGGCGACGCCATCAACATCGCCTGGAAGATCGCCGCTGTCGAGCAGGGCTGGGCCGGGCCGGAGTTGCTGGCCAGCTACGAGAGCGAGCGGCGCGGCGTGGTCGAGCAGACCGTCGCCAGCGCGGCGGCCAACATGCGCAGCCTGGCCGGAGACCTGCCTGCCGACGCGGCCGTCATCCAGCGCGCCAAGCACGCTGAGTTCCACAGCCTCGGCCTCGTACTCGGTTACACCTACTCCGGCTCGCCCGTCGTCCAGCCCGGTGGTGGCAGCGGGCCGCCGCCCGCGGACCTGAGCTGCTATATCCCGTCGGCCGAGCAGGGACGTCGGCTGCCGCACGCGTGGCTGCCTGACGGCAGGTCGCTGTACGACGTGCTCGGCCGCGGGCTCACGCTCCTTGGCCCGCCCGGCGCAGACGCCGCCGGCCTCGCCGCCGGCGTGGTCGCCGGCGTCGTCGCACGGGCGCGCGAACGCGGCATCCCGCTGACGGTGCGTGCCGCACCCGACGGCTTTCCGTGGCGGGATGAGTACCTGCTCATCCGGCCTGACCAGCACATCGCCTGGCGGGCCGGGGATCCGGCAGGCATCGACCTGGACGTAGTGACCGGCAGAAAGGGAACGGGGTAGCTGCATGCCAAGCCAGGCTGCAAAGTTCGCGGTGACGAACGTGCGCGTGTTTGACGGCGCTCGACTCGTGCCAGGTGTCGTCGTTGTCGACGGCGCGACGATTGCCACCGACCCGACTGGAGCGCACGTCATCGACGGGCACGGCGGCGTGCTCCTGCCAGGCCTGATCGACGCTCACGTACACCTGGACGGGCCCGGCCGGCTCGCGGCCCTGGCCAGTTACGGAGTGACCACCGCGCTGGACATGGCGTCAGTGCCGGAGGAGACCGCCGCCCTGCGCGGGCTCACGGGGCAGACCGACATCCGCAGCGCCGGCATCCCGGCGATCGCGCCCGGCAGCATCCACTCGCACCTGCCTGGCGTCGGTGAGCGCGGGCTGATCGGCGGACCGGACGAAGCCGATCGTTTCGTGGCCGACCGGGTTGCCGACGGCGCCGACTACATCAAGATCGTGATCGGCAGCCCGTTCGCCGATCACGACCAGGCGACTATCGACGCCCTCGTCGCGGCCGCGCACGCCCACGGCAAGATGGTCGTCGCGCACGCGTCGTCGGTCGCCTCAGTGGCAAAAGCGCAGGCGGCAGGCGCTGACATACTCACCCACGCGCCGCTGGACCACCCGCTTGACGCCCGCTCGGCCGCTGCGGCGGCCGCGGCCGGGCAGGTCGTGGTCCCGACGCTGACCATGATGGCGACCATCGTGGCCAGCATCGCCCCGCCGGGCGCCGACTACGCCAATGCCCGCGCGAGCGTGGCGGCCCTGCATGACGCCGGCGTCCCGATCCTGGCCGGGACGGATGCCAACGACACCGCCGGGATACCTGCCGCAGTGCCCCACGGCGAGAGCCTGCACCGCGAGCTGGAACTGCTGGTAGACGCCGGCCTGAGCACGCTGGAGGCGCTGCTCGCGGCGACCTTGCGGCCGGCGCGCTATTTCGGCCTCACCGATCGCGGGGCCATCGAGCCGGGCCTGCGCGCAGACCTGATACTGATCGAGGACGATCCCCTTCAAGACATCAGGGCCACCCGCGCCATTAGCCGCATCTGGTGCGGCGGCGTGGCGCACGAGCCCGCCGCGACCAGGAAGCAGGAATCGGAATGCGCATCGCAACTGTCAGCCAGCGACTGAGCCTGATCATCGATGGCGGCGCCATCGACGTGCAGGCGGCCAGCGACGGCCGGTTCGACTCGGATGCGGCCGCGATCTACCCGCGCTGGGAAGAATTCACGCAGTGGGCCGCAACCGCCTCGCTGCCGGACCCGGTGGCGTTCAGGCCAGCAGACCTCGGCTCGCCGTCGCCGGCGCCTCGGCAGGTGTACGGCATCGGCCTGAACTACAGCGAGCATGTGGCCGAGTCCGGCTTCGCCAAGCCCGTTACCTCCCCGCCGGTCTTCACGAAGTTTGCGTCGTGCATCACCGGTCCGCAGGGCGAGATCACCCTGCCGCCAGGCGGTCACACCGACTGGGAGGTAGAGCTTGTCGTGATCATCGGCCGCACTGCCGCGCACGTGGCGGCCGGCGCCGCGTGGAGTCACGTGGCTGGCTTGTCCGTCGGCCAGGACGTGTCGGAGCGGATCCTGCAGTTGGCGACGACTCCCCCGCAGTTCAGCCTCGGCAAGTCCTATCCGCGCTTCGGCCCGGTCGGTCCGTGGCTGGTCACCGTCGACGAATTCGACAATCCCGACGACCTGGAGCTCGGCTGCCTGATCAACGGCGAGCAGGTGCAGAAGGGCCGGACGTCTCAGCTGATCTTCAGCGTGCCTGCGCTGATCGAGCAGCTGTCGGCCGTGACGCCGCTGCTGCCGGGCGACGTCATCTTCACTGGCACCCCGAGCGGCGTCGGCCTGGGCCGGACTCCGCCGCGCTGGCTCGCGCCCGGTGACGTGCTGACCAGCTATATCGAGGCCATCGGCGAGATGCGCCACACATTCGTGGCCGGGTAGGGAGGCATTGATGGGCCTGCATGGACTGCTGTCGGTCACGATCGGCGTGCCGAACGTCGTCGAGACCGCGGCGTATTACGCCGACTTCGGGCTCACGCCGGAGGACGACAACTGGTTCGCCACCTCCGACGGCGGCCGTCAGTTGCACATCGTGCCTGCGCCTACCCGCCGACTGGTCGAGCTGCGGGTGGCCGCCGACGACACCGACGACCTCGCCCGGAGCGCGGCCAGCCTGGCACGGATCGGCGTGCCTGCCGAGCTAGCCGAGGCGGCACTGGATACCACGGAGCCCGTCACCGGCATGCGGGTGCGGGTCGAGATCGCGCCTCGCCTGGTCCAGGACCCGGTGGCCGCGACCCCGTATAACGGGCCTGGTCGCGTCGAGCGCCCGGCGGCGCGCGCGCCCGGCTTCCTGCGCGCGCACCCGGTCCGGCCGCGCAAGCTGGGGCACGCCGTGCTGGGCAGCACTAACCACGAGGCCAGTGCGTCGTTCTTCACCGCCGGACTCGGCTTCAAGGTGAGTGACCGGATCAAGGGGGCGGGCGCGTTCATGCGCTGCTCGACCGATCACCACAACGTCCTCGTGCTAGGTGCGCCGGTGAACTTCCTGCACCACACGTCCTGGCAGGTCGACGACGTCGACGACGTAGGCCGCGGCGCCGCGGCCATGCTGGACGGCAATCCGGACCGCCACGTCTGGGGACTTGGCCGCCACTACGCCGGATCCAACTTCTTCTGGTACCTCAAGGACCCGGCCGGCAACTTCTCGGAGTACTACTCCGACATGGACTGCATCGTCGATGACCAGCTCTGGACGCCCGAGGATCTCGAGGGCGCCCGCGGCCTGTTCGCGTGGGGACCGCCGCCGCCTGCCTCGTTCCTGCATCCCGACGATCTCGCCGCCATGATGACGGGAGCCCATGCGACGCCCTAGCGGGCCGGACTGGCCTGCATCCGGGCGTTACCTCGGATCGGTGCGGCGCCGGCTGGTCAGCTTGATCCAGCGACGGACTTCCGTGCGCGGCTCAGCCAGCGCTATGGCGGCTGCAGGGAGGGTGGGCCTTGGACGGCGGGGTTCGCGGACACCCGCTTCCGGCGGCTGGTGCTTGCGGCGCTGCCGGTAATCCCTCGCCCAGCGAAGCGGAGCACTCAGCACGATCCAGACGGTGCTAGTCGGTCTCACGCGGCGGTGTTCCTGGCCCACGGCATCATTGTCCGCCTGGTCCGCCGAGGTAGTACACGCCTGGTGCGCTGTTTCTCGCTGAGCGGACACCAGCTCGGCCAGTCGGTGGCGCCGGCCCGCAGAAGCACGTTTTCCGGGTACTGAGTGTCGGGCAGCTGCCGTGAATGGTCGCCCGGCATGCATTAAACGACAATCCCTGGGCAGCTTGGCGCCGTCGGCATGGGCCGGCTGACGCTACCTCGAGAGGGACATCCATGATCGTCCTCGGCATCATCCTCCTGCTCATTGGCTTCCTCGCCAAGATCGCGATTATCTGGACACTCGGCATCATCGCGCTCGCGGCCGGGCTGATCCTGCTGCTGCTCGGGTCGATGGGCCGGGCAGTCGGCGGCCGACGGCACTACTGGTAGCCACGGCGGGCCCGGATTCCGGCCGGGCCCGCTTCCGCTAGATCCGTGTGCGCCTGGTGCTGCCAGCGTGGCTGTTCAGCGCGGCACTAGGCGCACACGGACGTACGGGAGCGGAGCGGATCTACCTGCACCGCAACGGCGACCTAGTCGGCGGCGGCCGCCAGGGCCTCGCGGGCGGCGCGGATCGCGCCGCGCTTGCCCGAGTCCAGGTACTCCTCGATCCGCGTGATGTGCCCGTCCCGGACCTGCAGGTACATCGCCGCGTGCAGCTCGACCTCGGAACCGTCAGGCAAGGTGCCGCGCAGCACATGCTGCTGGAGCACGCCGTCGGCGACCGCGGCACGCCTGATGACGTCGTAACGCAGACCCGAGACCGCTCGGTGCAGGCCAGCGAGGACCTTCAGGTTGTCGTCGACCGACTGGTCGACCAGGTCGTCGTTGTGCCAGATCAGCGCGTCCGGCGCATAGATGGCACGCACCGTGTCAATGTCGCCAGCCTCCAGCGCGGTGAAGAAGCGGACAACCAGTTCCTCGCTCATGAATGTCTCCATCTCGCTCAGCGCACGGCCTGCGCGCTCAGTGTGGCGATGACGCGCTCGTAACCCCAGTCGCCTGCCACCGGCATCGGGAACACCACCGGCAGGTCCACGCCGGCATCCCGGTACTCGGCCAGGCGGCGGGCACAGGCGGCGGCGTCACCGTGCGCGACGAAAGCGTCAGCGACCTGCTGCGGTACGTGCTGCGCGGCCCCGGCCCGGTCGCCGGCCAGTGTGCGCTCGCGTGCTTCGTCGAGCTGGCCGGCTTCGTCGTAAGCGCCGAACAGGCGGCCAGCTGACGGGTGCAGGATGTAGCGCGGCACGACGCCCCGCGCGGCCGCCGCGCCGAGGGCCGGATCGTCGGTCAGGCACGTATGCACGACGCAGGCGACCTCCACCGCGGCTGCGTCGCGTCCGGCGGCCACCGCGGCCGCGCGGACGAGCCCGGCCGCGGCACCTGCCTGCGCCGGCGACATGAGGTTCAAGATCACGCCATCGGCGATCCGGCCTGCCAGCTCAAGCATCCGCGGCCCGAGCGCGGCCAGGTAGACCGGCAGGTCTGTGCGGACCGGCGGGCTGTCCAGCGGCACCATCCCGGTGCGGAACAGCTGGCCGGCAAAGCCGGCCGGGTCACCGGCCAGCACGGACCGCACGACCGCCACGTATTCGGCCACCATCGGCAGGGATCGGAACGGGGTCAGCCCGAAGCGCCCGTTCATCACGTCGTTCGCCACGCCCAGGCCGAGCAGGAACCTGCCGTCGGACGCCTGATCGAGCTGTGCGGCAGTCTTTGCCGCGAGCACTGGCGGCCGCAGCGCGGCGTTCGTGATCGCGGTGCCCACCCGGACCCGGCGTGTCGCGGCGATGACCGGATGACACAGCGCGAGCGCGTCGCCGTGACCTTCGGCGACAAATACCGACTCGAAGCCGGCCGCCTCGGCCGCAGCGGCGACCTGCCCGATCGCCGCCGCCGGCAAGCCGCTGTGCGAGGCGATCGATAGTCCCAGCGGACCGGCCGCGGAGCCGAGCGGACCCGCTGTCGGGACCGCAGTAGCCGTCATGACGACACCTGCTCGGGCGCGCCGAACCTCGACCGCAGCTCGCGCTTGAGTACCTTGCCCGTCGTCGTGCGGGGCAGGACCTCGGCGAACTCGATCGACTTCGGACACTTGAAGTGGGCTAGCCGGTCGCGGCACCAGGCCATGATCTCCGCGGCCGACGGGGTCGGCCCGGCCGCCGGGATGATGACCGCATGCACTGCCTCCCCCCAGGTCGCATCGGGGCGCCCGACGACCGCGACGTCGGCCACCGCCGGATGCTCGGCGAGCACGGCCTCGACCTCGGCCGGATAGATGTTCTCCCCGCCGCTGATGATCATGTCCTTTGCCCGGTCGAGGATGTACAGATAGCCGTCCGCGGTCAGGCTGGCGACGTCGCCCGTCCTGTACCAGCCGCCGTCGGCAAAGGCCGCCGCCGTGGCTTCGGGATCACGCCAGTACCCGGCGAATAGGCACTCGCCCCGGATCAGCAGCTCACCGGGACGGCCGGCGGGCACGTCGCTGCCGTCCGGATCGACGATGCGGACCTCCCAGCCGAACGACACCCGGCCCGCGCTGGCCAGCCGCGGATGGCCTGGTGAGTGATCCTCGGGGGCGAGCAGGCTGATCATGCTCTGGCTCTCGGTGTTGCCGTAAATCTGCCGGAACCGGCAGCCGAACGCCTCGATCGCGGCCGTGAGCGAGGCCGGCGTGATCGGCGCGGTGCCATAGGCGATCTCACGCAGGCTGGTCAGATCCGGGTGCTCGCGTTGCCGGATCTCGGCGACCAGCATGTCGATGAGCGAGGGCCCGGCGGTGAAGAACTCAATGCGGTCGCGCTCGATAGCATCGATAACGGCCGCCGGGCTGAACCCGGTATGGATGTGCACAGTCCCGGCCGTCAGCAGGGCCTGCAGGCACTGGCCGAAGCCGCCGAGGTGGAACAGCGGCAGGATCTGCAGGTGGTGCGACCCGGCGACCTGGTCGCCGATCTCGATCGCGAAGTCGGCGACGCTCATCATCACCGCCCCGTGCCGCAGCGGGATGGCCTTGGCCTTGCCCGTCGTACCGCTGGTGTGGACGAGCGCCAGGATGTCATCACCGGATAGGCGCGGCCGCGGCGGCACGGGACCGGTCAGCGCGCCGCCGTCGAGCCAGCCCGGTGGCACCGGCCCGCCGCCGCCGATCGCGATGCGGATGACCGGGCCATGCGTGGGCAGGCCGGCGTCGGCAAGGCCGGTGAACTCGGCGTCAGCGGCGATCGCGGCCGGCTCTACGAGCGCCAGCACGTCGGCCAGCTCGCGGGCTGACAGCCGCCAGTTGACGAAGGCTGGCGTGGCGCCGGCCCGCAGCACAGCGAATGTCTGGACGAGGAAGTCCGCGCTGTTCTTCGCGACGATCGCGACGACGTCACCTGGGCCGATCCCGAGCGCCGCCCATCCCCCGGCCTGGCGCTCGAACTCGGTCCGCAGCTGCGCGTAGGTGTAGGTCGCTCCCCTGTCGTCGGCCAGGGCCGTCACGTCCGGATGCACGGTGGCGCGCCACTCAAGCACATGGATCCAGCTCTGCATTGCGTCCTCCGGTGGCAATAGTCGCAGGGCAGCTAGTGACTCGCGACCCAGTCCGAGATCAGGTCGGCTGCCTGCGTTCGGGCGCCGTCCGGCTCCTGCAGGTAGTGGTCGGCCCTGATGAACTCCAGCCGCTTGTCCGGGGCGGCCAGCGCGTCGTAGAGCGCCCTGGCGTCGCTGTCGTAGACGCAGGCGTCGGCCGTCGCGTGGATCACCAGCGACGGCAGCACGATCCGGGCCAGGTGCGGCGCCGCGATGCACTGCGACATGCGCAAGCTCCACATCGACAGCCAGCTGCGCAGGGTACTGACCGTGCCGACGCCGAAGACGCCGTAGTTGGCCTTCAGCGGGTCGCCGAGGTAGCACCAGTTCGGCCGGCGGTCCGACGGCTCGATCGTCGGATCGATCATCCGCAGGTCCGCCCAGCTGCGCGGGACGACGAACAGCCGGTCCCTGGCCCGGGTGGGCGCGAGCGCGGCTAGCTGGGCGAGCGCCCAGTCGGTGATGCGCTCGTTGCGGGCGCGCTGCGCCGCGCGGTACCGCGCCTGGAACTCCCCGCTGTAGGGCGGCCCGTTCTCGGAGTTGAACGGATCGAGCGCCGGGTCGGCCGACAGCGGGTCGGCTTCGTCGGTGACGGACGGATCAAGCCAGTTCGTGAGTACTTCGGGCCGGCCCGAGTGCGCGGCCAGCGCGACGAACAGATCGCAGGGCGGCAGGCTCTCGACCGCCGGCACTGGCCGCATGCCGGCGATGGGCCGGACGTTCGGCTCGACAGCCTGGGACTGATAGGCCGACATCAGCGAGCCGCCGCCGGAATTCCCGAGCAGCACGATCTGGTCGGCGCCCGCCTCTTCGCGCAGCCAGCGCACGCCCACGCCGATCTCGGCGAGGGCATGGTCGAGGAGGAAGTGTGCCTCGTTGCCGCGGAAGCGGGTGTTCCAGCCAAGGAAGCCGAACCCGCGCTCGGCCAGGTAGCTCGCGAGGTAGTGCTCGGCGAAGTCGACGTTGTAGTGGGTGGCGATGAACGCCGTTGTCGGCCTGGCACCCGCCGAGCGGTGGTAGATGCCCTGGCACGGGTGGCCGCCCGCGCCAGCCCGGCCGACGATCGGCGACGGCAGGCCGACAAATTCCCTGATGATCTCGGACAACGGCCGCTCCGGCTCCTGGCTACTGGCTACTGGCGTGGAAGTGAAACTGAGTTTAGATTTAGTTCTGGGCCCAGCACCAGTCCTCAGGAGGTCGTCATGGCGTGGCAGAACGAGGAGTTCGACTTCGGCGGTGTCAATCACCTCGCGCTGGTCTGCTCGGACATGAAGCGGACCGTGGAGTTCTACACGCAGGTACTGGGCATGCGGCTGATCAAGACGATCGAGTTGCCGGCCGGCTCTGGCCAGCACTTCTTCTTCGACATGGGCGGCGCCAACGCGCTGGCGTTCTTCTGGTTCCCGGACGCGCCCGACCCGGTGCCAGGAGTCTCAGCGCCGGTCACCGTGCCGGGCCTCGGCGAGTGGACGAGCGCGGTCGGCTCGATGAATCACATCGCCTTCAACGTGCCCGAGGAGCGCTTCCTGGAGTACCGCGCCAAGCTCAAGGCCAAGGGCGTGCGGGTCAGTCCGATCCTCGACCATGATGACAGCGAGTTCGGCGTCGCCAGGGAACTGCACGACGGCGTCTTCGTCCGCTCGTTCTACTTCCAGGACCCGGACGGCATCCTGCTTGAGTTCGCCTGCTGGCGCCGGGTCATGGGCCAGCCCGGAGACGTCCGGCACGAGCCCAAGACGGCCGCAGACCGCACCGGCGTGCGGGTCTGACGCTTGCTCTCGCTGATCCATGTGCTGGAGTGGCGAGCCGCCGCCACCCCGGATGCGGTAGCGCTGACCGACCACCTAGGCGCCGAGCTGACGTACGCGGAGCTGGCCGCAGCGACGCAGGAGCGCGCCGCCCTGGTCGCGGCAGCGGGTATCCGACCAGGCGACGTCGTGCCGATCATCGCCCGCAACCAGGTCGGCTGGGTCACCGCCATGACCGGCCTGATCCGGGCGGGCGCGCTGCCGGCCGCAGTCAACTGGCGGCTGGCGGTGCCGGAAATGACCGCGCTGCTGGCGCTGCTTCGGCCGGCCGCGATCGTCGCCGATGCGGCCTGTGCGACCGCGGCCAGGGAGGCCGCACGGGGGCTGGCCGACCCCGTTCCCGTCCTGATCTTCGTCGACGACGCGGCGGCGGCGCCCGGTGCCCGGCAGCTGCCCGACCGGCCGACTGAGCGGCTCCGCGGGCCCGAGCCGGGCATCCTGCTGCACACCAGCGGGACCACCGGGCGGCCCAAGCTGGTGCCGCTGACGCATCAGCAGCTGATCATGGCGGCCATGTTCATGAAGCTCGAGGTGCCCGAGGCGCTGCCGGGCACGCGGCACCTGAGCGCCCTGCCGCTGTTCCACGTCGCCGGGCTGGCCAATCTCGGCTACGTGCTGGTCACCGGGGGCCACCTGCACGTGCTCAGCGCGTTCGAGCCGGCCGGCTTCGTCGACGAACTGGCGTCACGGCGGATCCAGCTGACTCAGCTGGTGCCGACGCTCATCCACGCGGTGACCAGCGAGGTCAGCTCGCGGCCCGAGCCGCCGGATCTGAGCGCTCTCGTGGAGATCGTGTACGGGGCATCGCCGATCCGGCCTGACCTTCTGGAACGGGCGGTCGGGGTGCTGGGCTGCCGGTTCCGGCAGAACTACGCCAGCAGCGAGACCGGGCCGTTGCCCATCAGCTCGCTATCGCCCGCCGACCATGATCCGGCGCTTGGCCTGCTCGGTACGGCCGGCCGTCCCTCGCTCGGCTGGGAGGTGCGGCTCGGCGACCGGGGCGAGATCCAGGTCCGCGGCGCCGCGCCGCTGCCGGGCTACTGGGACAACCCCCAAGCGACGCTGGACTCGCTCACGCCCGACGGGTTCTACCGGACCGGTGACGTCGGCACCATCGACGCCGCCGGATACCTCACCATCGTCGACCGGCTGCGCGATGTCATCATCACCGGCGGCGAGAACGTGTTCCCGGCCGAGGTCGAGGCGGTCCTGGCTCGGCATCCGGGCGTCGCGGACGTCGCCGTCATCGGCGTCCCCGACGAGCGCTGGGGCGAGACCGTGCACGCCGTGGTGGTTGCCCGCAGCTCCGGACTGTCTGACGCGGAGCTCATCGGGTTCGCCCGCGACCAGCTCGCCGGGTTCAAGTGCCCGACCGGCGTGACGATGGTCGAGGCCCTGCCGCGGAACGCGACCGGCAAGGTACTGCGCGCCGAACTGCGCGAGCCGTTCTGGGCAGGCCGGGACCGGCGGGTCTCGTGACCGTATCGCCGGGCCGGACCGAGAAGGCGACGCGCAAGGGCCGCGAGACAGACGAGGCGTTCCGGGCCGCCGCGCGGACGGTGTTTGCCAGGGACGGCTACCTCAACGCCAGGATCAGCGACATCGCCGAGGCCGCGGGCAGATCGGTGGCCTCGTTCTACAACTACTACGACACCAAGGCCGATCTGCTGATCGCGCTGGCGGAGGAGTTCCACGCCGAGGCCACGGCGATGGCTGTGCTGCCGTACCGCGTCGGCTTGTCCCACGAGGACGCGCTGCGCGAGGCGGTGGCAGGCTTCTGGCGCACTTATGCCAAGCGGCGCGGCGAGCTGATCGGCATCTTCCAGGCTGCGATGGTCGAGGGCCAGTTCCGGGACCGGTGGCTAGAGCTGCGCGGCGAGGCTGTCAGTCGCATCGCCGCGCAGGTCCGGCGGGCGCAGGCCGAGGGGTTCTGCCCCGGTGTCGATCCGGTGCTGACCGCGTCCGCGCTGTCGGCGATGCTGGAGCACTTCTGCTACATCTGGCTGGGCCAGGGCGGGGAGAAGGGCGTGCCGTTCGACGACGAGCGGGCCCTGGACGCGCTCGCCACCATCTGGGTCAGATCCGTCTACTGGCGCTGACGCCCTGGCCGGGTGGCCACAGTCAGGCTGGCCACAGGGCGGTGAGCTGAGCCGGGCTGATGTTGCCGCCGCTGCACACGATCGTGACGTCGCGGTCGGCGAACCTCACCGGGTCGGCCAGGACAGCCGCGAGCGCCGCTGCGCCGGACGGTTCCACCAGGTTGCGCGTCTTTTCGATCATTACTCTGGTCGCCTGTGCCAGGTCGGCGTCCGAGACGAGGACGAAGTCGTCGAGCAGATCCCGCAGGATCTGCTGCGGCAACTCGAACGCGGTCCGGGTAGCGAGCCCCTCGGCGAACGTGCTCGTGCTGTCCTCGACCAGCGTCCCGGCCTGCCACGACCGGTACGCAGCGGGCGCGGCCGCCGACTGCACGCCGATGACCTCGATTGATGGCCGGACCGCGTTGGCCACGAGGCACGCGCCTGCCGCGCCGCTGCCGCCGCCGACCGGCACCACGATGACCTCGGTGTCAGGGCGCTCCGCCAGGATCTCCAGAGTGTAGGTGCCGACGCCGGCGATGAGAGCGGGCTCGTTCCCGGAATGGATGTAGCGGTATCCCTGCTCGGCAGACACCTTCTCGCACTGCTCGCGCGCTTCGTCGAAGTCCTTGCCGTAGAAGACGATCTGCGCGCCGAGCGCGCGCATCGACTCCACCTTGACCGGGTTGGCCTGCTCGGGCACGAAGATCGTCGCGCGCACGCCGAACAGGTCGGCCGCGTAGGCGATGGACTGGCCGTGGTTCCCGGTGGACGCCGACGCGACGCCGCCGTCACGCTCGGCAGCGCTCAGCTGGCTGATCAGGTTCACGCCGCCGCGGACCTTGAACGCTCCGACTGGCAGGTGGTTCTCGTGCTTGACCCGCAGTCGTGCGCCGGTGAGGGTATCCAGCGCCGGGTAGCGGTACAGCGGCGTCGGGCGCAGGTACGGGGCGATGCGCTCACGCGCCGCCAGGACGTCGGCCAGGTCGGGGATATGCGTTGCGGTCATGGTCCGGTTCTACCACGGCACCAGAGCCGAGTTGAAATGCACGCAGGGCAAATGTGAGGATACGCCAGTGACTATTACCACGCAGGTTTATTCCGATGACACAATTCCGCAAAACCTCACGTGGCAGGCGTTGTCATTTCTGCGCTGCGAGTGGCCTTTCCTGTTCACCGGGACCAACCGCCTGCGGACGCGGCCGGTAGGCGGCCGGGGAACCACGTGCGTCGTGCAAGCTGACGGCGAAGTACTGCTCAGCTACGCAGAAGTCCTCCGGCCGACGGCCGTGCGTGCCGGTGAGCCGGCCCGCGTGCTCGGTCTCAGCAACGTATTCACGTTCCCTCCGTACCGGCGCGAAGGTCACGCGTCGGCGATTATGCGCGCGGTCGCGGACATCATTCATGACAGCGATGGCGAGCTGGCCATATTGTTCTGCGATGAAGAGCTGG
>DATHPF010000070.1:0-2255 GCA_035484155.1 Streptosporangiaceae bacterium
CGCCAGCGTGCCGGTGCGGATCGAGCCCGCCTGGCTCGCCGGCACCGCGATAGCCCTGCTGGTCCTGGCGATGGCGACAGTGACCGGCCAGATGGTGCTTGCTAGCCGACAGGCACCCCGTTCCCTTCGAATAGGTGGATAACGCACGTGAGGAGACTCGCATGACAGTGCCGACGCATGACGGGGTAACGGCAGCCACCGGGATCGCCGAACTGGGCGCTGAGGCGCAGCGGGCCCGGACGTCGTACGGCGACGGGGCCCTGATCGTGTGTGACCAGGTGGTTCGCATCTACACCGCCGAGGGCATCGAGGTCCAGGCGCTGCAGGGCCTTGACCTGCTGGTCGCGCCGGGTGAGCTGGTCGCGATAGTCGGCGCGTCCGGCAGCGGCAAGTCCACGCTGATGAACATCCTGGCCGGGCTCGACACTCCGACCGCGGGCCGGGTGCAGGTGGCCGGGGAGGACCTCGGCGCGCTGAGCGCCAAGGAGCGCCTGATCTACCGGCGCCAGCAGGTCGGATTCATCTGGCAGCAGACCGCGCGCAACCTGCTGCCGTACCTCACGGCGAAGCAGAACGTCATGACCCCGATGCGTCTCGACGGCTACCCGCGGCGACTGCGGAATACCAGGGCGATGGAGCTGCTCGACATCATGGGGATCGCGCACTGCGCGAACCGTGTGCCGTCGCGGCTGTCTGGCGGTGAGCAGCAGCGAACGGCCATCGCGACCGCGCTGGCTAACGACCCGAAGGTACTGCTGGCCGACGAGCCGACCGGCGAGCTAGACAGCCGCACCGCGCAGGACGTCTTCCGCGCGCTGCAGACCGCGAACACCGAGCTCGGTGCAACCGTGCTCGTCGTCACGCATGATCCAGCGGTCTCGCATCAGGTGCAGCGGACGGTCGCGATCAGGGACGGCCGGACGGCCAGCGAGACACTTCGCCACGAGGCGGCCGACGAACTGGGTAACACCGTGCGGCACGCGGTCGAGTACGCGGTGCTCGACCGGGTCGGCCGAGTGCAGCTGCCCAGGGAGATGACCGAAGAGCACCGGATGCGCGACCGCGTGCTGCTCGTCTCCGAGGATGACCACATCGCGGTCTGGGCCGATCAGGCCCTGGATGCACCCGAGGACGACGGCACGCAGCGACGGCACGCCGCGCCCCGGCACCGAGCGAAGGAGGAGGGTCGATGACAAGACCAGCTGCCACCCAGCCGCCGGGCGCCGTGCTCGATGGTCAGTCGGTCATGGTCGAGGCGCGCGCGGTATCCCGGACGTTCGGGCACGGCAGCACGGCTGTCCACGCCGTGCGCGGGGTCTCGTTCGCTGTCCAGCGCGGTCGGCTGGTAGCGCTGGTCGGCCGCTCAGGCTCCGGCAAGACCACGCTGCTCAACATCATTGGCGGACTGGACTCGCCGACGAGCGGCGAGGTGTTTGTCGGGGGCCGGAACATGTCCGCGATGGCAGCACGCGAGCGGACGATGCTACGGCGGAGCACGGTGTCGTTCATCTTCCAGTCATTCGGCCTGATCCCGATGCTGACGGCGGCCGAGAACGTCGGCATCCCGCTGCGCATCACCGGCACGCCCAGGGCTGCGCGGGAGGAACGGATCCGGCTCTTGCTGAGCGTCGTCGGCCTGGACGGGCACGCCCACCAGCGCCCGAACGAGCTGTCGGGCGGGCAGCAGCAGCGCGTCGCCATCGCCAGGGCGCTGGCTGTGCAACCGGAGCTGCTCATCGCCGACGAGCCGACGGGGCAGCTGGACTCCGAGACCGGCCGCCAGATCATGCGGCTGTTGCGGACTGTGGTGGCTGCCGACGGGATCACCGCACTCGTGGCCACGCACGATCCAGCGCTGCACGAGCTGGCCGACGCCGTGCTCAGGATCGAGGACGGCAGCCTGATTGAGGATTAGCCGCCTCTGACCGGGGTCGTCGCGGCGGTTACCGGGGAGCCGATGACAGGAGCTCCCTGGCGATGATGAGCTTCTGAATCTCGCTCGTTCCCTCATAGAGCCGGTACAGGCGCGAGTCGCGGTACATGCGCTCAACGATCGTGGAGCTCATGTAGCCCAGCCCGCCGTGGACCTGCACGCCCCGGTCCGCGACCCGCGAGACCATCTCGCTGCAGAAGAGCTTGGCCGACGACGGCCCGGCGGCCACGTCAGTGCCGGCGTCGTAGGCCTCAGCGACCGCGAGCACGAGGCTGCGACCGGCGGCGATCTCAGCGTAGGAGTCCGCCAGCATCGCCTGGAC
>DATHPF010000071.1:0-3218 GCA_035484155.1 Streptosporangiaceae bacterium
GCTCAAGGAGGCGCTGGAGCCCAGGTGGGTGACGGTTCAGGTAACACCCGCGGCAAGCGTGCGGGCAGTATCGCTTGAAGACACCGTCGGGTTGAAGGCGCGCGCCTGGCACGACCGGTTCGTGATCCGTGACATCATCGATCTCCACGCCGTCGCCGGGACCTTCTCCTATGCCGATCTGGAGAACCTGGCCCGCCGTCATGATCCTGACCTCGACCTGGAGTCAATTCAGGACCATCTCGCCGGGGTCAGCATCTTCGCTGACGACGACTTTGCTGAATACGGGCTTGACGAACGAAGGATCGCAGACCTGCGCAGCTGGGTCACAGGCTGGTATGACGACCTGGCCCTCCGCCTCGCAGCAGACCTCACCGACGATGAGGTTCCAGATGACCTCTGACCGCCACGCGCGATATGAAGCGCTCTTCGTTTCCTGAGCCGGGCGCACGAAGTGTGTGATTATCGCTTGCACCGCGGTGAGTCAATGCACTCGCAGATACACCCATGACCTGGAATAATGGTATATATCGGGGCCGAATACTTTCGGTTATCGAGGCTCGCTGAGACGCTTGGGACGTCGCGTCATATCTTCGAGTTCTGCGGCACAGTGAGCCCATCTACGCCCATTCTTGTTGAGTCAGCGTAGCCCCGGCATCGATCCGGCCGAGGGCGATCTTCTGCCCGGCGATCATGATACGCCGGTGTTGCTGGGCCGGCGCTGGGCGGTGACCGGCTCGGCGGCGGGGCAAGGGGCGTCCGGCGGGACGGTTGATTTCCACCTGTCGGCTGATAGCAGGTCATCCGGTTGATTTCCACCTATTGGCTGATATCAGCTCATCGGCTCCGCGTGGTAGTAGTTGAGCCGTGTCAGTCATCGGGGGAACGGCGGCGGACGAGTCCAGGACGGTTCCGGCGATCCGTCACGATGACCGCGTGCCGCTGGCCGCGTGGGTGATCGCCGCCGCCTATGTCGTCCTGATGCTGGCGGTCAGCGACCGGTACGGCTTCCAGCAGGACGAGCTGTACTTTCTCGTGGCGAGTCACCACCTGGCGTTCGGGTACGTGGACCAGCCGCCGCTGGCGGTGCTGCTCGCCCGCACCACTGACCTGTTCGGCGTGAACCCCGCCGCCATCCGGATCCTGCCGGCGCTGGCCGGCGGCGCGATCGTCGTGCTCGCCGCCCGGCTCGCCGCGCTCTTCGGCGGGGGCCGCGCCGCGCGGGTGATCGCGGCGCTCGCCGTCGCCATCGCGCCGGTCTTCCTGGCCGCCATGCACATCGGGAACACTACGCCGTACGACCTGCTCGCATGGACGATCGTCACGGTATGCGCCGCCACGGCGCTGCTGCGGGACCGGCCGCGATGGTGGCTCGGCGCTGGTGTCGCGGCCGGGATCGGCATCGAGGACGAGTACCTGATCCTGACCCTGCTCGCCGCCCTTGTCATCGGCATCCTCATCACGCCAGCACACCGGGCCGTCATGAAAACACGCTGGCCGTGGCTCGGCGGCGTCATCGCGCTGGTGATCTGGCTGCCGAACCTGGTCTGGCAGGGCGCCAACGGATGGCCGCAGCTCACGATGGCGTCCGCGCTGCACCAGCAGAACACCTCCACGGCCGACTACGCCGGCGGGCTGCCCTTGCAGCTCGCCGCCGCGGGCCTGCTGGGGATTCCGCTGGTCATCGCCGGGTTCATTACGCTGTGGCGCGCCGCGCAGCTACGATTCCTCGGCGTCACCGCCACGCTCATCGTGATCTACATCCTGGCTTGGATACCAGGGAAGGTGTACTACGCCGACGGGATACTGCCCGCTGTACTGGCCGCCGGGTCCGTACCGGCCGAGCGGTGGATCGCCAAAGCGCGCCGGCCGCGCGCCCGGCGTGCGGCCATCGGCGTCCTCGCGCTGGCCGGCACCGTGGTCATCTTGCCGCTCACGCTGCCCCTGCTGCCGATCGCGAGCCTGCACAAGGTCAGCGGGACGGCGGGCATCGCCGACGGCATCGGCTGGCCGCAGCTGACCGCCGAAGTCGCGGCGCAGGACGCGGCGCTCACCCGGGCAGGCCAGCCGCCGACGTCCATCTTTACCGCTGCCTCCGCGGAGGCCGGCGCGCTGGACGTATACGGCGGGCCGTACCACCTGCCGCCGGTGATCTCGGGTCACGTCACGTTCTGGCTGTGGGGACCGGGGGACGCCGCCGACACGACGGTGCTGTACGTCGACGGGCCGGGGCAGCTGTGGCTGTACTTCGCGAGCTGCCGCCAGCTAGCCGTCTATAACCCTCCTGACCAGGTGAAGAACAACTGGAACGACCTGGCGATCGGCGTCTGTACCGGCCCGACCGGGTCCTGGAAGACGCTGTGGCCGCATATCAAGCATTACAACTGACATCCGCGCGAGCGAACCCACCCGCTGCCGGCGAGCCCGCCAGGCACCAGGACGTGCACCTCGCTGGCCGAGATCTTGCGCCGGTCCTACTCTGACCGCCGCTGCATAGTTACGGCTACCCGGGAAAGAGTGACGGCCTGCGGCCGCGGCAACGGCCCGGCAACCCTCTACGGTTTGCTGCTGAGTACGGCTTTCCGCAGCTGAGGGCTAGTGCGGGCCGTGGCTCGGGCGCAAGGTCCATCCGGCCCCTGGATGAGCCGACGAACCGCTCAGCGCGCCCGTGACCGCTCCGGCGCCCAGCGCCAGAGCCAGGACGATCTGTGTCATTATCGCTTGCACGGTGAACCATGACTGCATTTGCAGATACATCCTTGAACTGCGGAAACAGCCTATGGTTGTCGTTGGGCTCACGCTAGAGACTGGCGGTGACGTTGGGGGTGGCCGGGGAAGAGTGCCGCGGTGAGGAACTGGCCGGGGCTTGTCAGGTGAGCGTTTCCAGGCGTGCGGAGACTTCCCGGTAGCGGTTGACGGGAATGAGGTGGACGCCGTCGAAGGCACCGCTGTCGCGGAGCCGGGCGATCTGCTGGCAGGCAGCATCGACGCCGGCCATCTTGTCGCTTGCGACCTTGTCGGTGAGCCAGCCGGGGATCTCGATATCGGGGATGGTGGCGGCCAGGCGGCGGGCCATCGCAGCACTGGCCAGGACCATGACGCCGGCGTAGACGGGAACGTCGGCAGGGTTGGCATCACGCCAGCGCAGCTGGGCGTCGGCCGAGTAGCTGACCTGGCTGAAGATGAAGTCGGCGGCGTGCTTCCACCGGGGCAGGGGCCGC
>DATHPF010000072.1:0-2619 GCA_035484155.1 Streptosporangiaceae bacterium
CCGAGGAGTCCTGGACTGGCGCTGCCAGCGGGCACTGGCGGGACCGCCTGCTCGGCGCTCGCCTGCATGCGCTGCCAGCCGACCGGGTACTGCCTGAAGGTGCCGCCGATCCGTACTCGGTGCACCGGTTCGTCATCGGCAAGGAGCTGACCAAGGCGGCGGCCCGGGTCGCCAGGTCGGCCCGCAGCTCACTGTTCGTCGTGCTGCTCGCGGCCTACAATGTGCTGGCTAGCCAGCTGACCGGGGAATCCGATCTGGCCGTGCCGATATTCACGGCCGGGCGTAGTGGGCCGCGCTTCGCCAGCGTGGTGGGACCGCTGTACAACCTCCTGCCGATCAGGACGGACCTGAGCGGCTGTGGCAGCTTCGCCGACGTCATCTCGCAGACCAGGGCCAGTTGCCTGCAGGCGTACGCGAACGACATCCCGTTCCTGCTGATCCAAGCGCAAGCTGATGACCTGACAGCGCCGTGCGGCGATGACCGCCTGGCGGTCAGCGCGTTCGAGATGTTCCCGCCGCCTGTTCTGGCAGGCATCGAGCGGGCCGGTGACCTCAGGTATTCAGAGCTCCGCAGCGGGCACCGGTCCAGGCCGGTGGGGGCGAGTACGCCAAAGGGCATTCTATGGGCGCTTGACCACCTCCGCTCCGGCGAGCTGGCCGCCCTCGTCAGGTTCAGCCGGGACCGGTTCGACGAAGGTGCCATGGCTAGGATCGCAGCGCAGTACGGCCAGGTGCTGTCCGCGTCGGTAGCCGAGCCGGCCGCGCAGTTGGTCAGGCCCTAGTGACCACGCTCGCGACCCTGGCGGGGCAGGTTCTTGCCCATGAAGGTGTCAGGGTCGCCTTCGGCGTTGTCGGCAACGGGAACTTCCTCGCCGTGGCCGGGCTCATGGCCGGGGGCACCAGGTATGTCGCCGCCCGGCATGAGGGCGGGGCGATCGCGATGGCGGACGCATACTACCGGGCGACTGGGGACGTAGCCGTCTGCACGACCACGTACGGGCCTGGCCTGACCAACGCCGCGACTGGGCTAGCTGAGGCGGTCAAGCACCGCAGCGGCGTACTGCTGCTCAGCGGGGACCAGCCGACGAGCGGACCGCGGCCGATCGACATCGACCAGGGCGCGTTTGCCGCAGCACTCGGCGCCAGGACTGTTCGCGTCACCGACCCGGCGACCGTCCGCGACACCGTGGCCTGCGCGCTCGAGCTCGCGCGCGATGGCCCGCGCCTCGTCGTGCTCAGCCTGGCCGCCGACCTGCTCGGCGCCGACGTACCGGACCAGCCCGGCCAGCCTCCGGGTCCGGGGGTGGCCCGGATCAGGCCCCGCCCTGGCCTTCGCCCGGCGCCAGCAGCCTGCCAGGTCGAAGCGGCGCTCGACGTCCTGGCCAGCGCTCGCCGCCCGCTGCTGCTCGCCGGGCTCGGGGCGTACCGTTCCGGCGCCGCGCAACCGATCGCCGCGCTCGCGGACCGGCTCGGCGCGCTGCTCACCACCACCGTGATGGTCGATGGCCTCTACCGCGACAGCCCGTGGTGCCTCGGGATCTGCGGCGGCTTCGCCTCGCCGCGGGCGGCCCGGATCATGGGCGACGCCGATGTGATCGTCGCGTTCGGGGCGAGCCTGAACGACTTCACGCTGCACGGGGGCAGATTGCTCGATCCGGGCGCCACGCTCGTGCAGGTCGGCCTGGATGGCGCGCCGACTGTGAGCCGGGTCGATCTGTGCGTCACAGGGGACGCGGCCCGGGTCGCGGCAGACCTGCTGGAAGGCGTGCGCGCCCGCGGCCTGATGGCGTCTAGCTGGCGTGACCAGGTGGCAGCTGACATCGGGCTGGTCGGCTGGGTGCACGAGCCGTACGACGACGCCAGCACGGCCAGCCAGATCGACCCGAGGAGCTTGTCGCTGGCGCTGGCCGGCCTGCTGCCGGCGAAAAGGACGCTGGTCATGGACGGCGGCCATTTCGTCGGATGGCCGGCCATGTACTGGCCGTCCGCCGACCCGTCTGCGGTCGTGTTCACCGGCGCGGCGTTCCAGACCATCGGTCTCGGCTTCGCGGGCGCGGTAGGCGCGGCGGTCGGCAGGAGGGACCGGACGACGGTCGTGGCGCTTGGCGACGGCGGCGCGCTGATGGGGCTGCCTGAGCTTGAGACTCTCATCCGCGTTTCGCACTCAGCGCTCGTAGTGATCTTCAACGACGCCGCATACGGCGCGGAGGTCCACATGTACCGCCCGCTCGTCACTGACATCAGCCCGGCCGCCTTCGGGGACACCGATTTCGCCGCCGTGGCCCAGTCGTTCGGCGCCGAGTCGGCCACCGTGCGCACGGTCGCCGACCTGGCGGGCCTGCGCGCCTGGCGCGAGGCGGGCTGTCACGGCACCTACCTGCTCGACTGCAAGGTCGTGCCCGACGTAGTGGCCAAATATCTGCCGGACCTGGCTGGCCACATCCGAGCCGGGGGGGCGTGAGCACCACCAGGATATCCGCGAGAAGGAGCGTGAACCATGAGTACCACTAGCGCAGGACAGCCAGCGGTGACGCACACCGAGCGAGCTCCGCTGTCGCTGAACCAGGAGTTCGTCTGCCTCTTCGACTCCGGCGGCGAGGACGGGCCGTTTGGTCCGCA
>DATHPF010000073.1:0-16858 GCA_035484155.1 Streptosporangiaceae bacterium
CCAGGAGGTCTACGTTCACCTGGACCAGGACGCGACGGCGGCGCAGTGGCAAGCCGTCGGGGATTCGGCCTTGGCGTGGGCGGTCGAGCAGCAGCGGCAGCCCAGTGACCTGGGCCTGCGCGTTACCCTCCTGACTACCGCCGCGCCAGTGACCGACGCCAGCAGGCGACGTCCACGAAGGAAGACCCCGAGCTGGTCACGTCGGGCCCGTGCCGGACGATCCGGCACCCGATTTACGCCGGCATCCTGCTGGCGATGACCGGCTCGGCGATCGCCCTCAGCGTCTGGTGGCTGACCGCCGCGGCACTGATCGGCGGGTACCTCATCTACAGCGCCTTCGTGGAGGAGCGCAATATGACCAGGCTCTTCCCGAGTGCCTACCCGGAGTACCAGCAGTTCACGAAAATGCTGATCCCCTTTATCTTCTGAGGACGCCACTCGACTAATATCGTGCTCGCCACTATATTGGTGCCATGGCGGTCGAGTCTATGACGGGGCAGGCGTTCTTCGTGCTCACCGCGCTGGCTGATGGCCCGCGGCATGGCTACGGCATCGTGGGTGATGTTGCTGACCTGTCGCAGGGTCGGGTCCAACTGAAGATTGGCAGCCTGTACGGGGTGCTGAACCGGCTGGCTGCCGACGGGCTGATCGAGCCGGACCGGGAGGAGGCGCACGACGGACGGCTGCGCCGCTATTACCGGCTGACCGGGGACGGGCGGGGCGCGCTGGCAGAGGAGGCCAAGCTTCGTGCAGCCACCGCCCGCGTTGTGCGGGCGAGACTGGCCCGGCCCGGCCCGCAGGCGGCTGGATGAGCGGCGAGCTGCGCCTGGAGCAGCGTTACCGGCGGGTGCTGCACCTGTTGCCCAGTTACTACCGGCAACAGTGGGAAGAAGACATTTCGCCGCGTTCCTGGACAGCTGGCTGACTGGCGACCCCGATACCGACGAGTGCGTCCTGGAGTTTTGCACGCCTTCTTGGCAGGAGGTCGCCAGCGTGGTCCTGCTGGCCGCCCGGCTGTACCTGGGCGGCGCGGGCGCTCCGCGCCGCTATTTCGCCTGGGGCCAGGCCGTGCGGGGCGCGGTACTGGCCCTTCTGATGGTCCATGCGGTGCGCGGGCTGGACGGGCTCCGCCTTGTGTTCCTAGCCCGGGGCCTCCACCCGCTCGGTATCGTCCCCGCACCGCCAGCGGCGATGGCGCCGTTGCCAGGAATTGCCTGGCCGGCTGCGGTGTGGTACCTGGCGGGCTACGCCTGGATCATGATCTTTGTAGCGCTGATCCTGGGGCATTACCGCGCCGCCAGAGTTCTCGCCGTAACGGCCGCGGGACTCGACCTGGTCTGGCTGGCGCAGGGACAGTTCACCGGTGCTCTGCTGTCGCCTTACGGATCGTGGGCCTTCTGGATCCTGTGCGACCTGGTCCCGGTCCTGGCCATGGCTGCGTTCCACCAGGACGCCCCGCCGGTTGCCGGATGGCCGTGGCTGCTGGCATTGCCCGCCAACTACCTCCTGGTGGCCGTGCCAGAGCTGGCCGCCATAGCGACCGGCCATCAGGCCTGGGTGCCGGACCTGCCCGGGCTGTCGTGCATCCTGGTCGCAGTCGTGTGCCTGGCTCATGCGCCTAGGGCCCTATCGGGCCGGGCCGGCGCGGGCGTGTGGTCACTCACCGTAGTGCTGCTCGCCGCCGTGGCCGCGGCATACCGGATCGTCTCGCTCGGCGACCACCTGCAAGGCCACTACCTGCAAGACCCCCACCTGATCACTGTTGGCCTGACGGAGTTGATCATCCTGGTCGCTGCCGTCGCGCTGGTGGCCCCGAACGCCGCCCGTGCCCAGAGAGCCGTGCCCGCACTGCCGCCGCACCCGCAACCGGGATGAGGCCATGATGACCTGTCAAGAACGATGTAGGCCGCGACGATCTGGCGGGCGCCCGGCCCGTGCCGGGATCGGTCTCGCGGCCATTTCGCTCACCGTTGCTGGCTGCAGCCAGGCACTCCCGCTACGCCAGGCGCCAACTCCCAGCACCGTCTGACAGCGGTGATCGTTTTGCAGATTGTGGTCAGCCAGCCCTTATCAGCGGCGGGTAGCTGCCCGGCAGGTTCCGCCACGCTCCCACCGGCCGCCGAGGAGTTCCCCGGCAGCGGCCAGTGCTACCGACGGCAGCCCGCCGCGAACCAGCAGCCGGCCAACTACGGACTCGGGATCACTGTCCCCGCGGCCGACAGGACGGCCCTGACAGCGATCACCACAAAGGCCTACCGCTCGCGGGACTCGATCGCCACAATCGTCGCCGGCAAGACCTGGAGCGTCGCCAATGTGCCGGGCCCGTTCACAGGCCAGTTCGAAATCCCGGCCCAGAGCGCAAGTCAGGCCCTCCAGCTCCAGCGCACATTGATCCCGTCCGCCTGACCGCGCGGCTCGCTATCAGGCGTATCGGAGCACGCCCCAGGTCACCGTTAACGTCCTCGCTGGCAAGCGCGAGCTCGTTGCAGGCCACCGGGAGCCAGGCTGTCATCGCGCGGGCGAATGCCCGGCCGCGAGCTGACCGCTGCTTTTCGGGGAAGGATCGGGGGATGAGCGAGGAGAACGCGCCAGCGAACCCGAAAGGCAGGCCCGGGAAACCTGGACCCGCCGACCTGACTAGCGCCGTGGGCGACGCGTGGGGCCAGAAGATCGAGCCGGCGACGCCGGGGACGTTCGCGCGCACGCATCACGTGTTCTGGCTGGAGTTCGGGAACCGTAACGACTTCGACGACCCGCGCCAGGAGTGGCGTCGGCTGTTCTCGGAACTGCTCGGCACCTTCGCGCTGGTCCTGGTCGCCACGGGCGGAGGAGTTCTGCACGGCAAGGGGCAGATCAGCCTGGCCGCGGCGGTCGTCGCGCCGGGCCTGATGGTGATGGCGATCATCTTGTTCATGGGCGCGGTTTCTGGCGCGCACCTTAACCCGGCGGTATCACTGGCGTTCGCGATGCGTGGGGACTTCCCGTGGAAGCGCGTCCCTGGCTACGTCATCATCCAGCTCGCCGGCGCAACCCTGGCCGCCCTGTTCACGCGCTGGGTGTTCGGGAACGTCGAGCACCTCGGAGCGACGCTGCCGGGCCCCGGGTACAAGGACTGGCAGGCCCTTCTGATTGAGATCGTGCTCACGCTACTTCTGGTCAGCGTGATCCTCGGCACCGCATCCGCCGCACAGAACGTCGGCGCCATCGCCGCACTGGGCGTGGGCGGCTACGTCGCCCTGGCCGGCCTGTGGGCGGCGCCGGTCAGCGGCGCGTCGATGAACCCGGCCCGATCCTTCGGTCCCGCACTGGCTAGCGGTGACTTCACCAGCTACTGGGTGTACGTCGCGGGGCCGCTGGCCGGCGCGTTTCTCGCCGTCGGCTGCGCCATGGTGCTGCGTGGCCGCGGCGGCGACGTGACCTCGCGCGCCGCCGGCTCCGGCGTGCTGGACCAGGGCGCCCTCGCCGTCAGAGCCCGCCTGTCCGGGGAAAACGAACCGGGCAAAGTTGTCCCCGAGGGCCGCACCGACACCGACACGGGCCAGAGCGGGCAATAATGGGCGACGCGCAAGAGCTGGAACGCTGACGCCGGTTGAAGTCCAGGGACGAGGAGCGCGTTTGTGGCCGAGTCGATTCCCTTCACGATCGGGGCCACCGCCTTCTGCACTGACGGGGAGTGCGGCACGGTAACCCGCGTCGTCGTCGACCCCGTTGCCCGCGCGATCACGCATCTCGTGGTCCAACCGAAGCATCGGTATGACGCTGGCCGGCTGGTTCCTGTTGACCTCGTCGATGCCAAGGCAGGCGAGATGCGGCTCAGCTGCACCCTGGCGGAGTTCGAAATGCTCGATCTCGCTGAGGAGACGCAGTTCATGCCGGGCATCAGTGACGACGCGGACTACGTCCAGGACCAGGTTCTCTCCTGGGCCTATTACGACCTGGCTACTGGCCCCAGCGCGGCGGGTGGCGTGGCCGGCGCGCCGCAGCCGGTCACCTACGACTCCGTTCCGCTGGGTGAGGTGGAGGTACGCCGCGGCGAGCACGTCCACGCCACCGACGGCGAGATCGGGCGAGTGCAGGGCCTGGTCATCGACCGCCTCAGTCACGAGGTGACCCACGTGCTCCTCCAGGAAGGGCACCTGTGGGGTCGCAAGGAAGTGGCCATCCCGATCCGCGCCGTGACCGGGGTAGCGGACGGCATCCGGCTCAACATCACTAAGCACCAGGTGCAAAACCTGCCGCCGGTGGACATCGATCACCCGAGCCTGTAACAGGCGGGCAGCCCCAATGGCGGGCACGTCCGCGCCGCCCTCCTCGGTGATCCGTGCGGCGAAGCGGAGCAGGGCGGCCTGAAAGCCCACGCAGGGGCAGCTGGAATACTGCCGACCTGACGGGCGATGATCCTGAGTCAGGCTCCGATCAGGCTTCGGCGCGTGCCCTGGCGAGGCGGTCGCGCACAGCCGGACCGGGCCGCTCGGGCGCCGGCGTGCCGAGGTGAACTTCGCGCAGCTCTCGCCCGGCAAGAGGTGCTCGGTGCGCCGATACCCCCGGTCCGGCTGTGGGGCTGATGGCGTTCGTGGCCGCGCACGGCTACGACCCCTGCTGGGCGGACTCCGTCGTGATCACGCCCAGCTTGGTCAGAAAGCTCCGGTAGTCGGTCTGCACCCATTCCTCGGCCAGCCGGCCCTCGTCGTCGTATCTGAAGGTACCGATCACTTCCCACTCGAGGTGTTGCCCAGTGGGCTCGACTGGACCGATGGGCGAGTAGGTAAAGACCCCCGTGAAGGCACCGGAGAAGGTGGTCCGCGCCGCCAGGAAGTTGCCGTCCACGATGATCTGCTCGCGGACGAGTCGCAGATCGCTGAAAGCGGCGCGCAAGGACGCGAAGTACGCGCTCAGTTGGTCGAAGCTCAGGTCGCGGCCGGGCCCGTGGAAGATGTAGTCCGCAGTGAAGTAGGCGCGTAGCGCGACGTCGTCCGGGCGGGCGATCGCTTCGTCGCCGATGCGGATCAGATCGCGAGCCAGCGGGCTGTCAGAGATGAATCCCGGCACCGTTCCTCCTGAGGGCTAGATTAACCGCCCTCGAACTCTTTGCCGAGCTAAGCGAGGGCATCCGCTATGCGTTTGGCCTTCTCGCCAGCCGCTGCTTGAAGAGCAGGCCTTCCTTGGCCGCGCCGCGGACGGTGACCTGGCTCCCGGCCTCACTCTCGCTAATGGTGACCATGACGACGGTCGGGTTCATATTCAACGAGCCAGAGCCGATGACGCCGATGACGCGGACGCTTCCTTCGGCTGCTCCCGGTCCCTGCAGCACGTGCGCGGTCTTCCCGATCGCAGCCGCGCGCCGCGTTCTGCTCCGCGGCCGTATGCACCGCCAACGGCGTTGATCAGCAGCTGGTCTTCGAAGGCGTCGAACTCCGCGTCAACCATGTGGCCTATCTGACGTCCTTGTCGCAGGCGGCGCTTGCGAGCTGGTCGTTCGCTGCTCAGCCCGCGCGTTCCGTCGAGCTATGCCGGGCCTCATCAACTTGGCGCGCGGCCTTAACCGGACGCCAGACCACGTAGAGCTCGACCTCCCCGGACACCCTCGTCACCCGCAGGCGTCGTCGCGTTGAAGCCTCTCCCCAGCCGCGTTCAGCGACATCCGATGTCGCAACTGCAGACCACGGGATCGATGACGACTTCCCGCCGCGGACTATGCCCGCGCCCTGGGGCATGAACATGAGCCGCTGGCTCGTTAGGTAAAGGCGGCCGTCGATCGGGCGGCCGCCTTGGATGTGATTAGCCACGAGGCTGGCTAGCACGCGTTCGCCCTCACGGAGACTAGGGGGCCTCGCCATTTTCAGAATGCCCACTCACCCCCTCTGGTCCGCGCGAGCCATATAGGCGGCTCAACACCAAGCGAATATATCGTGCCGATTCGGACGAATCCAGGGTGCACGGATCTGGTCACCCAGGTCGGGTGACGGCCGCTGGTCCCGCGCCGAGGGATAGTAGTGGGAGCCGACCTGGCAGGGGGATCGCTATGGCCACGTCCAGTGACATTCGCGCCGCAGTCTACGAAGAACTGCGCGTTGATCCGCTCATCGACACCGACGACATCCAGGTCGAGGTGCTGAACGGCGATGTACTGCTCAACGGGACCGTACCCACCCAGGCCCAGAGCTCGGAGGCGACTGTTGCCGCGCGTCGGGTGGGCGGCGTGACAGCGGTACATAACCTCCTGGGCCTTGCATTGCCAGTTGAAGACTACGGAGACGACGCAGCGCTCGCCCAGCTGGTGAGCGATGCTATAGCCGCAACCGTCGTTGGGCCGGAAGGAATCCGGGTGAGCGCCCATCAGGGCAACGTCGTGCTCACCGGCATAGTGAGTTCTCCCGCGCAGCGCGTCGCCGCCGAAAACGCCGTGGCTGGCTGCGCCGGCGTGGTCAGCATTAGTAACGAGATCCTGGTCGAGATCACCCGGCCAGGATGACGCGACACCCGGCATACCTGGCAACCCTGTCTAGTAGGAATCGTGACGGACGGGGGGATGTCGTGTCGGACGACTTTGACGTGATAGTGATCGGGACCGGAGCGGGTGGGGGCACCCTGGCCCACACGCTCGCGTCTTCCGGCAAGCGCATTCTGATGCTGGAGCGAGGCGACTTCCTCGCCAAGGAGCTGGACAACTGGGACCCCGTGCCAGTGTTCGTGGATGGCCGGTACATATCGTCCGATACCTGGTATGACGCGGACGGCACCCCGTTCCAGCCGCAGGTGCACTATGTCGTCGGCGGTGCGACCAAGATGTACGGCGCGGCCCTGTACCGGCTACGCCCTGAGGACTTCGGCGAGATCGCGCACGTCGACGGCATCTCCCCGGCGTGGCCGCTCAGCTACACCGACTTCGAGCCGTGGTACACCAAAGCAGAGTGGCTCTACCAGGTACACGGCAACCATGGCGAAGATCCCACCGAGGGTCCGTGGTCACGGCAGTACCCGTGGCCATCCGTCTCGCATGAGCCGCGGATCCAGCAGATTTCCGATGCCCTCGAAAAGGGCGGCTACCACCCGTTCCACGCACCCTGCGGCATCATGCTCAACGAGGCGGCGCGGCCAGCCAGCACTTGCATCAGGTGCGCATGGTGCGACGGCTTCCCCTGCATGGTCCATGCCAAAGCCGACGCCGAGATTATCGCCGTGCGGCCGATTCTGGACATGCCGAACGTGACGCTGCAGCTCAACGCCGAAGTCATTCGGCTGGAGACCGATCCGTCCGGCCGAGTCGTCACCGGCGTAGTCGTGGATCGCGGCGGAGACGGCAAGGAGGAGGTCTACCGGGGCGACATCGTCGTGCTGGCCGCCGGCGCGGCAAACACGGCCAGGATCTTGCTCCGGTCAGCCTCGGACACCCACCCGGCGGGTCTGGCGAACGGCTCGGACCAGGTCGGCCGGAACTACATGTTCCACAACAGCAAGGCAGTGTCGGGATTCGGCGAGGAGGTCAACGACACGGTCTACCAGAAAACTCTGGCGGTGAATGACTTCTACCTGGCAGGCGATGACCGGGAGTGGCCGCTCGGGAACATCCAGATGCTCGGCAAGTCCAGCGCAGGCGCGATGAAGGGCGAGGAACCGCACCTCACCAAGCTCGTCCCGCACTGGAGCCTGGACGAAGCCGCTCACCACGCGGTCGACTTCTGGCTGACCACCGAGGACCTGCCCAAGCCCGGCAACCGGGTCACCGTTGACGAGGATGGGAATATCCGCCTGGACTACAACCACAGCAATGAAACCGAGGCAGCAGGCCTTTACGCCGAGTTCAGGAAGATTCTCAACCACGTCGGCCTGGCCAAGCACCACGTGCTGCACAAGAACTTCTACATGAGCATGAACATCGCCGTCGCCGCCGTCGCCCACCAGGCCGGCACCTGCCGGTTCGGCACCGATCCGGCCACCTCAGTGCTGGACGTCAACTGCAAGGCGCACGAGGTCGACAACCTCTACGTCGCCGACACGAGCGTGTTCCCGAGCATCGGCGCCGTCAACCCAGGGCTGACCGCGATAGCCAACGCGATCCGGGTCGGCGAGCACATCGCGGACCGGCTCGGCGTGAGCAGCGCTACCGAAATGCGGGCGCCTGCGCCGCGCATGGCACCCACGGGGTCAGCCTCCGCAATCACCAGCACGTGACGAAGCGATAGAGGCGCTCGGCGAGGCCGCTGGCCAATAGCGGCCGACATGACCTTCCCGGGACCCACCAGGACGGCGGCCAAGGCTGGCACCCGGCCGTTTGCCAGCGGCTGGTCCGGGCAGCTTGCGATCGACTGCGGCATCGGGAGCTGGAGGTCTGATGAACCCGGTAGAGAAGGTATTGCGCCGGGCAGATGCAGCGCAGCAGCGGCACCGGCCAACCGCGTTCGTGTTCGGTGTGGTGAAGAAATTTGGCGATGACAATGGCGGCGTGCTGGTCACGAACCTGGCCTACGCGGCGTTCGTGTCGATCTTCCCGCTGCTGCTGATCCTGGTCACTATCCTCGTCAATGTCGCGGCGACCGATCCGGCTCTGCGCAACGAAGTCATCAGCGGCGCCACGACGCAGTTCCCGCTTATTGGCAAGCAGCTGGCCAGCAACATCCACGTACTGCGGCGGTCGACGGCCGTCAGCTTGACCGTTGGCCTGTTGCTTTTGGTCTGGGGCGTGATCAGGCTCGCCCAGGCCGGGCTATTCGCGATGGAGCAGGTGTGGAATCTGCCCGGTCCGGCCCGGCCCGGTTACGTGCCGCGGCTCGGCCGGAGCGCGGAGTTCCTGGGCCTGCTGGCGCTCGGCGTGGCGATCAGCACCCTGCTGGCCGGGCTGGTGACCTACGGCCATCACGCACTAGCATTCCGGATGCTGGCCCAGGTACTCGCCGCGGTGGCCAATATCGCGCTCTATTTCCTTGGCTTCCGGGTGCTCACCCCGAAGGGCGTGCGGCCGCGTCAGCTGCTCGCGGGTGCCGTCGCTGGCGGCATCTTCTGGACCCTCCTTCAGGCGCTCGGCGCCTACCTGGTGCACCACTACCTGCGCAGCGACTCGGTCTACGGGATCTTCGCCACCGTGCTCGGCCTGGTCGCCTGGATCTACTTCGGCGTGCAGGGCACCGTATACGCAGCCGAGATCAACGTCGTGCTGGCCCGCCGCCTCTGGCCGCGGGCCATCGTCCAGCCACCGCTGACCGAAGCCGACCGGGCATCCATGGCGCTGCAGGCCCTGCAGAATCAGCGGCGGCCCGAACAGCAGGTCCGGGTCACCTTCAACGACAGGCCAGCTGGGACGGTGACACCGAGCGGGACGCCGCAGACACCGGACCAGGTAGCGCCGCCAGCCCGCTCACAGGACCGCCGGCCCCACGCGACGGGAAGGTGAGGGAAGCTGACACAGCAGCCGGCATAATTCCCTGGCTGATGATTAAGTTGCGCCAAACACGGGACCTAGGCAGCAGTCAGCCACGGGATCGGCCCGTGCGGGAAGGGCGTGATGTCTTATGACCTCGCCGCCGGATAGCGCGAACCACGGCAGCTCCCAAAGCTCATCCCAGGTCCAGGCATCTCCTCCGCAGGCCGCTCAGCACGTGGTGCGACGTACCCGGATGGGCGGATGGTGGGTCGCATCGGCGCTGTTTGCCGTGCTACTGCTCCTGCTGCTGATCTTCATCCTGGAGAACGGCCAGCGAGCCGACATCGGTTTCTTCGGCGCTCACGGTCACCTGCCGCTAGGGGTTGCGCTGCTTCTGGCCGCGATCCTGGGCGTACTGCTGGTCGTCATCCCGGGGACCGGCCGCATCATCCAGCTCCGAATGCTCGCCAGGCGGCATCGCAAGACCGACGCAAGCCGCGTCGCGAGCTCCCAGCCAGTCGCGGTCACCCAGCCCGCCGACCCCGCGCCCGGCCCGTCATAACCACTTAATCCATGACCTTCCGCCAGAACAGGCTGCACAGCACCGTGCCGGGCTTATCGACGCTTTGGCCCTCTCGGTTCGTTCCAGACCAGGTGCCGACACAGGTTGAGGCGTCAATCAGCTCCCAGCCGCCCTCAGCTTCCCTGTCCATGTGAAGCGTGACGGTGACTCCGTCTAGCTGCATCGGCTCGCCAGCTGGGTTGCCAAGCACCTCGCTGTACTTGTACGCGAATTTCGTCATGCGGCTCTCCTTCCGCGCAAATGCGGGCGGCTAACCTGCCTCGCACGCCGAGCTGCTGATGCGGTCAGGTCACCCGTTACGGGTGGTGATCACCAGTCCAGGCCGGGGATACGTCAGCGGGACAAGGTGACCGATGGGCATCGGTATGGAGCGCGTGGGTCGGCCAGTCCACAACCTCCCTGGAGAGGACGCGACGGCGATGAGCCTGCTCTTGCGCGAGCGGAGGCTACTGAGGGCCATTGAAGCCGGGATCTGCTGCTCGGATCCAGACCTGGCGTCGTGGATGGCCTTCTTTAGTCGGCTGACCGCTGATGAGGACATGCCAGGGCATGAGCGCGGGACGCCAGCGATCGTTCGCATCGGCGTTGCGGTGTGGGCGGCGGCCGCTGCCGTCTTCTGTGCCGTTGTGCGCGCCGCGAGGGCGTGCCTGCACGCGGTTGCCGCCGGGAGTGCGACGACTGGGCACTACGGATCACCGTATGGAGGGCACTACGGATCACCGTATGGCAGACATGGCCCGCCAGAGGCGAGTGTGCCCTGGTACTGGTACCGATACCGCTGACCGGCGCGCGCTCGGTCCTTGATCAGGAACTAGTCATGAGCCGGCGACTTGATCTTGCGTGCTCTCGTGCCGCCAGTGCTGCCCATATTCGCCGTCATGGAGTCTGCGGAGCAGGTGTGCGTGGTGATCCAGCCGGTCGGCGGCGAGCAGCATCTCGTGATAGTCGTGGCCGTGATCGCGGGCTGTGGTCTTCTCCTCCGCCCGCTTGCGGACAATGCGCAGCTCTTCCCGGCCTAGCTCGACGACCTTTGCCAGCGTCTCTTCCAGATCCATCGCATCCCTTTCTCCGCCGGTCCTGTCAGGCATGCCTGCATCGCGCAGATCACAGGTATGAGCCACTCCGGGATATACCCGATCACACGCTAGCCAGCAAGAAACGCGCTGGGCCTTCGCGGCCTTGGGCGGCGCGAACCGGGAAGTGAGCCGTGGCTAGCGGGATGGATCACGCTGTGCAATGCGCGGTCGTGGGCGGCAGCCTGGTTGGCCTGTCGGCGGCAATCGCGCTGTCACGCCTCGGGATCGACGTGACCGTATTCGAGCGCAGCCCGACCACTGCCGTCGAGGGCGGCGGGGGCTTGGGCGTGGACGTCGCGCTGCTGGGTCAAGTGACGGGCATCGGCGAGGAGCCGCCGGTATTGCATGGCATCGATCGCGCGACCACGGCCTGGCATCTGCTGCAGGGATGGCTGGAGGGTCACGCATTGCGCTGCCCGGGCGTGACAATGCACCGCGGCACGCAGGTGACCGCCGTGCGTCGCGGCGCCGCCGAGGAGCAGGCCAGCGTGGTGACCGACGGCGGGGGCGAGCGCCGGGCTGACCTGGTGATCGGAGCTGACGGTGCCCGGAGCACCGTGCGTGCGACAGTGGAACCGGACCACCCAGACGCCCGTTACGCGGGCGTCCTGCTGTGGCGCACGCTAGTTGATGAGCAGGCGATGCCCGACGAAGTAGCGCTGCCGCCCGCCGGGGAGCCGTCTCGGGAGATTTACGCAGGTCCGTACCGCCTGGTCACCTACCTGGTTCCCGGCGCTGCAGGCGAGACGACCGTCGGGCATCGCCGCCTGAATATGGTCTGGTACGACCCACAGCAGCGCGATCTGCTCCGCGACATGGGAGTGCTGGACGGCGATACGGTCCACGGCAGCTTGGCGCCCGGGGCGCTGCCGCCGCTCGTAGGCGAGCGCCTCGCCGGGTTCGCTGACGCGAACTGGCCCAGTCCGTGGCGCGAGGCGCTGACCATCGCGCTGCACGACGGGACCGTGTTCGGCACGCCGATCGTGCACTACCAGCCGCGGCGGCTGGCCCGCGGCCGGGTCGCACTCGCCGGGGACGCTGCGCACGCTGCCAGCCCGATGGTAGGCGGCGGATTCCGGCAGGGACTGTACGACGTGGAAGCGCTGACCCGAGTGCTGACCGCCAGTACCCCCGCGGGCGAGGTACCAGGCGTGCTACGCCGCTACCAGGAACTGCGCCTCAGGCCAGCGGCTCAGCACGTGGCGGTCAGCGAGCGGGCCACGGCCGCCTACCTCGCGCACGCAACGCTGACCTGAGCTTCGGCCAGCTGATGCGGGCTACTCCTGCCGCAGTTCGCGCATGAGCTGCCGGGCGACGGTGCGGCGGGCCAGCCACCTGCCGGGCATGCCCCAGGCGGTCGCCTGGACTTTGCTGACAGGCTGCTGGCCGAGGTACAGGGACTGCCGCAAGACTTCCGCCTCGTGCAGGTGCCCGCAAGCCCGGCAGGAGAGATATACGCCAACATTGGCTGACCGCGCCTGAGCGCGCCGTCCCAGCTTGCCATACCGCGCCTAGCCGCAGTAAAGGTGAAATGGGCGAAAGATGACTCATGCGGGCGGTATTCCACCTAGGTGAATCTGGCGCGCCGCATGCCAGGCGGCGAATAGACCAGCGCCAGCCAGGAGCCCGACGGCACCTGCGGCCGCTGCGTGCGTGCGGAGATCGCGCCTGTGGCGCCGCCCGGCCTGAACGAGCATGCGCCCGAGCGCCGGCTGTGACGGCTGGTCAGAGGGGGGACTGCCCCTGGCATCGTCATCGACGAGCGCGGCTGCCTCCTGGAGCGGGACTTTTCGCAGCAGCGCAGGCAGGGGAGCGAAGCCGGCCAGCTCTTCCCGGCAGCCAGCGCAGTCTCCGAGGTGGCGGTCCACCAGGGTGCGGTCGGCGGGCTCGATCGCTCCGAGTACGTAGACCGCCAGCGCCTGGCGGACTTCGCCGCACGACCCGCGCCTGATCACGGCCCGGGTCCGGCCTCCAATGCAGTCCTGCCCATACTCATGACCACGTTCCGTCACGGGTCGGCGGTTCACCCGATGCCGCTCAGATCACGCCGCGAACCCCCTGTACCAGGCTGTAGACGCCCAGGCAGGTGAGCGTCACAGTGCCAACCAGGCGAATCCAGCGCGCCGGGACGCGCGCCAATAGCTTGGTCCCGCCGAACACGGCAAGCGCAGACACCGCCCACAGCGCCAGCAGCGCGCCCGCGCCGATGATCAGCGGCTGGTGGTAGTGGGCGACGAACGTGGCGGTCGTGATCTGCGTGACATCTCCCCACTCACCGATGAACACCACCGCGAAACAGGTGAGGAACACACGGCGGAAGGTGGGGACCGGCGCCCCCAGCCTCGCCGCGTCCGGCCCCGGCTCCTTCTCCTCTTCATGCCCGGACCACACCATCCAGGCCGCGCCGCCGATGAACAACGCCCCGCTGACAAAATCAATCACCCAGTGCGGCGCCAGGGCGAGCAGGCCACCCACGGTGACCGCCAGGACCACGTGCACCGCGAAAGCGGCGGCAACCCCCAGCCACACCTGAACCGGACGGTAACGCGTGCCGAGCACAAGTGAGGCGAACAGGGACTTATCCGGCAGCTCCGCGACGAATGTCACACCGAACACCGTCAGCAGCAGGAGCAAGTCAGACACAGGGCTGGGGCCTCTCCGGTCCAGCCCTGCCTGGCTGTCACGAAGACCTCGCCAGGATGAGCCGAACTCACCGGCGAAGGTCTCGTTCACCCGTATCAAGGGCCTGACGACCGGGTGCGAAGGCGCACCAGTATGTCGATCAGTCAGCGAGGAACTACTCCCCTTCGCCGGAAAGTCTAGGGCATGAGCCCCAGCGGCTGAGGTAGGAACCGCTCACAGGCGGCCGCCACGCATGGCATTGGCGACCAGGCTATGCAACGCTTTCGTCAAACGGCCCACCCGCCGACCTCGGGAGCACCTATGACCTCGCTCATCATGCCGCCGAGCGGCACCGACATCGATGACGGCCCGGCGATCGCAGAGCTGCACCGGCTGTACGCCGTGCAGCGGGCGGCGTTCGCAGCTGACTCTTATCCGGACGCGGCCACGCGCAAGGGTCATCTCGGAGCGCTAGCGGGGATGATGATGTCCCACCGCGAGGACATCAGGACGGCGATGCGCGAAGACTTCGGCGCGCACCCGGATCTGTTTACCGACCTGGTTGAAGTGCTCGGCGTTGCCGGCCGCGCGGCATATGCCATCGAGCAGCTGGACTCCTGGATGGCTGAGGACGAGCGACCCGCAGACCCGGCGTTCTACGGATCGGCGAGGGCTGGCATTCGCTATCAGCCCAAGGGCGTGGTGGGCAACATCGTTCCCTGGAACTTCCCGTTTGACCTGTCCGTCGGCCCCCTCGTCGAGATGCTCGCGGCCGGCAACCGGGTGATCATCAAGCCGTCTGATTACACCCCCGCCTGCGCGGAGCTGCTGCGCCGGATGGTGTCGGAGACCTTCCCCGAGGACTTGGTCGCGGTCTCAGCCGGCGGGCTCATGCTGGCGAAGGAGTTCCCGACACTGCGCTGGGATCACCTGCTGTATACCGGCAGCCCGGCGATCGGCCGTGAGGTAGCCCTCGCGGCAGCCGACAACCTGGTGCCCGTCACCCTCGAGCTGGGCGGGAAGTGCCCGGCCATCCTGGCCGCCGACAGCGTCGATGCCCAGAGCGTGCGCAGCGTGATCGGCACCAAGCTCATCAAGAACGGCCAGATGTGCATCTCTGTCGACTACGCGCTGGTCCCGCGGGCGCAGGTGGACGAGTTCGTCGTACACGCGCAGAGCTACGCCGAGAGCGAGCTAGGTGACTACGCGACCTCGGGGGACTGCACCGGCATGATCACCCAGCGCCACCTCGACCGGATCGAGGCGATGCTGGATCAGGCTGGGGCATCGGGAGCGCGGCTGGTCTCGCTGGGCGGCGAGGGCGACCCCGCCACCAGGCGACTGCCGCTGGTCCTGGTGATCGACCCGCCCAAGGACCTGCGCATCATGCAGGAGGAAGTCTTCGGACCCATCCTGCCGGTGATCCCATACGACGACCTGGCCACGGCGCTGGCCGAGATTAACGCTGGCGAGCGGCCGCTCGCGTTGTACGTATACAGCAAGGACGCCGAGATCGCCGAGAGCGTGCTGCAGCAGACAACGTCAGGCGGCGCGTGCGTCAACATCTGTGCTCTGCAGGGCGCCTTGCCATCTCTGGGCTTCGGCGGGATCGGGCAGAGCGGCAGCGGGCGGCACCACGGCATCGAGGGATTCCGCGAGTTCTCCAATCCGCGCGGCGTTGTCGTCCGCGGCACCGGGGACCTCGCGGATGCATTCCTGCCGCCGTATGGCCCGATGACGCAGGCCATCGTGGACAGCGTGTTCGATGCCGCGGCGCAGGCCGCTCAGGAGTAGATGGACTTGAACTGCTGGTAGGCGGTGATCGCGTCAGGTCCGAGCTCGCGGCCGATACCGCTGGCCTTAACGCCGCCGAACGGCGCTCCGGGATCGACCATATAGCGGTTGATGCCGATCGTGCCGGTGCGCACGCGCCGGGCGACTGCCTTGCCGCGCTCGGGGTCGCTGGTCCAGACAGTGCCGCCCGGGACCAGCTCCGCCGCCGCGATCAGGAGGCCATGTGGAAAAGCTCAAGCTGGATGTTGTCGGGATCCCGGAAAACGACCACCGAGTAGGACAGCGGGTTGTCGGTGTCGATCACGCCCGAATTCTCGATGCCGAGCTCGGTCAGCCAGCTCGCCCAGGCGTCGAGATCTGCGCGCTCAGCCACGCCGAATGAGATGTGGTCCAGGCCGGTATGGCTCTCGTGGAAAGGCTCACCTGGATTGGCATCGTGGTGATGCAAACCGATGGCAATACCGGAACGGGGATCCATGAGCAAGACTGCATAACCGTCCGCCTCGGCACCGTAATGGGGAAACGAGAGCGGGACCCGGCTCATCGCGAAGACGCGCTCGTACCACCGAGCACTGGCCTCCACGTCGGAAACGGTGGGCGAGAAGTGGTGAAAGCCGGTAACGGCCGGCGCCGTGCCGATCTCCGTCAACGGGGTCTCCTTTGTCAGCATGGCACGCTGCATTTCGAGGCAGGCAATCACCATGATGTCGGTCAAGCTCAGCCTTGGCCAGCATCCTGGCCGGACGCTGAGGCCGTCGGCATAGCAGCCGGCGGTCGGGTTTCGTGCGCAGCCGCCCGGGGCAACACCAGGCCGGAAGACATCTGCCATCCGGCCGGCAAGCCGGCCGCTCGCCACTTCTCGGCGTCGGCAACGGGATCACACCTGGTGATCCGGCTCTGCACTCGGGGGAGTTTCATGACTGACACGTTTGCCATCGATGTCACTCGGATCCGCGACGAGGCCCGTCAGCACCTCAAGCAGGGGCCCGTGACCCCCTCCAACACCACGGACATCGACCGGGTCATCACGGTGCTCAACCAGGTGGTCGCCACCGAGATGGTGTGCTACCTGCGGTACACCCAGAACGCGATCGTCGCTCAGGGCATCGACCGGGAGCAGGTCGCCGAAATGTTCACCGATCATGCGGCCGAAGAACTCGGCCATTTCCAGCGGGTATCTGACCGGGTCAATCAGCTCGGCGGGTCGCCGGACATGAACCCGGCCACCATGAAGGAACGCTCCAGCACCGATTACTCCACGCCGTCGAGCGACTCTGACCTGCAAGGGATGATCCGCGAGAACCTCATCGCCGAGCGCATCGTGATCGGAGCCTACGCCGAGATCATCCGCTGGCTCGGTACCGCCGACCCGACGAGCCGGCGCCTCATTGAGGACATCCTCAAGGAGGAAGAGGACCACGCGGA
>DATHPF010000074.1:0-3773 GCA_035484155.1 Streptosporangiaceae bacterium
GCTCGCGGTCCTCGACGGATTCGATGCCGAAGAACGGGTTGGGGAACTCGGTGTCCACGTTCACGAAGCTGGGCCGGAACCAGGACATCACCAGCGGGTCGGCGAGCATGCTGGCCACCACGTCCCGGCCGTCCCTGACCACCTGGACGATCCGCGCGTCGGGAAACGCGTAGGTGAGCGCCTCCGCGCAGTAGATGAGGTCCGGGCTCGCATCACCGAACGTCTCGAGCCCCCGGAGTTCGACGCACGGCCCGACCGCGTCCGCCGCCAGCCCGGCGGCGGCCCGGCATTCGCGGGTGCATTCCAGGCAGCTGTGCGCCGTGATCTGCCAGCCCTGCGCGAAGGCGTCCCTCATGACGGTGGCGGCGGCCTGCGCCCGGCCCTGATGCATCGATGGCCGCCGGGCGAAGGCGTACACGGTGCGCAGCACGTTCGGCTGGCCGATCGTGACGTGAAAGCCCGCAGATGCCTTCAGGGCGCGACCGATCAGGTCCGCGCCTGAGTGCGGTGCGCCGACCACGAAGATCGGCTGGTGCACGCTGCGGGAGTTAACGATGAGAATGTGACGAGCGGAGGGCATCATCACCTAGCAGTCTGGTTCTTCATAGCGTGGCCATCTGGATGCCCCTAGCCTGGCACGCTGCGGCGCTCATCTCGGGGACCACGTCGCTGTTCTTCGGCGTGGCCGCTCAGGTTGAGGGCGGTTTGCACTAGCGGGACATGGCTGAACGCCTGGGGCATGTTGCCGACGAGCCTGCCGTAGCGCGGATCGTATTCCTCACTCAGCAAGCCTACGTCGTTACGCAGGGCCAGCAGCCGCTCGAAGAGCTCCAACGCCTCCTCGTGCCGGCCGCTCAGCTCGAGCGCGTTCGCCAGCCAGAAGCTGCAGGCGAGGAAGGCCCCCTCCGAGCCGGGCAGCCCATCCACCCCGGATGTGCCGCCGGCCGGAAGCTCGTACCTGCGCAGGTAGCCGTCCTGCACCAGGTCACGCTGCAGGACCTTCATAGTGGACACGATCCTGGGGTCGTCGGCGTCCAGGAATCCCACGTCGGAGATGAGCAGGACCGAGGCGTCGAGTTCGGTCGCGCCGTAGTACTGGGTGAAGGCGCCGCGCTCGGCGTTGTAGCCCTTCTCGCACACCTCGCGCTTGATCTCGTCGCGGGTGACCCGCCACCTGACCGCCAGGTCCGTCTTGCCCGCCTGCTCGGCGTAGCTGGCCGCGCGGTCGAAGGCGACCCAGGCCATGACCTTGGAGTGGACGAAGTGGCGCCGCGGCCCGCGCACCTCCCAGAGCCCCTCGTCGGCCTCGGCCCAGTGCTCCTCGAGGAACTTCAGCAGCGACCGCTGCAGCGACCAGGTGTGACGGTCGTCGTGCAGACCGACCCTGCAGCTGAGCTGGAGCGCATCGATGACCTCGCCATACACGTCGAGCTGGAGCTGGCCGGCTGCCGCGTTCCCGATCCGCACTGGCGCCGAGTTCTCGTATCCGGGCAGCCAGTCCGCCTCCCACTCGTCCAAGCGCCGTTCGCCGGCCACGCCGTACATGATCTGAAGGTCTCGCGGGTTGCCGGCGATCGCCCGGCCCAGCCAGAGCCGCCAGGCCTTCGCCTCCTCGGTGTACCCGGTGCGCAGCAGCGCCTCCAGCGTAATGGTGGCGTCGCGGAGCCAGCAGTACCTGTAGTCCCAGTTACGGACGCCGCCGATGTCCTCGGGCAGCGAGGTGGTGCCGGCCGCGACGATGCCACCGGTGGGCTGGTAAGTCAGCGCCTTCAGGGTGATCAGCGACCGGATCACGGCATCGCGGTAGTCGCCGTCGTAGGTGCAGCGCGACACCCAGCCGGACCAGAACCTCCTGGTCCGGTCGAGGGACTGGAAGGCGTCCAGGCGCGCGGGCTCGTCTTTGTGCGAGGGCAGGTAAGTGAGCACGAACGGGACGGACTCGCCCCCGGCGACACTGAAGGTCGCGATGTGCGCCAGGTCACGCCCGGTCATCGGGACGGGGGTGCGCAGCCAGATAGCGTCCGGGCCTGCGCTCGCCCGGATGCCGTCCTTGATCTGGGTCAGCCAGGGCACGATGGAGCCGTAACCGAAGCGCACGCGCAGCGTGACATTCATGTCCACGGCGCCGCGCACGCCGGTCACGATGCGGACCAGCACGGGCGGTTCGTCGTTCTCGCGCGGCGGCATGAAGTCGGTGACGCGGACCGCGCCGTCCGGGGTTTCCCAGTCGGTTTCCAGGATCAGCGTGTCCCCGGCGTACCGCCGGGTCGCCCTGGCGGCCCCTGTGCCCGGCGCGATCCGCCACTGGCCGTGGTGGCCCGTGCCGAGCAGAGCTGCGAAGCACGCCTCGGAGTCGAAGCGCGGCAGGCACAGCCAGTCCACTGAGCCGTCCGCGCTGATCAGCGCGACCGACTGCATGTCGCCGACGATGGCGTAGTCTTCGATCCGGCCGGCCATATGTCCTCCTGGTGAGGCCTGCTCGCAAAGGCCCTGCCCGATACCGTACTAGGCGGGGTCAGCCCTTAGGCTGGCATCATGCGCGTACTACCCGATGTAGTGGGTACGGGACGGCACCGCCGGGTGGCCGGCGCGGTCATGGCCGTCGTCGCTACGGCCGCACTGGCGGGCTGCGCGCAGTTCGACGCGGCGCTCGGGCAGCGGCAGGCCGTCGTCTCCTTCCGCGACGGCACGCCGGTGCCGCAGCGGCTGATGGTGCGTTCGACCTGCGCCAAGGTACCGGCCGTGACCGCGCAGCCGCTGCCGTCTAACCTCAACTCTCCTTATGCGCTCCAGCAGCTGACCTTCCAGATCAACCACGCGTCGGACGCGGACGTGGCTCAGCTGGAAACGTGCCTGGCCAAGTTCCCCTCGGTGGTCGGCGTCACCCTGCAGGATTCGAGCGACGAAGGCAACTGATACCGGTTTGACCCGGATGGCTCCCCAGAGCCCTCGGCCAGCTTCCGGCCGAGGGCTCTGACCTGGCCAGTCGCTGCCAATTCCCTACATTGCCCACTTCATGTATAGTGAACCGACGTTATCCCCATATAAACGATAGAAATTAGGTACTAGATGCGACGTGTCACGACCGCCGCGATGATCGGCGTAGCTCTCCTGTTGGCCGGCTGCTCTTCCTCGTCTTCGAGTACCACTTCTACGGGTGCGACGGCGAACTCGGTTGCCAGCACCGCGCCGGTAACGGTCAGGCTTGGCTTCCTCACGAACATCACCCACGCCTCCGCTCTGGTCGGCCTGAAGGAGGGCTTCTTCACCAAAGACCTCGGCTCTGCGGGCACGCTGAAGGCCACCGCGTTCAGCACCGGGACCGAGGAGACCACGGCCCTGCTGGCCGGCCAGCTTGACGCCGCCTACGTCGGGCCGAACCCGGCCATCAACGCCTGGCAGAAGTCAAACGGCAGCGCGATCAAGATCATCTCCGGTGCCGCGACGGGCGGCGCCTCAGTCGTCGTCGCGAAGGGCATCTCCTCGGCCTCCCAGCTCAAGGGCAAGACGCTGGCTACCCCGTCCCTCGGCAACACGCAGGACGTCGCGCTGCGCTACTGGCTGAAGCAGAACGGCCTGGCGACCACCTCGACCGGCGGCGGAGACGCCTTCATCAAGCCGACGACACCCAACTCGGCCGCCGTGCTTGAGTTCAAGTCCGGGCAGATTGCCGGCGGCTCCGAGCCGGCGCCCTACGACATCGAGATGGTCAAGGACGGCGGCACGGTCCTGCTCAGCGAGAGCGGGGTCACCACCTTGCTCGTCGTGACGCA
>DATHPF010000075.1:0-21312 GCA_035484155.1 Streptosporangiaceae bacterium
CTTCGTGCGGCCCGCCGGGGTGCGGCCACGCCGCACAGACCGGTACGCTGGCTGCGATCCAGGTGCGCGGCCCGCCGGCACCAAGGGCGCATAGCTCAGCGGAAGAGCACTCGCCTTACAAGCGAGGGGTCACTGGTTCGAACCCAGTTGCGCCCACCAGATTTTTGCAGCTAGGCGGCCTTTTTGAAACCTTAATCGGAGGCCAATACCACAGCCGGGAACCACCTGTGCATATTCCCGGATGAGCGGAGGGTGCCGAGGGAGCATGGCACTGTTCCCTTCGACCACCAGGGCGCGCCGTCCACCTACGGCAGGCACCACCGGCACTGAAGCGGCACGCACGGCTGAAGGATCTGCGTCGATTAGTTCGCTACTGCATGCCTACGTCGTGGTGAGCCTGATGGCTGGCGTTCGGCGCGAGGAAGTGCTAGCGATCAGTGAGAAGGACGTCGACCTCGACGACAATCCTCCGTCGGTCGCGGTGCCGACATGCTATGCGCGGTCGGGCCGTAGGAGACACGAAGACCCCGAGGTCCCGCCACGCGAGGAAGTTGGCGCGGGTGGCCGTCGTCGCGCTCAGGGAGTGGCAGCCGGACCAGGCGGCCGAGAAGGTGGCTGGCCGGATCCCGTTGGTGGGATACCGGCCGGAGCGTCGGCCTTGGGCACGACGACGCTGCAGAGTCCGGCCAGATCAGCGAGTTCGACGATGCCGCGCTCATAATGCGGCGTCGAGCAAGCGTTGACCCTGACCCACGCGTTGCTGCCCTGGGCGAGCCACTGCGCTACGTTGCGCCGAGCCTGGTCCTTGTCGCCCCCGGGGGATGGAGTCCTCAAGATTGCAGATTACTTCGTCCGCGCCGCTTCGCGGCCTTCACGAACCGGTCAGGTTGGTCTTCCGGTACGAACAGCTATGACCGGGCCCTGGGCTGTTCGTCCTGGCCGGTCACGAGGCGAGCGGGTTGCGCTGGACCAGCTGGCGGGCGATGATGTTCCGCTGGATCTCGTTAGTGCCCTCGCCGACGATCATCAGCGGCGCGTCACGGAAGTAGCGTTCCACGTCGAACTCGGTGGAGTACCCGTAGCCGCCGTGGATGCGGACCGCATCTAGGGCGACCTGCATCGCGGTTTCTGAGGCGAACAGTTTGGCCATGCCCGCCTCCATGTCCGCGCGTCGCCCGGAGTCGTAGCACCGCGCGGCATACATAATGAGCTCGCGGGCTGCGGTGAGCCTGGTCACCATGTCGGCGAGGTAGTTGCTGATCGATTGGTGCTTCCAGATCGGCTTGCCGAACGCTTCCCGCTGCTGGGCGTAGCGCAGCGCGTCCTCCAGCGCGGCTTGGCCCACGCCGAGCGCGCGGGAGGCGACCTGGATCCGGCCGATTTCCAGGCCGCGCATCATCTGCGCGAAGCCGTCGCCTTCGCGCTCGCCAAGCAGCGCCGAGGCCGGCACCCGGAAGTCCTCGAAGGAGATCTCACAGCTCTCGATCCCCTTGTAACCGAGCTTGGGCAGATCGCGGGACAAGATGAAACCGGGGCCAGGCTCGGCGAGTACGATGCTGATGCCCGCGTGCGCCGGCCGTGCCGCCGGATCAGTCTTGCACAGCAGCGCAACCAGCCCGGAGCGCCGGGCGTTGGTGATCCAGGTCTTGGACCCGTTGATGACGTAGGAGGCGCCGTCACGGCGCGCCGTGGTCCGGATCGCCTGCAGATCCGACCCGCCACCCGGCTCCGTCAACGCCATGGTCGCCCGCAGCTCACCGGAGGCCATCCGCGGCAGGTAAGTACGCTTCTGCTCCTCGGTCCCGTAGGCGAGGATCAGCTTGGCCACGACGGTGTGGCCGCCCATGGCTCCGGCCAGGCTCATCCACCCCCGTGCCAGCTCCTCGGTGATCAGCGCATAGCAAGGCGTGCTGACCAGCGCTTCCCCCCAGGGCTGTGGGATCGCCAAGCCAAAGACGCCGAGATGCTTCATCTGCTCGATGAGTTTCTCCGGGTAAATGTTGGCGTGCTCAAGCTCACGCACGACCGGCTTGACGTCGCGGTTAACGAAATCGCGGACAAGCTCGACTATGGTCCGTTCGTCCTCGTTCAGCTCATCCATGCTTGGTCCCTTTCTACTTCCAGGCGCTCCTGCGCCGTAGACGACTGCGACAGCGACCGCCGGAGCGTCCCTGCCGCGTTCTCCCAGGTCCATGACGCCGTTTCGGTGTTAAGCCCCCTGTGCGCGTCGGCTATCTTGGCCTGCAGCCGGGCCACGGTAGGCGCCCGCGCCGGGAAGCCCCGCGCCCCGGGCCGTGATCCAGCTGTCGAGACGGCCGCGCAGGTGTTCTGGCCGCTCCTATCCTCGCCTCGGCCGGTAACTGCGCCGGGTTGATGTCGGTCGCCAGGCGTGTCATCGGTCAGGACGGACCCACGGAATCCGCGACATAAGAGATCGTGCTGGGCTCTTCCGGCTCTTGGCTTCGTGGCCATTGATGTCAACATCAGACGCTGTCTCGTACTGCGGGACGAATAGGAGGTGCATCCTTCCAGCTCGGTACCCCGTGTTCCGGGCTCCCCAGCGCCTGGCCATTCTCGTTGACCTCGGCCCAGTGCGCGTGGTTCAGCTGATGCAGCGAAAAGCACGCCTGCAATGCGTTGTAGAACCCCATGCAGTCCACGGACTGGTTAACCGACTCCTTGATCAGGAGAGCAGCAGCCGTAGGGCGGTCGGCGATCCGCTCCGCGAACTCGAGCGTCCGGTCGGCCAGGTCGTCGTCATCGAACAGCTTGGATACCATCCCGATCTGGTAGGCCTCCTCTGCCGAGATGGAGTCGCCGGTCAGCAGTAGCTCTTTCGCCCGGCGAGGACCGAACTCCCACGGGTGGGCGAAGTACTCCATACCGCACATCCCGAGGCGGACGCCGACCGGATCGGCGAAGACGGCGTTCTTCGATGCGACGATGAGGTCACACGCCCACATGAGCATGAGACCCGCGGCATACACCGCTCCGTTCACCTGCGCGATCGTGATCTTCCGCAGGTTCCGCCAGCGCAGGGTGTTTTGATAAAAGTAGTGCCACTCCTGCAGCATCCGCTTTTCTGCTCCGAGCCGCGTCCCGCCGTCCATCCGGATGGTCTCATGCTGCATCGGACCTGGCTCACGCTCGGACCGCTGCTGCGCGGACCCCAGGTCATGACCTGACGAGAACATCGGGCCCACACCGCCCAGGATCACGACGCGGATCTCGTCGTCCCTCTCTGCCTGCCGAAACGCGTCATCCAGCTCGACCAGCAAGCCCCGGTTCTGGGCATTCCTGGTCTCAGGCCGGTTGAGGAGGATTCGTGCGACCCTCCCGTCCGCGAGCTTCTCATACGTAACGAACTGGTAATCCGGCACGATGTTGTCTCCTACTGAACACGATGCTGATGTTTCCCTTCCCGGTCCGCTGGCCGCGAGTCAGGTGCCGTCCAAAAGTTCCGCGGCGAGCTCGCGACGCAGCAGCTTTCCGGTCGCGGTGTGCGGCAGCTCGCCACGCCACACCACTTCATCGGGCGTCCGGGACCCGCGTAGCCGCTCTCTGGCGTAGGCCCGCAACTCGTCGGCGGTCACCTTCGCATCCGGTTCGCGTACCACGACCGCAACGATTCGTTCGCCCCACTCCTCGTCCGGTTTGCCGACGATGGCGACATCCTTCACCGCACGGTGCTCGCGCAGCACATCTTCGATCTCGGCCGGGGCAATGTTCTCCCCAGCGCGGATGATCGTGTCGTCGGCCCGGCCTTCGACATAGAGATAGCCGTCATCATCGAGCCGGGCCCGGTCGCGGGTGTTGAACCATCCGTCGGCGTCGAGCGCTGACCCTTGCCCCAGATACTCGCCGGAGACCTGCGCGCCGCGAACGTAAAGGTCGCCCGCAACGCCAGCCGGCGCCACCGCGCCGTCCTCATCGCGCACCTGAATCTCGACGCCGGGCACCGGCCGGCCTGCGCTGCCCAGCCGTTCCCGGTGTCTCGGATCGGCGGATTCCAGTGCGGTGCGATGATCCTCGGGGCCGAGCAGCGTCAGGGTCGAGCTGGTCTCTGTCAGGCCGTAGGCGTTGCAGAACCCCGCTGTGGGGAAGGAGCGAAGTGCCTTCATCAGTGCCGGGCGCGGCATGCGCGCCCCGCCGTAGGAAATTAGGCGGAGGTCAGGGACATCAGCCGGATCGTCGCCGAGTGCGTCGACAATGCGGACCAGCATCGTGGGTACGACCATGGCCGACGTGACCCGTTCCCGGCGGACGATGTCGAGCCACAGCGGTGCGTCGAAATCGGGCAGATATACCACTCGCCGACCCACGTAGGCATTCGACAGAGCCGATCCCACCGCGGCGATGTGATACGGCGGTACGGCCACAAGGGTCGCATCGTTGACCTCGGCCGAGCCGAAGTCCGCTGTGGAGAACACGTACGCCAGCAGGTTGGCGTGCCGGAGCACGACTGTCTTCGGGCGGGCAGTCGTTCCGCTCGTGAACAGGAGAACGGCCGGTGAATCGTCGAGCACCTCGGCGCCTTCGAACCTTTCCCCCGGCGATGAGGCGCTAAGGAATTCCGCGACAGACACGGTCTGGTACGTCCCGCTGACGAGTGGGACATATTCGGGCTCGATGACGAGCATGGGTTTTTCAATGCCATCTAGCAGGTCCAGCACCGCGTCGCGCGTCAGCCGGTAGTTCAGAGGGACGAACGGAACCCCCGCGAGAGCGGCCGAGAAGAGGAGCAGCGGAAATACGGGCCCGTTACGGCCGATGAACACTACGTGCTGAGTCTGGTCGGCGGTTATGAACTGTGCGCCTGCCTGCGCTCGCGCCGCGAGTTCGGCGAAGGTTATCCCCCCGTCGGTACTGCCCAGCGCAATCCGGTCCCCGAAGCCGGATGACGCCATCTCGAGTATCAGAGCGATGCTCATCTGCGATCACTGTCCTCGGTACACGGGTACGCGCTTTTCGAGATAGGCCTTCACGCTCTCCCGGAAGTCGCCGCTATGCGCCAGTGATCGGTCGGCCTGGCGGCGGCTCGCGAGTTCCAGCTCGGCTAGCCGCAAGCGGCGCGCGCGAACCACGCTGCGCACCGCCAGCGGCGGATTCGTGAGAATCTGCGCAGCCAGCTCCTCGGCAACCGTCAGATAGTTCTCGGCGGGAGCGATACGAGTGGCAAAGCCGGCAGCAGCTGGTTCCTCGGCCTGCCAGCGACGCCCCGTCATGCAGACATCCGAGGCGAACTGGGAACCGGCTCGATCGCAGAGCATGAACCAGACATCGGTGCAGTCGAGGCCACGCGAAACCTCAGTGGCCTGGAACTGAGTGCCTTCGGCCGCGACGAGCTGATCGCAGTAGAGCGAAAGCTTGAGCCCGGCGCCGAGCGCATAGCCGTGCACGGCCGCGACGACCGGTTTCATCCGGGTCTGGCCCGCCAGCACCTCGCGGATGCTGGCGCCCCGGGCATGCAAGCCGCCGAGCTTCGTGATTTCCTCGCTGGTCCGGTCCTGGCGCTGCCGGACGTCGGCACCGCTGCTGAAGGCTCGGCCGGTGCCGGAGACGATTGCGCACCACGCCTCGCCGTCGTCATCGAAACGATCGAAGGCCGAGCGGAGCTCGGTGACCATATCGTCGGTGAACGCATTCAGCTTGGCTGGCCGGTCCAGTGTGATGCGGGCGATTCGCCCGGTCAGCTCGTAGCGCACGTCGGTCATGGGCAGCGCCTCCTCGAGGGTCGCATAGCCGGGAAACGGAACCGCCAGTCGGCTCCGGCGGCCAGCCGGACGTCGCGACCACGACATCCACGGCGACCACGCCCCGTCCCTCGGACAGGACCATCAGCGGATTGAGGTCTAGTGCCTTGACCTCGGTGGAGCGACAATCAAGCAGTTCGGATGCCGCTACGACAGCATCGAGCACAGCGCCCACGTCGTAGGGCACGGCCGTCCGTGACCCGCGCAAGATCGCACTAACGGCGAGACGGTCGATCATCCGCTCAGCCCTGGCCCGGTCTACCGGAGCGAGGGCGAACGCGACATCCTTCAGGACCTCAAGCTCCGTGCCGCCGCGCCCGACCATGACCGTAGGCCCGAGCTCGTCGTCTACGTAACCGCCCACCGCCAGTTCGAAGCCCGAGACGAACTCCTCGGCTAGCATTTCCCCGCCGGACAGGCCTGCTCGCTCGATGCTTGCCGATAGTTCCGCTAGGCGGTCGGCGGCGTCCGCAGGCGAGTGAACCAGCGTCAGGAGGCCGTGCTCGCTCTTGTGCACCACCCTTTCGTGGTAGTACTTCAGGAAGATCGGGTACCCGACCCGCTTGCCCGCCTCGATCACGTCCGACGGCGAGGTGACCCGCATCGATCGGGTCGTGCGGATGCCGGCCGCGTTGATGACTTCGGCTGCGTCTGCGCCGGTCAGGATACGGGTACCCGCCTTCCCGGCCAGGTCGGCCCCTGCCGCCGCCGCAGGGATGCGTGCCTCGCTCTCCGTGGCCCGAACCTCACGGCTCGGGGCCGCCAGGGACGCCAGCGCGGCGCCGACGTCGGACGGGTACTGATACGGGTAAACCCCCACGCTCCGTAGCCGCGCCCTTGTTTCAGCCGAGAAGCTGCCTGACAAGTAGATCGGCTTGTGATAGCGGCCGAGCACGTCCGCGAAGCACGTGAGCTGCTTGTTGACCTCGCTGGGACGCTGGAGGACGGTCGCCTCGGAGAGCACGCAGAGGTCGATGTCGGCCTGGCCCAGCACGTACTCCAAGGCGATCCGCAGCCGCTCAACCGAGGACGGCTCTCCGGCCCTTGAGTGGTAACCCCCGAGATCGAGCGGGTTGGCCGGGTGGTCGGATCGGAAGACCATGGCTTCCTCGGCGGACGGGGGGCGGCCGAAGGCCGGTAGGTCGAAGCCGCGCTCTGCGCAGACATCAGCGAGCAGGACGCCGAATCCTCCCGACCAGGTCACGATCCCGACCCGCGGTGAGTTGCGGACGACTAGCCGGGCTGCGGCCGGATTGGTCACGGCCGCTACGAAGTCCCGTTCATCACCGGTTATGAACGCCCCGAGATCTTCGAGCTCGTGCCACAGCGCGATACTGCCGCTCGACAGCGCACCAGTATGCAGGTCGGCCGCGCCGCGCCCCGGGGCGGTGCGACCCAGACGCAGGATGACGACCCTAATCCCGCTCATCATGGCGCGGCGCGCGGCATCGGCCAGCTTCCGGCCGCGCTTGGCGCTCTCGATCACCAAGCCGATCGTGGCGGTGTCTGTGTGCTGATCGAGGTAGGCGATGCAGTCCCCGCAGTCGACGTCGAGCTCGTTGCCCGTGTCGATCAGGTACCCCGGTGAATGTCCCGCTGGCAGCAGCATCTCGCTGCCGACGTAGGAGGTCAGGCCGCCGCCTTGTCCGATCACCGCGAGTCCGCGTGTGACTCGCGCTGTCTGTGGTGCGCTGAGATACGTGGCCTGCAGGCGTTCTCCCCGAGCATGCGCGACGAAGTACCCCAGCGTGTTGGGTCCCATGACGCGTATGCCGGTCTCCTGCACCACGCGGCTCAGCGCCGTTGCCCACCTGGCCCCTTCTCCGCCGTGTTCACCCATTTCGGCGGCGACCACGAGCGCGGCCGGGACACCGGCCGCGGCGCATTCGCGTACCGCTGTCTCGACCGCAGGCGCCGGCACGCACACGATCGCGAGATCAGGCACTGGCTGGCAGTCCGCCACCGACAGGTCGTAGCTGACGCCATAGGCGGTTCCCCCCTTGCGATTAACCGCACGGACCGCCCCCCAGTAGCCGCCGGTCGCGAGATTCCGCACCATGCTGTTGCCGATCGTTCCCTCCACGCGGCTGGCGCCCAGCACCACTACCGTCTCTGGCTGGAAGAACCCGGTCAGGCCGGCCAGGTTCACCGCTTCGTACTCACGGGCCGGACCGGGGTGCGGGCTGACATCGGCAGCGTCGGTCACGCGACACCTCGGCTCAAGGCTTCCCTGGCGATGACGTGCCTGTGTACCTCACTGGGACCCTCCACCACCCGCGCGACGCGCAAGCCTCCCAGCCAATGCGAGAAGGGCATTTCGAGGGTCATGCCCATGCCGCCGAACAGCTGCATCATCGAATCGACGACCTTGAAGGCCGTTTCGGAGGCATATACCTTGGCCGCCGATACGAGCGTGCGCGCGGGGGCGCCCCGGTCAACCTCCCACGCAGCCTTCCAGGTGAGCAGCCGGGCCGCCTCGATCTGCATAATCGCGTCAGCGATCGCGAACTGGACAGCCTGCCGGCTTGACAGCAACGCCCCGAAGGTCGAGCGCTGCTGCACCCACTCAGTGGCGAGACGCACCGACTCGGCGGCGACCCCGATGGAGGTGGCGGCAATCTTGAGCCGGTTGAGCCCGAACCACCGCTGGGCCAGCGCGAACCCGTCACCCTCGTTGCCGACGAGGTTCTCGGCGGGCACCTCGACCTCTTCGAAGGTCACCGCGTTCGTCCAGTGATCGCGGAGCACCGGAACCTCGGTGCGAGTCATGCCGGGCGTGTCCAGGTCGACGATGAGCGCGCTGATACCCGCTCGCCCGGCACTCTTGTCCGCGGTCCGGCAATAGACGACCCCGTATTTCGCATTCTCGAAATTCGTGGTCCAGAGCTTGCTTCCGTTGATCACATACTTGTCGCCGTGCCGCCGCGCCGTTGTGCGTATCGCCCGAGCCGGATCGGAGCCGCCCGATGGCTCACTCACCGCCGTGAACGTCCGCCACCCGTTCGCGATCGCCGGCCGGACGTATTTTTCTATCTGCTCGGGGCTGGCGTCGTAAAGGATGAGCGGCGGTTCATGCCCGAACACGCCGTCGCCCGGCGTGGGCAATGAAAACCGGTGCTGGCACGCAGCTTCGTATATTACAACGGCCTCGAACCTGGTCAACCCGCAGCCGCCATATTCTCGAGGCGCTGAAAACATCCAGTAGCCTGCTTTGCGGGCCTGCGCAGAAAGCGCGGAGACAACCTCCGGAGGCAAGCCGCGAGTTGCCGGTGAGAGCTTGGCTTCTTCGGGAAGAATCTTTTCCTTAACGAAGCTGCTCACCCCATCGCTCAGCATGATCAGCTCATCGGATAGCTCTACGAAAGGACGGCTCATTGCTGATGGCCTCCCCTTGACCGTATAGTTGCTTTCATCTGGTCCGTGTAGTTACGGAACTCGGGTCGCGATATCAATGCGACCTGATACTCGAGAGCGGCATTCAACGTTGCTTCCCACGAGTCTTTCGACACGCCCCGGACGAGCGCCTTTGCGGCGATAATCGCTTGCCGGTCGCGTGTGGCAATCTGCTCCGCAAGTTCGGTGACCGCCGCATCCAGGCCATTGTCCTCAACCACATACTCGGCCAGGCCGAGCGTGGCGAGCTCGGCGCCGGCCACCGCCCGGCCAGTCAGCAGCAATTCCAGGGCGCGGCCCGGTCCGCACGCTCGTTCGAGGACGCAGGCACCGCCGAGCGCCGAGGTGGTGCCTAGGAGGATCCAGCTTTCCCGCAGGTAAGCGCTCCGGCCCGCGACTCGCATGTCGCATGCGAGCGCGACGTCCGCTCCCAGGCCAAGCGCCCCGCCGTGCAGCCGCGCGATGACCGGCACGGGACAGTCCGCAATGGCGCGGACGAGGCGTTGAAATGAGCCGTAGACATACTGCCGGATCTGTTCGGAAGCCTCGCGCGCGCCGAGATCGGCCACGAAGTCGAGGTCCACGCCAGCGCAGAATGTCTTTCCCGGGCTGCGAAGCACGATACAGGCCGCGGACTGGCCCGCCTGCTCAATCGCCGCCGTCAGCCGAGCCGCGCCCTCGGGCCGCAACGCGTTTGCCGAAGCGAGGTCGGCGAACTCGACCACTCCCACGAGCCCCTGCGCCAACCACGAGGTCGTCACGATCGCCATCTTGTTGTCACCTGCTTTCATTCCTTCGCATCTGGCCAAGCACCGCCTAGAAGTCCCAATCGCCCTTGAGGATGCGATTTGCTATCGTTCGCTGCATGATTTCGGCCGATCCGTCCGCCACTCGGGATATCCGCGATTGGTGCCAGGCGCGGTAGAGGTGGAGCTCGTTGGTGAAACCCATGCCCCCGAACACCTGCATGCAGTCGTCCAGAACCTGATATGAGGCCTCTGTCGTGTGCGCCTTCACCATGGCAAGCTCCTTCCGTAGCGGTTCACCCTGTTCCAGGCGGCGGGCGCAGTCGAGCGCGATCGCCCGCGAGGTGTAAATACGGATGGCCGAGTTCGCCAGCAAACGTTGAACAGCCTGGTACTCGGCGATCGGCTTGCCGAAAGTAACCCGGTCGTTTGCATAACGCGCCGCCCGCTCCAGTGCCCAACGGGAGAGTCCGACCGCGCGACCCGCATTGAACATCCGTCCGAGCGAGATCCCGGCCAGGGCCAGCGCAAACCCCTCGCCTACCTGGCCGATTACGTCCTCGGCGGAAACCTCCACGTCGTTAAGCGAGATGATCGCCTCGTCGCCGCCGATGGAGCCGAAGAGCCGGATCACGCTGTCTACGCGGAAGCCCGGCGCATCCGTGGCGACGAGGAACGCGGTCACCCCGCCGCGGCGCTGGCGGACCAGCGCGGCGTCAGTTACAGCGAACACCAGAGCGTAGTCGGCGGTCGGACCATTAGTCGCCCACTGTTTGATCCCATTGAGGCGCCAGCCGTCGCCGGTCGGCTCGGCCATCGTCCGGAGGTTCCAGCTGTCCGATCCGGCGTCAGGCTCGGATAGGCAAAAGCACAGCGAAACCTCGCCGCGCATCAGCCGTGGCAGCACTCGCTCCTCCAGTGTCTGGCTGGCGGCTGCGAACAGGTGGCTCGGCCCGCGTGCCCAGTGTGCGATTGAGCTGTAGGGCAGATGAGACCCGGGCCCGTATCGGTGGTAGAGCCGTTCCCACGCCAGGTAGTGCAGCAGAGGTCCTTGGCCGCCTCCGCCGAGCGCGGCCGGCACGCACATCCCGTAATAGCCGGCGTCCGCTGCCGCCATCCGGGTCTGCCTGTGCAGGTCTTGCACCAGCGGGGCCATGGCGCCGGACGGCGCATACCCGGCACGGTCATCTTGGAAGATGTCGGCGTGCGTGGCCTCCAGCGGAACGACGACGCTGTCTATGAAGGAGACAAGGCCGCCGAGCAGGTCCTCCAGGCCGCCAAGGTCGGTCGATAGGGAAGCCGCGCCCGTGCTGGGCTTCGGTGTGGACCGCCTCGCCGATGTGGTCATGGCCTGGCCTTGGAACGGAAGCCGTCCAGAACCAGGCAGCCGGGATCTGGCCGTCCGTCCGAGTCGAGCCTCGGCTCCGTGTTCGCAACGACGTAACCGCGTGCCGAGTCCACGCCAACCGACAGCCGCAGCCACGACATCGCCCACGTCAGGTTGACCAGTCCCGCTTCGGTACAGAAACCCAGCGCGCCGAAGGACTGATGGCACACCGACGTAACCAGCCGTGCCGCCTGGGCTCCGTTGAGCCATGCCAGCGCGCTGGAGACCGGCCACAGCTCATGGCCGAGATCTCGGCGTAGGGCAGCGTCGAGGACACTCAGCCGCAGGCCCTCGCACCACATCTTCAGCTCGGCCAACGGGAACTGAACGGCCTGGGCCGCGGCGAGCGGCTTGCCGAACTGGTGCCGGACAGATGTGTGCTCGACCGTCAGCTCGAGAGCACCGGCTGCCAGCCCGGCCAACAGCGCCGCGCCGAAGAGCCATCGCTCGGCTTGCAGCGGGTCCCCTCCAGGAGCCGAGTCGCGCACGATCCAGCCATGCGGCAGCGCGTAGGCAAACTGTGCCGCGGGCAGCGCGGCGGTCGCGAGTACCGCGCCGGAAACCTGGTCGACCACCAGATCAGCCACCGCGCCCCAGCCGACCAGGGAGTTGGCGCGCTCGGCCGGACCGACGCTGGTAACGACCGACCCTGCTCGCAAGGCCGCGGAGCACTGGCCGCTGCTGTCGGCAGAAACGGCGAGATAGGCCTCCAGCACCGGGCCTGGCAGGCCTCGGCGTGAGACTTCCATGAACCCCACGCAACGATGCAAGGTGTCGCCGAAGTCCGGGCTAAGCAGTTCCCACCTGAGAAAGTCGGTCCAGGACTCGCGCGAATAGGCCGTCCGCGGATAATGGACGCGGCGGCCGTCCGTCGACCATCGCGCGAGCGCGTGCTGCAATTCCTGCGCGGTGTCAGGAAGCGTGAAGTCCATCGTGACCACCTTTCGCTAGGTCAAAGAGCGCGGGGCAGGCCGAGCGCCCTCCGAGCGATCGTGGACAGCTGCACCTGGTACGTGCCGGCCTGGATGGTCACCGTCGGGGCCTGGCGGGCCACGAACGACTCGATTTCGCCCCCGGCGGGTGCGAGGTCATCGCCGCTGGCCACGAACGCCTCGAACCCGTACACTCGCTCGGCGAAGGCGGCCACCCGCTGCTCGTAGGTCGCGTTGGCCACGAAGGCCATCGACGCTTGCCAGTCGAGCGTCCCATTCGCCTCCTTAATCGCTGCAGCTTGATAGTTGAGAAGCTCGGCCATGCGGCCGAGGGCCAGGATGTCGGCCACCTCAGGTTCGTCCGCATCGCTCGCCGCGCGGCGAGCGGACTCGGCCAATCCGAGCACCCGTGTCGAGCGGGCATAGCGAGCGTTGCCAACTCGTTCCAGCGGCAGGGCGTGCATGGCGACAGCCCATCCTTCGTGCAAGCCGCCGAGAAGCGCCGATCTCGGGACGCGCACGTCGGAAAACGTGACGCCGTGGAACCTGTGCCAGCCGATCGTCGACTCGATCTCCCGGACCTCGATGCCCGGCGAATCCATCTCGATGAGCAATGCGGATATGCCCTTGTGGCGCGTCGAGCCAGGCTCGCTGCGCGCGAGGAGGAATCCGTGCTGCGCGGTATTAGCGTAGCTAGTCCAGACTTTCTCCCCGTTTATGACGAACTCGTTGCCGTCGAGCACAGCCGTGGTGCGTATGGCTGCGAGGTCCGAACCCGCGTCGGGCTCGCTGAACAGCTGCGCCCAGAAACCTTGGCCGCTGGCTATTTCAGGCAGATATTTCTTCTTCTGCTCGTCCGTGCCGTAGGTCATGAGGGCGGGCCCGATCCAATTCACGCCCATGTACTGGCTGCCGCGCGGCTCATGATGCGCGAAGAGTTCCTCCTGGATAACGACCTGATCCCAGACAGTGCCGTCAGCCCCGCCGTACTCGGCCGGCCAGTAGTAGGTCAGCCAGCCGCGCTCGGCCATCGCCACCGTGATCGCTTCGCTCTGCTCTATGCTCCGCGCGTCCTGCCATACGCCTACCCATCGCGGTGGCAGCTGCTCGGCGAGAAATTCCCGCAGCTCCTCACGCAGCGCCTGCTGGTGCGGAGTGAAATCGGTATTCATGAAGGCGAGCTCCACTGGGCTATCGAAACGGCAACTGGCAGGCAGAGCAACCGGCTAGTCCTCCGATGCCGGCTCCGAAGATGAGGTTTCCTTTCTTGTGTCTGCTCGCTCAACCTCGCTGAGCAGCACGGGCAGGCCGACTGCCACCGAATGTATTCCAATAACCGAGACAGCCTCGAGCACTTCTAGGATCTCGCGCTTTGTAGCACCAAGCGCCAGAGCGTTCCTGATATGGATCCGGATGCCTGGCTGGAACAAATGAGTCGCGGACGCATCGATCGCGATATAGATAAGCTCGCGCGTCACATCGCTAAGGGTGCGCGTATTGCTCGGCACTGAGAACTGCAGGTAGGCCGTGAAGAAATCGGGATCTTCTTCGAGCAACTGATCCCAGAAGGGATTCCAATAGCCTCGCTTGGCAACGAACTCCTCTTTCAAACCGGCACCGTTGGTACCGTTTGCTCCGGCAGCGGTTGGCGGCATGGCTATCTCGTTTCTCCGGCCGACACCGAACTCCTGATGCGGTACGCCTCCGCACTCCTGGTGCGGTGCGCCGCCGCGGAAGCTGGGCTCGCGACACGGGCTAGAGTTTCAAGCCAGACGGTTGCGAACGCAGCGACTGACGCGTCACTCACAAAGTGTGTAACGGTGGCAGCCGGTCTGTCAACCCGCCTGACCGGCCACGTCGCTGACGATCCCACTTCAGACACGTGTGCCATGGGCTCTTGACACACGGCGGGCGAGGATTAGACTCCATCTGACATGGGATGACGCGTCAGTCAGTGGATGGCCGTCAGCGCCAGGCTCATCCGGAGTTTAATTCGAAATCAGGGTCATAAGCCCGAAGCAGTCAGAGCCCCTCCGGCGATGGTGTGGCCCGGGAGGAGCGCAAGCTAGGTGTCCAGGAGCGATAGGCCCGCGCGGACATGGGACCGAATGGTCGTCTCCTTGCGGATCTAGATGAGGAGCAGGGCAGTGACGGTTCGACTACACCACGTGTGGATAGGGACCACGGAAGTACGGCAGATGCGGGACTTCTACCAGCAGATCCTGGGCCTCGAGCCGATCGTGCATCCTGGACGCGCCGCGGGTAACGAAACAGATTCGAGCGGGGGAGAGATCCGGTCCGCGTTGCTGGCCGCGGCCGAGGACCCGGACGAGCTTCAGGTGCATTTCGGGGTCCCCGATCATAATCTCGTCTTCGCTCGCGAGCAGATGGTGAACCCGAAGTCGTTGGCCCATGTTGCCTACCGTTGTGACGACATCGAAGAGATCAAGAGCCGGCTGCGCTCGGCCAACGTGCCGTTTGCCGATTTCGGTGAGTGGGCCGTGAAGGGTTGGTACCAGATCTATTTCTTCGATCCGGCCGGCACCATAGTCGAGGTCCAACAGGTATTGCCGTGACGGCCCCGGGCTCAGCGTCGGGGTCCGGAGAACGGGTCGATCCTCCCGGGCCGCTGGCCGGGATTCGTGTCCTGGACGTCTGCCAGCTGGCGGTCGGGCCGCTCGTAGGCGCCTGGCTCGGCATGCTCGGCGCCGATGTCATCAAGGTCGAGTCGCCGCACGGCGACCCCATCCGCAAGCTTCTGCCGATGCTGAACGGAGTAGCCACCTACTACAGTGCCGTCAACCTGAACAAACGGTCGATCGTGCTCGATCTGAAGGCAGCGGCCGACCTGGCTGTCGTACGGGATCTGGTGAGCCGGTCGGACGTGTTCATCCAGAACTTCCGCCCCGGTGTGATGGAACGGCTCGGTCTAGGCTACGACGCGCTGAAAGAGGTCAATCCCGGCCTGGTCTACGTGGCCTGCTCTGGCTACGGATCGCAGGGCCCCCGCCGTTTCGAGGGCTCGGCGGACGTATACATCCGCATGTTCACCGGATTTGACCGGCTTAACGGTCCCGAAGGCGACCACTGGGAACGGCTGCGCAACCGCGGTCACGTCGATCACGTCACCTCGTCCTACACTCTCGAGGCGGTTCTGGCGGCGCTGCTGGTGCGGTGCCAGGGTGGCCCGGGGCAGCTGGTCGAGACGTCCATGCTGCGGGCCACGATGGCGGCCCAGCTGACCTCGTTGCATGAGTTCATGGTCTCCGGCGCGCTGCCGAAGCCGCGCGGCAGCGCCGGCCGCTGGTGGTTTCCTGACGAGGCGTTCCGGGCCCGGGACGGGTACGTCGCGATCAGCGCCCCGGGATCGGCTGACTGGCGGGGTCTGTGTGACTGCGCCGAGATCGACACGGCAGCCGAGATCAGGAACCTGGACGGCGCGCAGCGACTCGGGCGCCGAAGCGAACTCCGGCCGCTGATCGCCACCTGGGTGTCGGCCCGCACAGTTTCGGAGGTGCTCGAAGCGCTGGCCGCACATCACGTCCCGGCCGGGCGGTTCACCGGAGTGGGCGAGCTACCCGGCCACGTTCAGGTGTCCAGCAATGCGATGGTGCAACGCGTACCCCACCCGTGGGGTGACGTACAGGTGTCGGCACCGCCGTGGGAGTTCGCGGCAGGTGCGGTGTCGATCGCGCGCGCCCCCGAACGTGACGAGCACGACGCCGAGATCCGCGCGGAGCTATCTGCGGCGACACGACCGGAGCGAGCACCGCAGGCAGCCGTCGCGGACGCGCCGTTGAGCGGCGTGCGTGTTCTCGAAATCTATTCTCGTAATTTCGCCGTCCCGTATGCCGGCCTGCAGCTCTGTCAACTTGGCGCTGATGTCGTGCATGTCGCCGCCGTCACGGCCGATGAGCAGCGGGGCGAGGCCGTCGGGACTGGCGGGCTGCCCTCGGATATGTTGCGCGCGCTCAACCTGGGCAAGAGGTGTGTCACCGCTAATCCCGGTGACCCCGCCGACGCGCGCTTCTTGGCCGCGTGCGCTCGCGATGCCGATGTCGTCCTCTACGAAGCCGGCCCGGACACCGAATGGCTGAGGGAACTGCCGGACATGCCGTCCTCAATCGTCTGGTGTGAGGTGAGGACATTCGGCCGCGTGGGCCCGTGGGCGGAGCGTTACGCCCCGGATCTCGTCGTGCAGGCAGCGTGCGGCCTCTGGCAGTACCTCGGCCAGCCAGAGCGCCCCCCGCTTCGGGTAGGTGTCGAGGCTGCCGAGATGCCCGCCGGTGTAGCCGCGGTCCAGGGCATCTTGGCCGCGCTCGTCCAGCGCAGCCGTACCGGGATCGGGGATCGCGTCTGGGTCTCGAGCATGCAGGCCCTGGTGGCCCTCGAGTCGCATCTGCTGGCTGCCCTGAGCCGTCCGGACCTGACCGGTGGATGGCACCTAGCCGCACCGGGGCTGCCGCCAGATTATCCGGCCGAGGCTGCGGACGCGGCCGTCGAGTTCTCGCTCCCAGATCGATTTACCTACGAGGAGTTCTTTCGCAAGATCGGCGTTCCGGACGACCTGAGCGCAGACGAGCGCTTCGTCGAGAAGGCCATGCAGGTGACCCACTGGACGGAGTACCTGAACGAGATCGGGCCCTACTTGCACCGGCACCGGGCCGAGGAGCTCAAATCGCTCGTGGAGACCTACGGCGGTATCGGCGTGGTCGGCAACACGTACGCCCAGTTGCTCGCCGATGCACACGTGCTTGCGTCCGGCGCCGTCAGCGTGGACGCGGCGAGCCGCCAGCCAACCGCTCTACGGCCACCGTGGGATTTCTCGGTGAGCCGGCTACCGGACGAGACCGCCGAGCCATCCAGCGACTGGCCGCCAGCCTCATCACTGACGTTCGTGACGGAGGGCTAACGGAGATGCCCGAGCAGACTGCCGACGCGGTACCGGAAGTCGGCACCCGGATTATCGACTGTCACGTCCATCTGTGCGTGGACGAGAAACAAGAGCGCCTGGTTTTCCCAAAGAAGGGATGGCCGCTCGCCTGGTACTGGGCCAATCCGGCGGATGCCGTCCCCTACATGGACGCGCGCGGCATCAGTCACATGGTGACGATGAACATCATGGACGTCGGGAAAATGACCGACGCCCGGATCGCCCGCTTGGAAGCGGAGCAGGGATCCCCTGCCTCGGCGGTCGCGAAGGAGCAGATCCGGGCAGACATGCGGGCACGGATCCGCCGATTCAATGACTGGGCCTGCGGCGCGCACGCCAAGCAAGAACGGCTCTTGGTGTTCGCGATGGCTGACCCGGTCCTGTTCGGCGAAGATGTCGTGGCCGAAATCGAGCGCTGCCTGGATCTCGGTGCAACGGGAGTGAAACTGCATCCGACGTTCTGCCGTCACCTGCCTGATCATCCCGCGCTCCTCACCCTCTACGACTTCTGCCAGGACCGTGGCGTACCGGTGCTGTCTGACACTAATAGCCGGGAGGTGCCACCGGGTATCGGCTATGGCTATCCCGCGCATTGGCGGCCAGTGCTGAAGCAGTTTCCCCGGTTGCGCCTTATCATGGCGCACCTGTGCGCGGGCATGTGGGATGAGCGAGTCGAGCTGGCCGGGGAATTCAAGGACAACCTCTGGTTCGACATCTCCGGAGGGTTTGTGGACGCGCTGCATCCCTCGAGCGGCCATCGCCAGCTGCCCCATGAGCAGGCGCCGCGGGTCCTCAAGAAGATCGGTATAGAGCGAATTCTATACGGTTCGGATTCGCCCGCCTTCGGCGAGGATGTGCTGGACAGCGTGTGGCAGGTCCTGAAGCTGACCCTCTCAGACGACGAGAAGGAGAAGATCCTATGGCGCAACTCGGCCACGTTGCTCGCTATTGAATAGCGGGCCACAAGAAACCTGGCAGGCTGCTGGCCGACGGTTAAATCCGCAGCACCCATGTGAGGTAATCACCGATTATCCGGCAATTCAGTTACCAGAAGAAATCCGCACCAAGGGTGGGAAGAGATGAAGGTAAAGAGACGCTTGGCGCTGTTCCTAGCGGTTAGCACTGCACTCGCACTTACCGCCACTGCATGCAGCAGCTCGTCCGGCTCAAGTGCTACCGGCGGCGGCGCAAGCGCAGGCGCGGCGCCATACAAGATCGGCTTCATCACGTCGCTGAGCGGGCCGTATGCCTCGACGCTCGACGTGTCCCTCAAAGCGGCCCAGGCGCGGGTCGATCTCCAGAACGCACAGGGCGGCGTCAACGGTCACAAGATCCAACTGATCGCTGCCGACGACGGCGGCAGCCCGACAACCGCCCTCACGGCCGCCCAGGAGCTGGTTGAAAGCAAGGGCGTTCTCGCGGTCGCGCCGGTGAGTTACGTGACTTCGGCGATGGCGAATTACCTGCACTCTGCTGGGGTCGCGGTCGTAGGCGCGAACATCGACGGGCCCGAATGGGGTACGCAGCCGAACACCAATATGTTCGGGACCATGGGCTACATGAGCCCCGATTATCCGGCCAACACGACCATCGCGCTGCTCTTCAAGAAGATGGGTGCGACAAACGTAGCCTGCGTTGGAAACAATAACCCATCCGGCGCCTCCGCCTGCGAGGGATTGAAAACGGCCGCCAAGGCGGTAGGTGTCAATCTCGTTTATACCAACGTCAGCCTGTCGCTCACCTCAACCGATTTCACTAGCCTGGCCCTCGCCCTCAAGAATTCGCATGCGACGGGCATGATGCTCAACCTGGCAAGCAGTCAAGCTCTTCCGCTGATGGTTTCGCTCTACCAGGCCGGCGTGAAAATCCCGGCCGAGATCCTGGCCGAGGGCTATGGGACCCAACTGCTGACCAGCTCGTCGTACGTCCAAGCCGGGCAAGGAGTGCTCTTTGAGTCCCAGTTCACCCCGGTCGAGATCAAGAATGCGGGCACCGAGCAGATGCAGGCTGCGCTGAGCAAGTACGAGAATATAACCGGCATCCCGGACTTCAACGCGTACGAAGGATGGATCGCGCTCGATCTCCTCATTCAGGGACTGAAGAATGCGGGTCAAACGGCCACCAAATCCTCGATAATCTCCGGAATGCAGCAAGTCACGAGCTACAACGCGGACGGTGTGGAGACGAGCACGCTCAGCTTCGCTCCCTCCGGGTTCGGAAAGGGCGCTGCTACGCAGGGCGCAAATGGCTGCACTTACTTCGTTAAGCTGACCAACACAACATACTCATCGGTAACGCCTCAACCGATCTGCGGGCAGATAGTCGCCGCAGCCGGCGAATAATGGCCAGGCGCGCCTGAGCGTGCTGGCCTGGAACAAGGTCGGCATAGGCCGCGGCCCGAGACAATCGGAGGTTCTGGTGCAGGCCATGGACTGTCCTGTATATGCCGAAGACTGTCTCGGGTGCGGCCTGGCCAAGCTTTGTCGATCTGTAGAGGCTTGCATGTCGCATGGTGCCAGGAATGCCGCCAAGGCTGGGTCGGGAGTACGACAAGTATGGGTCAATACCTAATCGCAGGTCTCGTCCTGGGCGGGCTATACGCGATCATCGCAGTGAGCCTGTCGATGACCTATGTGTCGGCCGGCGTGCTCAACTTCGCGTTCGGCGCGGAAGCGTACTTCGTCGCGCGGATCTACTACTACCTGCATAGCCAGATCGGCTGGCCGATAGTAGCAGCCGCCGTGGTCTCGATCTGCCTCATCGGGCCAGCGCTGGGGTTTGTGCTGTGGGCGGTCCTATTCCGGGCGCTCAAACGAGCGTCCTCGATAGTCAAGATAGCCGCCACCATCGGGCTATCGGTGATGATCCCGGCCGTCGTAGCACTGATCTTCGGAAATACCGATATTGTCAGCGCGCCCGGGCTGGCACCCGAGCCGGTGCACGTCGTGCACGTCTTCGGCACCCCGGTTACCCTCGACCAGATTCTGGTGCTCGCGTTCGTGTTGGCTCTAGGCATCATCGGCGTGCTGGTGCTCCGCTATACCGACGTCGGACTGCGGGTGCGGGCGACCGTCGACTCGGAGGCGATGACGTCCCTGTTCGGCACCAATCCTTCAGTCGTGTCGGCGATTGTATGGATCGTGACCACCGGTCTGGCGGGCCTGATCGGGGTGCTTGTCGCCCCGATTCTCGGGCTCCAGGCTAACGAGTTCACCTTGATCATGGCGGTATCGTTCGGCGCTGTCGTCGTCGCGCAATTCCGCCGGTTCGGCGTGGCCGCGATTGTCGGCCTCGCGTTCGGACTGGCTACCGGCCTGGCCGACTGGCGGCTGCCCTCCGACAGCACGTGGACCGCGGCGGCGACGGCCAGCATCCCGTTTATCTTCATGGCAGTGGCGCTGCTCTACTTCTGGCGGCGAAGAGGGGGCGCGACCGAGCTCAACCGCTCTGGCCTGTTGGATGCGGCGATCGCGGTCAGCGACAACGAGGGCGTTGCCCAGCGGCTCGCTCGAGAGCGGGTCGTCGTACCCCGAAGCGGCGAACGTCAGCCCCTGATCCAGATTACGGCCGGCCGCACAGGCCGCATCGTCCTCGTCCTGGTCCTGCTAGCCCTGCCCCTTCTCGCCCGCGGCCTATGGGTTGGGCTAGTGGCCGAGGGGATCATCTTCGCCATCGTGTTTCTCGCCGTCACGGTCGTCACGGGCGAGGGAGGGATGGTGTGGCTCTGCATGATCTCGTTTACCGGGCTGGGCGCGCTGTTCACCGCCCAGCTGAACAACGTCTACCGATGGCCGGTGCTGCTTGGGATAGTCCTGAGCGCGGTCGTGGTAGGTGTCCTCGGGCTCATCGTCGGGCTGGCCGTCGCCCGGTTCGGCGGCCTCTACACCGCTCTGGCCACCCTGACCTTCGGCTTCCTGGTCGAGAGCCTGGTTTACCCGGTGCAGCGTTTCGATAATTTCGGAGCGGGCGTGGTCGTGAGCTGGCCGTCGTTCATCACCTCCGACCGAGCCTTCGCCTACGCCGCCATCATCGTGTTCCTGCTGGTGGCGGCCGGCATCGCCAAGCTGCGCCGGTCCACCGCCGGCCTCGCCTTGGCCGCGGCGCGCACGAGCGAGGTCGGCTCGAGCGCAATCGGCATCAACGTCGGCTGGCTGCGGGTGCTGATCTC
>DATHPF010000076.1:0-41599 GCA_035484155.1 Streptosporangiaceae bacterium
TACGTGGTCCCCGGGCTCGGCGTGCGGTGCGTCAGCGACGAGCCGTGGGTGACGGCGGCCGAGACCTGCGAGCTCGCCATGGCGCTCGACGCCATCGGCCAGCCGGATCAGGCGCTGAAGCTCGTCGAGCAGATCCAGTTCTTGCGGGCCGAGGACGGCAGCTACTGGACCGGGTGGCAGTTCGAGAACTCCAGGCACTATCCGCACGAGCACAGCAGCTATACCGCGGCTGCGGTTGTGCTGGCCGCAGACGTGCTGGCCGAGGATGCGGTCCGCACCCCGGCGGCGGACATCTTCAGGGACGTGCCGGCCGGGCCTGCTGTCTGGGGGCCGACGGATGCTGCCGCCTGCGGCTGCCCGGCTGCGGATTAGCCGATGCCGTCACCGGTTCGCTCGAGGACACGCAGCGACCCGGTGACACTGACTTCCGTGAACGCGCCTGATGCCAGCGCACGCAGGTACACGCGGTACGGCGCCTGCCCACCGTCGGCAGGGTCGGGGAAGATGTCGTGGAAGGCAAGCGCGCCCCCGCGGCTCACCCAGGGCGCCCAGCCCTCGTAGTCCGTCACCACGCTGGCCTCGCTGTGACCGCCGTCGATGAAGAGCATCCCCAGCGGCGTCCGCCACAGCCTGGACACATCCGCCGACCTGCCGATCACGGCGATGACGTGCTCTTCCAGGCCGGCGTCTTCGATCGTGGCGCGGAAGAACGGCAGCGTGTCCATCCGGCCCGTCCGCGAATCCACGACCTCGGGGTCGTGGTGCTGCCAGCCGGCCTGGTTCTCCTCCGAGCCGTGGTGGTGGTCCACGGTGATCACCAGCTGGCCGGCCGCCGCGGCTGCCGCGGCCAGGTAGATTGTCGACTTACCGCAGTAAGTGCCGACCTCCCCGATCGGGCCGACGACCGCGTACTGCGCCGCCGTCTGGTACAGAGCCAGGCCCTCTGCTGGCGGCATGAACCCACGGGCAGCTTCGCCAGCTAGCCTGAACTTGTCCTGGATTGGCATGCCGTACAGTCTGCGCTACGGCGGGAGACGACAGGAAGTGAGCCTGCGATGAAGGTCGTGCCTGACTACGACGCCTGCGAGGCCAACGCTGTCTGCGCGGGCCTCGTACCCGAGGTCTTCGAGGTCGACGACGCCGACAATCTGAACATCCTGGTCGACGAGATCCCGGCGAACCTCATCGAGGGCGTGCGGCACGCGGTCCGGTCCTGTCCCAAGGCAGCGCTGCGGCTTGCTGAGTAGGCTCGCCGCGACCTGGCGACGGGGATGGGAGTGAGGCGCTCGATCAGGCGAGCGCGCGGGCAAGACATCTCGGGCCGGCCCTGGACCCGGCGCGGACGGGCGCTGGCGATGGCGGGCACGGCCGCCGTCGTGGCCGTGGCGATCACCGGCTCCCTGGCCGCCGCAGGCGCACTCACCAGCGGTCCCGCCACGCACTCAGGCACCGCGCACGCGAGCACGCGCAGCCCGATCCGGGTCAGGCCAGGCGCGGATCCGGCCAAGACCAGGACGTCCGGGCCTAAGAGCGGGCTGATCCCCGCGCAGATCGCGGCTGCCTACGACCTCGGACCCCTGCGGCGCGCTGGCATCACTGGCGCCGGCCAGACCATCGTGATCGTGGACTCGTTCGGCTCACCCACGATTGCCAGCGACCTGGCGCACTTCGATGCTTATTTCAAGCTCCCAGCGCCGCCGTCGCTCCGGGTGATTCAGCCCACCGGCCCGGTGCCGCCGTTCCAGCCGAGCAACAGCAACCGGATCGGCTGGGCGCAGGAGACGACGCTCGACGTCGAGTGGGTACACGTCATCGCGCCGGGTGCCAGCATCGTGCTAGTCGAGACGCCGACCTCCGAGAACGAGGGGACGACCGGCTTTCCGCAGATCGTGACCGCGGAGGAGTACGCCCTGCGGCACAAGCTGGGACAGGTGATCAGCCAGAGCTTCGCCGCTACCGAGCAGACGTTCCCCTCGCAGGCGTCGCTGCTGGCGCTGCGCGGCGCCTACCTGCTGGCCGCGCGCGACCAGGTCACTGTGGTTTCCGCGAGCGGTGACAATGGCGCGACGAGCGACGAGTACAACATGAAGGACCTGTACACCGGCCGGGCGGTCTCCTGGCCGGCCACCGATCCGCTGGTCACGGCCGTCGGCGGCACTCAGCTTGACCTGCGGGCCGACGGCACCCGCCGGTCCCCGGATGTCGCCTGGCCCGACAGCGGCGGCGGCAAGTCGCTCGTCTTCGGGCGTCCGTCGTATCAGAACGGCGTGCGGGCGGTGACCGGCACCGCGCGTGGCGTACCGGATGTCGCGATGGATGCGTCGTGCGCGAGCTCGGTCGCGATCTACGGCAGCTTCTACAGTGGCCCGGCACGCTGGAACCCGATCTGCGGCACCAGCCTGGCAGCGCCCTTGTTCGCGGGCGTCGTGGCCCTGGCCGACGACTACGCCGGGCACGGGAAGCCGCACAGCCTCGGCCTGATCAACCCGGCGATCTACACGATCGCCGCCAGGCACGAACGGGGCATCGTCGCTATCCGCTCGGGCAGCAACACCCAGCAGTTCGACCAGGGCGGCAAGCAGTACACGGTCCCTGGCTTCAGCGCGCACGGCGGTTACGACCTGGTGACCGGTGTCGGCACGATCGACGCGGCCTATTTCGTGCCCGAGCTGGCCAGGCTGGCCGGCTAGCCCGGTTAGCTAGCTCAGTTAGCTAACTCAGCGCTCCGGCGGCGACCGCGATGCCGACCGAGATGAGCACCACGCCCGCGAGCTGCTCGCCACGCTCGCCTGCCAGCTTGCCGATCCGCGCGCCCAGTTCGAGGCCGATGAGCGACAGCGCGACGCTGACGACCCCGATGACGACCGCACTCGTGATGATCGAGGTGCCATAAGTGCCGAGAGCAAAGCCAACGACCAGGTTGTCCAGGCTGAGAGCGAGGCCGCTGAGCAGCAGTCGGCCGGGCCGGATCGCGGTGTGCCCGCCAGGCTCGGCACTGGCTGCGCGGCGCGGGCCGCGAATCGCGGTGACCAGCGCATAACCTCCGACGGCGATTAGCAGGCCGGCGCTGAGCCAGCGGGCGGCGTGCCCGAGCGGAACCGCGACCTGCTCCCCGACGAGGACTCCGAGGATCGGCATGCCGGTCTCGAACGCCCCGAACACGATGCCGACGCGAAGCCTGGTGCGGGCGTCGACGCCGGAGACGCCGATCGCGATGGCGGCGGCTAGGTTGGACATCCCGACGGACGCCGCCACCAGGAGCAGGGCGAGCATGCCCCCACGTTAACCGGAATCGGGCGGTGACGGAATTCCGGTTACGCTGCACCTCATGCGCGTGGCTCTTGGTCAGATCCCGATCAGCTCCGACCCACAGGTGAACCTCGATCGAGTGCGGAAGGCAGCCTCGGCAGCCGCGGCAAAGGGCGCCGACCTCGTGGTGTTCCCCGAAGGCACCCAGGTGCGCTTCTCTGCCGACCTGCGGGCGGCGGCTGAACCACTGGACGGCGAGTTCTGCCGCGGGCTCGCCGCGGCGGCACAGTCCGCCGGGCTGGCCATCATTGCCTCGGTCTTCGAGCCGGCTCCGGACGGCCGGGTCTTCAACACCACTATCGGGCTCGACCGGGACGGCAGCCTGGTCGCGGTCTACCGGAAGATTCACCTCTTCGACGCGCTCGGCCATCTCGAGTCCGACAGCGTCGCGCCGGGCGATGAGGTGGTCATCGCCACTATCGGCGGCCTCCGGGTCGGCTTCATGACCTGTTACGACGTCAGGTTCCCCGAGCTGGCCAGGGCACTAGCCGTGGGTGGCGCCGACTTGCTCGTCCTGCCGGCCGCGTGGGCGGCGGGGACGTTCAAGGAGGAGCACTGGGTGACGCTGGTCCGAGCCCGCGCGATCGAGAACACGATCTGGCTGGCTGCCGCCGGGCAGGTACCAGATCCGGCCGAGCGGCCCACGCATGCGCCCACCGGCATCGGCCGCAGCATGCTCGTCGATCCGATGGGAGTGGTCAGGCTGGATCTTGGTCCCGCCGAGGGCCTCGGCATTGGTGATGTCGACACCGAGCAGACCGCCAGGGTGCGCGCCATGCTGCCGTGCCTCGCGAACCGGCGACAGGATGTCCTGACCCGCTAGCTGCGGCCCGGCGAGCGGCCCGAGCTATTCCGTCTCGCCCGCGTCCAGCGCGCCAATCTGCTCCGGCTCGCTGGCGACAGCGCGGTGACGGCGAACTGCCCAGACGGCCACCGCGACGACCACCACGATGCCAATCGCGATGGCGAGGCCCGATCCGACTCTGCCCGCGACCACTGCGTAAGCCGATCCGGCCAGATAGCCGAGCGCGCAGTAACCAGCACCCCAGATCAGGCCCCCGAGGACGTTGTAGAAAGCGAAGGTTCGGTACCGCACCGCAGCGGCCCCCGCCGCCGCCGGCATGATCGCGCGAACGATGGCGAGGAACCTGCCGAGCAGCACTGCGACGCCGCCCCGGTTGCTGAGCACCGTCCTGGCCCGCTCGGTACCCCCGCGCACGCGGCTTAGCGCCTTGCTCGCGAAGAGCCGATCCCCGAGGCGCCTGCCGATCTCGTAGCCGACGAACGGGCCGGCGACAGCCGCCGCGACGACGATCACGATCAGGAGCGGCAGCGACAAGTGCCCGCGGCTGGCAAGCACGCCACCGAGAATCGCGGCGATCTCGCCAGGAAGGAAGAAGCCGATGAAGACTGCCGTCTCCCCGAACACCAGCGCCGCGATCACCAGATAGGCGACCCAGCCGCTGAGCTCGGTGACGTGGCTGGCCAGAAAGCTCACTGCCCGTCCTTCCCGGCCGTGCGCACTGGCGCCTAGTACCGGCAGCCGGCCAGACTGCCTGGTCTTGGATGTGCTGGTCGTGGTCTAGTAGGAAATCATGCGTCGCTCAGCGAGCCACCGGGAAGGGAGCGGGAATGCAGGCTGGAGAGCCATTCCCGACCCGCCCAGTAACCGGCGGCCCAGTAACCGGCGGCCCAGTAACCGGCGCCCCAGCGACCGCCAGCTCGGCTGGCCAGCAAGTTGGCTATCCGTCATACGACGGCGGAGTGAGCGGCGTCCGCGGGCCTGCGGAGATCACCGGGCGCTTTAGCCGGGATGGCTCGTCGGGTTTCCCCGTCGAGCCGGGCCGCTACCAACTGTATGCGTCACTGGCGTGCCCTTGGTCACAGCGAGCGTTGATCGTCCGCCGGCTGATGGGGCTGGAACGCGCTATCGGGCTGAGCCTGACGGAGCCGGTGATTACCGAGCACGGCTGGCGGTTCCCGGATCAGACTGGCGGCCGCGACCTGGTCACCGGGGCTCATTATGTGTCTGAGCTGTACCTGGCTACCGATCCCGGCTATTCCGGCCGGGCGACACTGCCGCTGCTGTGGGATATCAGGGCGCAGCGGATCGTGACCAACGACATGGTGCAGATCGCCGTGCAGATGGAGACCGCGTTCAGCCCCTTCCACCGGCCAGGCGCGCCCGACCTGTATCCGTCCCCGCAGCGCCGGGAGATCGAGGCGGTCGCGACGCTCATCCAGCACACCGTGAGCAACGGCGTCTACAAGGCCGGGATGGCGACCTCCCAGGCTGGCTATGAGGAGGCGTTCGACGCGCTGTTCACCACGCTGGACGCACTCGAGGAGCGGCTAGCCCGCCGGCGGTTCCTGCTCGGCGGCCAGCTCACCGAGGCAGACGTCCGGCTGTTCCCCACCCTGGCCCGTTTCGACGCGGTGTACTACCTGCTCTACAAGTGCAACCTGCACCGGCTGGCCGACTATCCGTACCTCTGGGGTTATGCCCGTGATCTCTTCCAGCGGCCGGGGTTCGGGGACACCACGGACTTCTTCCAGATCAAGCGGCACTATTACCAGACCCAGATCTGGATTAACCCGACCGGCATTGTGCCAAAAGGTCCTTATGTGAGCTGGCTTGAGCCGCATGGGCGGGACCGGATGGCCGACTAGGCTAGTCCCGCTTACCGAACGCCGCTCGGCTGTCGCAGGGCCGGTTCCCGTGCCGGGTAGCCTTGTTGGTGCGCCACGTCTAGCCAAGCAAGCTCCGGAAGAGGGCGATGTCCGCCGTGTCTGCCGAGTCCCCGCGTGGGTCCGCGGATCTCACTACGTCAACCAGTTCTACCGAGGCCAGCGGCGAGCAGCCGCACAATGGCCCGCCACATAACGGCCCGGCACATAACGGCCCGACACAGAACGGCCCGGCACAGAACGGCCCGACACAGAACGGCACTGCCGCGCAAGCGGATTTCGGGCCTAATCAGTGGCTAGTCGACGAGCTGTATCAGCGGTACCAGGCCGATCCCGGCTCGGTGGACCAGGCCTGGTGGAGCTTCTTCGCCGATTACCACCCGCAGCCCGAGCAGGCAGCGGCGCAGCCCGCCCGCGAGGCTGACAGCCCGACAGCCGTCCAGGCGCGCAGCGCAGCACCGGCGGCATCGACCCCACCGACACCGGGACCGGCCGCCACGCCCAATGCCGCCGACGGGCAGGCACCTCCGGCTGGTCCGCCTGCAAGCTCGGCCCCAGTGACTGCAGCCCCAGCTGCTACCCCGCCAGTGCAGGGCGCGGACTCGGCCGAGCACACGGTCCGGCTGCGTGGAGCGGCGGCGCGCACAGTCACGAATATGACGGCCAGCTTGACGATGCCAACCGCGACCAGCGTCCGCCCCGTTCCGGCAAAGCTGCTGGTCGACAACCGGATAGTCATCAACAATCATCTAGCCCGTGGCCGCGGTGGAAAGATCTCGTTCACGCACCTGATCGGCTATGCGATCGTCCGGGCTCTAGCCATCGTGCCGGAGATGAACTTCGCGTACGGCGAGGTCGACGGCAAGCCCGTACTCGTCGAGCCGGAGCACGTCAACCTCGGCCTCGCCATCGACGTGCGCAAGGACGACGGGTCGCGCCAGTTGCTCGTGCCGAGCATCAAGGGCGCCGAGACGCTGGACTTCCGCCAGTTCTGGATGGCCTATGAGGACATCATCAGGAAGGCCAGGACCGGCAAGCTCGCCGTGGACGACTTCGCCGGGACCACGATCAGCCTGACCAACCCGGGCACGATCGGGACCGAGCACTCGGTGCCGCGCCTGGTGACCGGCCAGGGCTGCATTGTCGGCGTCGGCGCGATGGAGTACCCGGCCGCCTACCAGGGCGCCTCGGCCGAGACAGTGGCGCGGCTGGCCATCAGCAAGACGGTCACGCTCACCTCCACCTACGACCACCGGATCATCCAGGGCGCGCAGTCGGGCGATTTCCTGCGCGTAATCGCTGACCTGCTGCTCGGTGGCCAGGGCTTCTACGACGACGTTTTCAAGGCCCTGCGGATCCCGTACGAGCCGGTCCGCTGGGTGCAGGACATCCCGGCCGGGCACGAGGACGACATCAGCAAGGCCGCCCGCGTGCACGAGCTGATCCACGCCTACCGGGTCCGCGGCCACCTGATGGCCGACACCGACCCGCTGGAGTACCGCCAGCGCAAGCACCCCGACCTGGACATTAACCAGCACGGGCTCACCTTGTGGGACCTGGAGCGCGAGTTCGCCACCGGGGGCTTCGGCGGCAAGCCGCGGATGCAGCTGCGGGAGATACTCGGCGTGCTGCGCGACTCCTACTGCCGCACCGTCGGCGTGGAGTACATGCACATCCAGAACCCGGAGGAGCGGGCCTGGATCCAGGCCAGGGTCGAGCGACCGCACGGGCGTGCCGACCACGACGAGCAGCTGCGCATCCTGTCCCGGCTCAACGTGGCCGAGGCCTTCGAGATGTTCCTGCAGACGAAGTTCGTGGGGCAGCGGCGGTTCTCGCTCGAGGGTGCCGAGTCGCTGATCCCGCTGCTGGACGCGGTGCTCACTGCTGCTTCCGACGAGCACCTGCACGAGGCGGTCATCGGCATGGCCCACCGCGGCCGGCTGAACGTGCTGGCCAACATCGTCGGCAAGTCGTACGCGCAGATCTTCCAGGAGTTCGAGGGCAACCTGGACCCGGCCACCACGCACGGCTCGGGCGACGTGAAATACCACCTCGGCGCCGAGGGCAAGTACCAGGGCGCGGACGGGTCGGCAATCGCCACCTCGCTGGTGGCCAACCCGAGCCATCTCGAGGCCGTGGACCCGGTCATGGAAGGCGTCGTGCGCGCCAAGCAGGACATCCTCGACATGGGCGAGCCGGGCTTCACCGTGCTGCCTGTCCTCCTCCACGGCGACGCCGCCTTCGCTGGCCAGGGCGTCGTCGCCGAGACGCTCGAGCTATCTCAGCTGCGCGGTTACCGCACGGGCGGCACCGTGCATATCGTGGTCAACAACCAGGTGGGCTTCACCACGTCGCCCGAGTCGTCGCGGTCGAGCGTCTACTCGACCGACGTGGCCCGGATGATCCAGGCCCCGATCTTCCACGTGAACGGCGACGACCCGGAGGCCGTGGTCCGGGTCGGCAGGCTGGCCTTCGAGTACCGGCAGGCCTTCGCCAAGGACGTGGTCATCGACATGATCTGCTACCGGCGACGCGGCCACAACGAGGCCGACAACCCCTCGTTCACCCAGCCGCTCATGTACGACCTGATCGACGCCAAGCGCTCCACCCGCAAGCTGTACACCGAGTCGCTGATCGGCCGCGGTGACATCACGATGGAGGAGGCCGAGCAGGCGCTGCGGGACTACCAGCAGGAGCTGGAGCGGGCCTTCACCGAGACTAAGGACGCCGTCAGCCGTCCGGTCGAGCCCGCCGCGCTCCGGCCGCAGCCAGCCGCGGACACGCCAGCGGACCACCTGAGCGTGCGGACCGCGATCTCGCCCGAGACCGTGAAGCGGATCATCGACACGCAGACGACGCTGCCCGCAGGTTTCACTGTGCACCCGAGACTGCTGCCCCAGCTCCAGCGGCGAGCGGCCATGGTCGAGCAGGACGAGATCGACTGGGCGACCGGCGAGCTGCTGGCGTTCGGCTCGACCCTGATCGACGGCCACTCGGTGCGCCTGATCGGCCAGGACTCGCGGCGCGGCACCTTCGGCCAGCGGCACGCGGTGCTCGTGGACCGGCACACCGGCGAGGAGTACGTGCCGCTGCGCGCTTTCAACACGCAGACCGCGAGGTTCCATGTCTACGACTCGCTGCTCTCGGAGTATGCGGCCGTGGGCTTCGAGTACGGCTACTCGGTGGCGAGGCCGGACGCGCTGGTCTGCTGGGAGGCGCAGTTCGGCGACTTCGTCAACGGCGCGCAGACGATCCTGGACGAGTTCATCAGCTCGGGCGAGCAGAAGTGGGGCCAGCAGTCGGGCGTCGTGCTCCTGCTCCCGCACGGCTATGAAGGCCAGGGGCCCGACCACTCCTCGGCCAGGGTCGAGCGGTTCCTCACGCTGTGCGCGCAGGACAACATGACCGTGGCCATGCCGAGCACGCCGGCCAGCTATTTCCACCTGCTCCGGTGGCAGGCACTGTCGAGCAGGGTCAAGCCGCTCATCGTGTTCACGCCCAAGTCGATGCTGCGGCTCAAGGCCGCGACCTCCGCGATGGCAGACTTCACGACCGGGTCCTTCCGGCCCGTGCTCTCTGACCTTGCGGGCGCCCAGGCCGGGGTCGACCCGGCGGGTGTCCGGCGGGTCGTGCTCTGCGCTGGCAAGATCTACTACGACCTGGCCGAACGGCGGCAGGCCACCGGCGCGCGGGACATTGCGCTGATCCGGGTGGAGCGGCTGTACCCGCGCCCGACGCAGGAGATCGCGGCCGAGCTGTCACGCTACCCAGCCTCGGCCGAGGTGGTCTGGGTGCAGGAAGAGCCGGCCAACATGGGCAGCTGGCCGCACATGGCGCTGCACCTGCCGACGGCGCTCGGCCGGCCCATTTCGGTGGTCTCCCGGCCCGCCAGCTCGGCCCCGGCTTCGGGCAAGGCCAAGGTGCATGCGGCGGAGCAGGCCGCAATCGTGGACGCGGTGTTCGCTGAGAACGGCTGACGCTCGTGTACTTCACCGATCGGGGCATCGAGGAGCTTGAGGAGCGCCGTCGCGGCGAGCAGGTGTCGGTGAGCTGGCTGGCCGAGCGTCTGCGCGACTTCGTCGACGAGCATCCTGGTGCCGAGTCGACCGTCGACCAGCTCGCTACCTGGCTGGCCCGCCTCGACGACGACGAGTAAGACGCGGGACCTGGTAGCTGGGCCAGCGCCTTCGGGCCGTATCTGGTCGCGGGCATGCCATAAGGCTTGATGCGGGGGCTTGCCGAGGCAGCGGTCCGCAAGGTCCCGAATGGGACCTAGCGTGGCAGCTAGCTGCGGCAGGTCCCGGCAGTCTGCCGATCCGAGGTCAAGCGGACGCGATACATCTTGACTTTTGAGCGACGCGACATATCGTATTTGAATAAGGACTACGATCTTCTGAAGCAGCGGCATGTGATGCCCTGCATTTAGAGGCCAAGGCTGGCGGTGAGGTTTTGTGAGCCCGGTATTCAGGCACGGCAGGCTTCGGCTGTACTTGCTGAAGCTGCTCGACGAGTCCCCGCGGCACGGCTATGAGGTAATCCGGCTACTGCAGGACCGGTTCATGGGCGTCTACGCGCCCTCGCCTGGCACCATCTACCCTCGACTCGCCCGGCTTGAAGAGGATGGCCTGGTCACGCACGAGGAAGTAGACGGCAAGAAGGTCTACAGCATCACCGACAAGGGACGCGAGGAGATCCGGTCGAGACTCGGCGACCTGGCTGACCTTGAAGACGAGCTCACTGAGTCGCTCCGCGACGTGGCCAGGGAGATCTCGGTCGACGTCCGGGACACAGTGCGCAGCATTCGCGAGGAACTAGCCTCTGCGGCCAGGGAGTTCCGGCTCCAGGACAACGGCACTGCCGATCGAGGCAAGAGCGGCACCGGCGACCGAGGCAAGAGCGGCACTGCCGACCGAGGCAAGAGCGGCACGACCGGGACCGCTGGCGAGCCGGGCGCCGACGGCAGTGAAGACGCCCAGCGCATCAGGGAGGAAGCCCGGCGCACCCGCGAGAAGATGCGCGCCGACTTCCGCGCGCAGAGCCGCGGGCGGCACGACTGGGCGGGCTGGAGTGCCTGGTCAGAATGGGCTAGCGGCAAAGACTGGACCGGCGGCACGGACTGGGCCGGTGTCACTGACCGGATGACCGGGAACGAACGGGCAGGTGGCCGCGGCTCCGCAGGTCGGGATGCGAGCGGCGGACGAGGCCAGACCCGGCAGGGCGATGGACCGAAGGCCCGCCGCGGTGGTCCGGGCCCGTTTACTGATCTCGAGCGCATCGCGATCCAGTTCGCGAACGAGCTGCGTGCAGCCGCCAAGCAGACCGGGACCCTAGGCGAGCGGTCACTTAACGATCTGCGTGACATCCTCACTGACACTCTCGCCAAGGTCCGCGAGGAAGTGTTCAGCGACACCGGGTCTACCGGCAAGCCTTCGGATGCGCAACGCGATGCCGGTTCGGCCGGTGAGGGAGCACAAGCGAAGAGCACCGCCAGTGGCACCGCAGACGCTGGCGCATCTGGTCCGCAGAGTCCCGCTCCAGATCACACGAGCCAGGCCGAGAACGCCGCACCGGATCAGGCTGACGAGACAAGGTAGCGATCCCAAGCCGGATTAGCTGGATCGCGGGGGCCTCATCACGTCCGCCCGGCCTCTCATTGCGTCGGCCTCGTCACGATGTGCGGCAGCGGTCCTGTCGAGACAGCGAGCGTCGACCTGATCTGCTCAGCCACGTCTCGCTTGGCGACACGCAAGTGCCTGGGCGCGAAATGCAGAACGCGGATCCCCTGCGCGATCATGCGATCGTGCCTCATCTGAGTTCGCTCGTAGTCCGCGGGCGACAGGTGCCAGGCCTTGGAGTCGACCTCGGCAGCCACGCCGGCGTCTGGCCACCAGGCATCCGGCCTGGCAAGGAACTCGCCGCCGACGTAGAGGTCTGGGTTATAGAGCGGGGTCGGCAGCCGCGCCTGAATGACGAGCGTCCGCAAGTCCGCCTCGGCGGTCGAGCGAACGCCGTCGGCGACCTCGGATAAGGCGAGTCTGATCCGGGCCGAGCCGGCTACCGGGCCGACTTTGTCGAGTTCCCTCGCGAGATGCCCGACGAGAACCTTCCCGCGCTGGACGGCGGACGCCACTAACTCCCGGATCTCCGGCAAGTCGGTCAGCTGCCGGGCTGCATCAATGATCGCCCGGTCGAGCGGTGCATAGACGACAGCTCCGTCTTGATACAGCGCGCCCAGCTCGACGCTGGTGCGGTGCAGGCGCGCGAACCCAGCGTCACAGCGCTTGTGATGCAGCGGCACCAGCACATCGACGATCTCGTTGCGCTTGACCGGGGCACCATGCCACGCCATGGCGGCAGGACCCGTGATCGCGATCGCCCGGCCAGCATAGAGAAAGGCAGCAACCGCGCGCTGCCCCTCGGTTAGTCCGCCACGGCCATCTCGATATACGCCCGGCAGCACCGCTTGCCACGGACCATCGGGGCGGAGCCGGTAGCGAAGCGCCTTCGGGGTCATAGCGCATGTCACCGCCTGCCGACGAGTGATTACCCTTTGCTGTCGCCTCAGCGTGGCCTCAAGCTTGTCTGCGTCATAATGGGCTAATTGCGGCATGCGGAGAGAATGGCAGCTGCCTCTGACAGCGCCGATCGAGGCGCGTCGCCGGGCCGCAAAGGTCACGAAGGGCGCCAGTTAGCTACTGGTGCCCCTCTAAGGGCCACACTAGTTAACTGATGCCCTAACTCCTCGACATTGCACGATGCTGGGCCCGCCCGACGAGGTCTCGTCACGTGGACCCCTGACTTGCCCCGCTCCTAGCGGCCGCTGGCACTCGTCAGCCAGTCGGCAACGCGCGCACCATCTCCGTGCCATGTCTCGGCGCGGACAAGGCGGCCAAGACGGTCAAGGTGAATGGTTATGTGAAAAGGACACCCACCTGGCCAACGGCGACTGTGCCATACTCGTTCGGGGAGCGGCCTCCTGATGAACTCACGCAGGTAAGGACCGTAGTGAATCTCTCGTCTTACGCAGAGCTAGCGGTTCGCCTTGCCAACACTGTCCAGGCTCACGGGGAGCCGGACCCACTGGGCACGGCGAGCGCATGTACGAGCGCCCTCGGTGACTGCCTCAACGGCCCAGTCACGAGGCGCGATCTTGCTGTGCTCCAGCACCTGCGGGCCGAGTTCAATGCCATGTTCACGGCCGCAGCGAGCGGCGACGAACAGCAAGCCATGGACCGGCTGAACGCCCTGCTCCTGCAGTTCCCCGTTCACCCGGAGATGGTCAGCCACGACGACCAGCGCTGGCACGTCCACCTAGCGGCCCAAGGCGCGGTCAGCGACAGGTTCGCGGCCGGCGCGATCATCGGCGTCGCGCTGACGGTCTCCCTGGTGGGAGTAAGCAGGCTCGGCATCTGCGCCATTGCCTCCTGCCACCAGGTCTTCATCGACGCTAGCCCTGGCAAGTCCCGCCGGTACTGCGCAGAGCATGCCGCGGCACGAGGAAACGTGAGCGCATTGCGCAGGCCGCAAGGCAGCACCGGGGACGACGCTGCCGACGGCGAGTCCGCGGCCAGCTTGCCCAGGCACGCCACCCCGGCCGCCAGCTAAAGCACCGGCCGGCCAGCCCGAGCCACGCACCGGCGGGCACGTGACCGGCCGCACGCAACCGGCTAGGCGAGCGAGACAGGCCGGTCTGCGTCGCTGCGAAGGCCGTGAGCAGGTCGTATTCACGCGACGCTAGGCGCGTGAGCGGGTCATATGCGCGGACGGCGGCCACGTGAGCAGGTCATATGCGCAGCGGCAGCCGGGGTCCATCGGCGTCAGCGACTCCCGACGTGGCTCGTTACTTTTTCTTTATCTACCTGCTCGTCATGTCCGTCGGCAGGCATCCGGATACATCCTGATGAGTAGGCCTCTGACGTGCTCTTATGCATCTATACGGCACTGGGGCAAGAGCTTGATTAGCAACGCTTTAGTGACTCGCGTTACCGAAATGACGCCGAGTGACTTCTTCTCATGGCTCAAGTCGATCATTACCATGAGCAACACCCAAGGGGCCGTATGGCCAACGTATGCGGACCGGAAAGAAGGTTCGGACCATGACAGCGGAGTCTGTCGCTACAGTTACCCAGCCGGCAGACGTCGGCCTCAAACGAGAGATGGGGCTGATCGGCGCAACGTGGGCGTCTGAGACGTCCATCATCGGCTCAGGCTGGCTGTTCGGCGCGTTCGGCGCGGCACAGCTCGCCGGGCCCGCGGCGCTTATCGGCTGGATCATTGGCGGCGTCGCCGTCATCATCCTCGCCCTAGTCCACGCCGAGCTAGGCGCGATGTATCCGGTCGCAGGTGGCACTGCCCGGTTCCCGCACCTCGCGTTCGGCAGCGTCGCTGGCATCTCGTTTGGATTCTTCTCCTGGCTACAGGCGGTCACCGTCGCGCCGATCGAGTGCTTCGCCGTGATGCAGTACGGCTCGTACTACTGGCCGAGCGTGTACAACGCGGACAAGGGCGTCACCACCGGCACCGGGTTCGCCGTCACCATCGTCTTGATGGCGATCTTCACCGCGATCAACTTCCTGGCCATGCGCCTGTTCAGTACGGTGAACAGCGCGATCACCTGGTGGAAGGTAGCCATCCCGGTACTGGCCATCATCGTGCTGGCCTTCAAGTTCCACCCGGCCAACTTCAATCCGGGTGGCGGCGGCTTCGCGCCGGGCGGGCTGAAGGCAATCCTGACGGCCGTCCCGAGCGCCGGCATCGTGTTCGCCTATCTCGGCTTCGAGCAGGCGGACCAGCTAGCAGGCGAGATCAAGGACCCGCAGCGGAACCTGCCGCGGGCGATCATCTATGCGGTGCTGATCGGGACGGTGATCTACTGCCTGCTCCAGGTCGTCTTCATCGGCGCAACGCCGGCCAACCTGATCACGCACGGCTTCGGCGCGATCAAGTCGACGAACCCGATCGCGATCGGCCCGTTCGCGGGCCTCGCCGGACTGGCCGGGCTTGCCTGGCTGGCGACGATCCTGCGGATCGACGCCTTCGTCTCGCCGTTCGGTACCGGCCTGATGTACCAGACGTCTACCTCCCGGATCGGCTACGGCCTGGCGCGGAACAGGTACTACCCGCAGATCTTCGCCAGGACTGACAAGAACGGCGTGCCCTGGTTCAGCCTGATCGTGGCATTCGCTGCGGGCCTGCTGTTCCTGCTGCCGTTCCCGAGCTGGAAGTCGCTGGTCGGGCTCGTTACCAGCGCCAGCGTGCTGATGTACGCGGGTGCCCCGCTCTCGCTTGGCGCGTTCCGCAAGCAGGTGCCCGACCATGAGCGGCCGTACCGGATGCCTGGCGCGGTCTGGCTCACGCCGGTCGCCTTCATCATCGCGAACCTGATCATCTACTGGTCGGGCATCGAAGTGATCTGGAAGCTGGGTATCGCCGTTGTCATCGGCTACATCCTGATCGCAGTCCACATGGCGTTCGACCCCGAGCGGCCGCCGCTGGACTGGAAGTCCGCGCAGTGGCTGCCGGTCTACCTGATCGGGATGGGCATCATTTCCTGGCAGGGCCAGTTCTCAGGCGGCGCCGTCAAGGCTCCGGTGAACACCGGTCACCTGCACTTCGGGATCGACATGCTGGTGGTCGCGCTCTTCAGCCTGGTGATCTACTACTGGGCGCAGGCGACCAAGCTGTCCAGGGAGGAAATGCTGGTGCTGCTCGAGAAGCAGTCCGCGCAGGGCGCGCCCGACCCGGCCGCGCACGGCGGGGCCGATCCCGCGCCGCGCTAGTCATCTCGTAGCGAGCCGGCTCCGCTCCCCCTGGGAGCGGAGCCGGTTTGCATTCTCGATCGCCGGCGCGGCCAGTACCGCAGCAGCACGCGGGCCTGGATAAGACCGGCCGGAACGGGGCCGAACACCCTGCTGTCCACCGCACCCGCGGCTGGATTGTCGGACTCCAGCCACCAGCCATCAGGAAGCTGGCGGGCCGCTCGCTTGACGACCAGCATGCCCAGCTCGCTTGGATGCCGGGCGATCACGATCTGGCCAGGCCGCACGCGCGGTGGGTGGCTCGGGCGCATGCTGCGCCACGCCAGCAGCCAGTCCCCAGGCAACAGCGCGGGCTCCATGGAGCGCTCGGCCACGGCGACGCGCCATAGCGGCCAGCGCATGCGTCCCTCCCTCCAGGGCAGCGTCCGCGCACGATGTACTGTCGGAATCCAAGCCAATGATCTGAGAGAGAGAGAAGGGCGATCAATGAGGCTGCCCGCACGTCTCCTCGCGCCGAAGGTTACCGTGCATGCGCACTGCGACCTTCCGTGCGGCGTCTACGACCCCGCGCAAGCGCGTATCGAGGCCGAGTCCGTCAAGGCTATCTGCGAGAAGTTCCAGGCGAACGACGACCCCGCGTTCCGCACCCGGGCGATCGACATCAAGGAGCAGCGGTCCGAACTGGTCAAGCACCATCTGTGGGTGCTGTGGACCGACTACTTCAAGCCGCCGCACTTTGAGAAGTACCCGCAGCTGAACACCCTCTTCAACCAGGCCACCAAGCTGGCCGGCGGTGGCGGTGGTACCAAGTCCAGCAATGACCCGGCCGTGGCCGACCAGTTGCTGGGCAAGATCGACGAGATCAGCAAGATCTTCTGGGAGACCAAGCAGGCTTAGCCGCGACGCGAAGTGCCGGACCGGCGGGCCGTTCGCGGCCCGCCGTTCTCCGTAGTAGGGGTACCGATCGCAGAATGACCCAGCCGGTGTCGGATGCAGTCGGATGGTCACTGTAAGTTGCGTATGGAAGGCCGGTGCCTGTACGCAGCGTGCTGGCCCGACAGCTTGGGAGGACAGTAGTGACGGAGGAGACCACGGAGTCCGCGGTCACGTCAGTCGGCGCCAGTGCCGGTTCAGTCGCCGCTGCCGGCTTGAGCGGGGCGAGCGCGGCGGCCGGCCCGCTCATCACCGAGCGCCCGGCTGAGATCGGCAGTGACCTGGTCACCGTGCGGATGCCCGCCGACGGGGCCTACCTGTCAGTGCTGCGGACCGCGACGGCGGGGCTGGCTGCCCGGCTCGACTTTACGCTGGATGACATCGAGGACCTGCGTATTGCCGTCGACGAGGCCTGCGCCATGCTCCTCTCCCAGGCGATCCCCGGCAGCAGCCTGGAGTGCAGCTTCTCACTCCGTCCCGACGACATGACCATCACGGTCGCGGTCCCTAGCTTGAACCCACGCCCCCCATCTGGTGACACATTTGCCTGGACTGTCCTATCGGCCCTGGCTGGCACCGTCGAATCGCAGGTCGGACCGGGAGACAGGCTTGCCATCGTGATGCGCAAGAGCCGCCCGAATTCGGGGTCGGTGTGACGGGGGAGACTGAGGTCGCCTTGACCGAGGAGTTCGAGATGATGTCGACAGCGCCGGCCAGAGGGGGACCTGCGGCTGATGACACCGACGCCGTCGTACCTGCCGTACTGGCGCTCAGCGACGCGGAGGAACTCGCCGGGGTCGTGGAGATTGCCGAGGCCGAGGATTTGCCTGTCCCGGCCCGCGCGCAGCACGGACCGCGTGAGCGCGGCCACGCCCGCGAGCTATTCGAGAAGCTGTCTGCCTTGCCGCCAGGCGACGCCGAGCGGCTGCGGATCCGGGGCGAGCTGGTCGAACTGCACCTGCCGCTGGTGGAGTACCTAGCCCGCCGGTTCCGCAACCGGGGCGAGTGGCTCGATGACCTCACCCAGGTCGCGACCATCGGCCTGATCAAGTCCATCGACAGGTTCGACCTGGAGCGCGGCGTGGAGTTCTCGACCTACGCCACGCCGACGATCGTGGGCGAGATCAAGCGCCACTTCCGCGACAAGGGCTGGGCCGTGCGCGTGCCCCGGCGGCTGCAGGAGCTCAAGCTCGCGCTGGCCAAGGCGATCGGCGAGCTCGCGCAGAATCTCGGCCGCGCGCCGACCGTGGCGGAGCTGGCCGGGCACCTCCAAATGAGCGAGGAAGAGGTCCTGGAGGGCCTGGAGTCGGCAAACGCCTACTCCACCGTCTCACTCGACGCGCCTGACTCGGGCGACGATGACGCGCCGGCAGTCGCCGAGTCGCTTGGCATGGTCGACGAGGCGCTGGAGGGCGTGGAGTACCGCGAGTCATTGAAGCCCCTTCTCGAGCAGCTCCCGCCGCGAGAGAAGCGGATCCTGCTGCTCAGGTTCTTCGGGAACATGACCCAGTCCCAGATCGCGACCGAGCTCGGCATCTCGCAGATGCACGTGTCGCGGCTGCTGGCGCGGACGCTAGCCCAGCTCCGTGAGGGCCTGACAAGCGAGGACTAGCTGGCGCTGTCAGGATTTACTCATTCGCCCCGGGGTGAGGACCTCAATGCTCGCCGGCGTCAAAAGCGCGGCAAGCCCGGCAATTGCCAGCGCAATGGCCGGAATACCCCAGTCGAGCCGACCCGACTGAATCAGGTAAATGGCGACTATCCCGGTGAAGAGCTGAGTCAGGAACGCCGGGGTTCGTGACCATCGCCGTCCGTCCCGGAGCGCCCGCGCGACCAGGGCGAGTGCGACCGCGGTGGCAATGCCGATCAGCGTGATAGCGATGCCGCTGGCACGCTCGTAGGAGTGGCCGTTCGCGGTAGCAATGCCGGCCAGCACTGAGGCGGCGAGGACACCGACAGCTTCGACGGCCTGCGCGACGGCGGCGGCGCGGACGGAACGGGGCAGCTGCCCGGCTGCCTGCGGCCCAGTCGCCGCCTGCGGCCCGGTCGCCGGTGTCTGCGGGTCAGTCGCTGTCTGCGGGCCAGTCGCTGCCTGCGGCCCAGTCGTGGGCGAACCAGCTACGGGCGATCCAGTTACGGGCGGCGCGGCCTGCCGACCCGGGCGGTGGGCCGTTGGCGCCTGCTGCGTGGGCGGCTGGCTAGCCTTGGCGCGTGCGCGCGCTCTTGATCGTGAACCCACACGCCACCTCCACAACCCGCGGGCGACGGGACGTCATCGTCCGGGCCCTCGCCTCTGCCGTTGACCTTGAGGTCGTGCAGACACGTTACCGGGGCGATGCCACCAGGCTTGCCGCTACCGCCGCTTCTGACAAATTTGGGCTCGTCATGACCCTAGGCGGGGACGGCACGGTCAACGAGGCCGTGAACGGCTTGCTAGGGGGCACTGCGTGGGCCCGAGCGCCACGAACCGCCGATCTGAGGCGCGCCGCCGAGGCCGGCCCGGCCGATGCCGTCGCGGCGCCTCCAGACGCCGCCGACCTGCCCGCCCTGGCCGCGCTGCCGGGCGGCAACGCCAACGTGTTCACCCGATCGCTGCAGCTGCCGACAGACCCGGTCGACGCGGTCGGCCGGCTCATCGAGGACCTGGCGCTCGGCCGGGAACGTCGCATCGGGCTCGGGACAGCTAACGGGCGGTACTTCACCTTCAACGCCGGCCTCGGCCTCGACGCCGAGGTCGTGCGTGCCGTCGAGGGCCGGCGAGCACATGGCCGGACGCTCACCCCGGCCCTGTACTTCCGGACGGCGCTGCGCCAGTACTACCAGGTCACCGATCGGCGGCAGCCGGCGATCACCATCAGCGAGCCGACCGGGCTGTCGCGCGACGCGGTGTATTTGTGCATCGTGTCCAACTCGGCGCCCTGGACCTACCTCGGGCACCGGCCGGTCAACACCAACCCGGACGCGAGCTTCGACACTGGCCTCGACATCCTGGCCTTTCGCCGCCTAGGCACCATCGCAACGCTGCGCACCCTGCGCCAGATGCTGACCGAGCGAACTGAGCCGCCACGGGGGCGGAGCGTCGTGGCGGGGCACGATCTCGCCGCTATCCACCTCGGCGCTGCCCGCCCGATGGCGTTCCAGCTGGACGGGGAGTACATGGGCGAGGTCGACGAAGTACTGTTCCGCGCGGTGCCGCGCGCGCTGCGAGTGATCGGGTAATCGCCCGTTAAGCTGTGAGATACATGAGGTAGCCGGGAATTCGTGAACTATTACATATATCGCCAATAGTTTCAAAGGCCTCGGTAGGGCTCGGCTATACGTAGGTCGGGCAGCTCGCCCATGCCAGCCATGTGACTGATCTGACACCGAAATCCTGCCGAACCTTTGCCCTAGGGTCTTGCGGTTGATAGCCGACCTTGAGAAGGTTGTAACGCTCTTGGTGAACGGCGCGCCCGCGCGCCGCGCCGGGCTGGCGACTCGACACGTGGTCGCGGTGCGGCTATTTACGCCGGAGAGTGAGCGGGGCGCAAGCCCGGCGCGGTAGATCCGACAGAGTTCGCAGTCGGCAGTCGTCGCGTCACCGATTAATCCCAGCGTCGGAGGACAAATACGACGATGCGGGGCGAGTACAGCATCGCCGATTTATAGCTCAAGCCATGATCAGAACAGTACTTAGCCGACATAGAACTTAGCTCGTGAAATCATTCACAAGCGCGACTGAGCGTCGCAGGCCCGGTCAGGACCTGAGCGCAAGGAGGAGTGGACTCATGGACTGGCGTCACCATGCCGCCTGCCGTGACGTGGACCCGGAGTTGTTCTTCCCGATCGGGAACACCGGGCCTGCGGTACTCCAGATCGACGAGGCCAAGCAAGTGTGCCAGCGGTGCAAGGTCATGGAGCCTTGCCTGCAGTGGGCGCTCGAGAGTGGCCAGGACGCCGGTGTCTGGGGCGGACTCAGCGAAGATGAGCGGCGCGCTGTTAAGCGCCGCAGCAGGGTCGCCGCGCGAGCGGGAGCCTGATCGACGACAGAGCTGCGCCGCCTCCCATGCGGGAGGAGCGGCGCAGCTCTGGGGCGTTATACGCCAGCTGGCAACGTGGGCTTAGACGGCCGTCGCATCGGACTCAGCCAGCGGAAGCTCGCCAAGCGGTAGCTCCACCAGCACTCTTGTCCCGCCCCCTGGGCGCGGCACTATCTCCAGTCGTCCATTGAGCTCAGTCAGCACGAGCGTGCGTACGATCTGCAGGCCGAGGCTTGAGGTCGAGTCCAGGTCAAAGCCAGCAGGCAACCCGGAGCCGTCGTCCGACACGGTGACAGTCAGTCGGCCCTGGCCGCGCACGGCGGATATCTCCAGGGTGCCGGCCGCGGCCTGACCGGGTTGGCTAAGCCCGTGCTGCAGCGCGTTTTGCAGCAGTTCAGTCAGCACCAGCGCCAGCGGAGTCGCGACCAGGGCCGGCAGCAGGCCGAACTCGCCGACCAAGCGGGGCGTGACGCGTGCCTCCGCGGCGGAGACCTCGGCCGCCATCATGGCGACGCGCCCGACGATGTCGTCGAAGTCCACGATCTCATCGGGCACGTGCGAGAGCGTCTCGTGCACCATCGCGATAGATCCGACCCGGCGGACGGCCTCCTCAAGCGCCGTCCTGGCCTCAGGCGCGTGCATCCTGCGCGCCTGGAGGCGAAGCAGCGCCGCCACGGTCTGCAGATTGTTCTTGACCCGATGGTGGATCTCGCGGATGGTTGCGTCCTTGGTGAGCAGCTCGCGCTCCCGGTGCCGCAGCTCGGTGACATCCCTGAGTAGCAGGAGTGCCCCGGCCCGCTCGCCGTCCACCATCAGCGGGATGGTGCGCAGCTGGACGACAGCGCCGTTCGCCTCGACTTCGGTCTCGGCGTGTGACCGGCCGCTGGCAGCCACCATCAGCGAGTCGTCCCGCGGGACGCGGCCCGCGCACAGCCTGGCCGTCAGCGGCCCCAGCTGCTTGCCGACGAGATCGGCGGTAAGTCCCAGCCGCCGGTAGGCCGACAGCCCGTTCGGGCTGGCATAGGTGACCTTGCCCGACCGGCTCAGCCGCAGCATGCCGTCACCGACGCGGGGCGACCTGACGAGCACCGGCTCTTCGCCCGGTGCCGGGAAAATGCCGGCCGCCACCATCTGGGTCAGGTCATCGGCCGCGCTCAGGTAAGCCAGGTCCAGACGGCTCGGAGTGCGGGCCGAGCTCAGGTTCGTCGATCGCTCAATCACCGCGATCACCCGGCCATCACGGCTGACGGGGATGGTCTCGTGCCGGACGGGAACGCCGCGCGTCCACTCCGGATCGCCTTCCCGGCATACTCGCCGGTCCAGGTAAGCAGCCGCCAGCAGCGGCTGCTCGCGGCGCGGCCGCACCGTGCCCACGATGTCGTCTGGCAGGGCTGTCGGGGCGGTCGTCGGCCGCATCTGCGCCAGGGCGGTCCAGCTGGCGCCTTCCGGCCAGGTACCGCCGTCGTCATCCTCGTCATCGTCCTGCGCCAGCGGCGCCCACAGCACGAGGTCGGCAAAGGACAGGTCAGCAAGCAGCTGCCAATCGGAGATCAGCGCGTGCAGCCACTCCAGGTCCGGGCCGCGGATCCCGGCCCGGCTGGCGAGGTGGGTCAGCGTCGGCACTCAGCCATCATCGCAGCCCGGCCGCGATGATCGGGCCAGCCGAACGCACACGGCCCCGTTCCCGGCATTTGATGCTTGATGCTCACGCCTTACTTGCTGGTAACGTGCCGGCATGAGTCCGGATCAGCGGCCATCGCACGGCGGCGCGCAGGCAGTAGCGGCAGCGCGTAAGCACGGCGTTACCACCATGTTCACGCTCTCGGGCCTGCATGTTTTCCCCGTGTATGACGGTGCGGTGACGGCCGACCCGCCCATGTCGATCATCGACGTCCGGCACGAGCAGACCGCGGTGTTCGCGGCCGAGGGAACAGCGCGGCTGACCCGATCCCCCGGCCTGGCGGTGCTGACCGCCGGGCCGGGTGTGACCAACGGGGTGAGCGCCGTGACTACGGCCCACTTCAATGGCTCGCCGCTGGTCGTGCTGGCCGGGCGGGCGTCCGACGGCCGCTGGGGCTCGGGCAGCCTTCAGGAACTGGATCATCCGCCACTGCTAGCGCCCGTGACCAAGCGCGCCTGGACCGTGCACGCGGCTGGTGAGGTGGGCCCAGCCGTCGACGTAGCGTTCACGCTCGCGGCGGCCCGGCATCGCGGCCCGGTGTTCCTGGACGCGAGTCTGGAGGCGCTGTTCGGCCAGGTTGTCGCAGCCGACTCGGCGGCGGGTACCGGCCGAGCCGCGGCAAGCACGGCCGGCCCCAGTGTCGCCGCTACCGGCGCCGGAGCAGCCGATGCGGACATACCCGACGCTGCGTCGGTCACCGAGGTTGCCCGGCTCCTGGCGGCTGCTCGCCGCCCGGTGCTGATTCTCGGCTCTGACGTCTGGCTGGATCGCGCTGAGGACGCGGCCAGGGCCGCGGCCGAGCACTTCCGGCTGCCGGTTATCGCCAATGGCCAGGGGCGCGGCATCCTGCCCGCTGGGCATGGCCTGCTCGTGACGCGCGCGCGAGGGCTGGCGCTCGGCGAGGCCGACCTGGTGATCGTGGCGGGCACGCCGCTGGACTTCCGGCTCGGATACGGCCGGTTTGGCGGCAAGAACGGCACTCCCCCGGCCCGTGTTGTCCACCTCGCTGATGCGGCCACTCAGGTCGCCACGCACTGCGAACTCGCCGGATCCGTAGCCGGCGACCTCAGCGCGATCTTCGACGGCCTCGTGGGCGAGGCAGGCGCTGCCGGGGCGTCCTGGGCGGAGGACTGGCTCCCCCGGCTCCAGCACGTCGCCGCGCAAGCAGTCGAGGCGGACGCGGCACTGCTGCACAGCGATGCCAGCCCGATCCGGCCGTTGCGCATCTACGGCGAGCTGGCCGGGCTGCTGGCGCCAGATGCCGTCGTGATCGGCGACGGCGGCGATTTCGTGAGCTACGCCGGCAAGTACGTCGAGCCGCAGCAGCCGGGCGGCTGGCTGGATCCGGGGCCCTATGGCTGCCTGGGCACCGGCCTCGGCTACGCGATAGCGGCCAGGGTGGCGCGTCCGGCCAGCCAAGTGGTGCTGCTACTCGGCGACGGCGCGGCCGGCTTCTCCCTCATGGACGTCGACACGCTGGTCCGCCACCACCTCCCGGTGGTAATGATCTGCGGCAACAACGGGATCTGGGGCCTGGAGAAGCATCCGATGCAGGCCCTGTACGGCTATGACGTCGCCGCCGACCTCCAGCCAGGCTGCCGCTACGACCAGGTCGTGACCGCACTTGGCGGGGGCGGTGAGCTCGTAACGCAGCCACAGGAGATCGGGCCCGCACTGCGGCGCGCGTTCGCGGCCGGCGTCCCGTACCTGGTCAATATCGTGACCGACCCGCAGGACGCCTATCCGCGATCGACCACGGGCGTATGAGGCCTGCGCACGCTACTCGATGACCGCGATCAGGTCGCCCTCCTGGACGATGTCGCCCTCGGCCACGGCCAGCCTGGTCAGTGTCCCCGCGTCCTCGGCCAGCACCGGGATCTCCATCTTCATGGACTCCAGGATGACCAGGGTGTCGCCGTCGCCGACGGTGTCGCCCTCGGCCGCTACGACCTTCCAGACGTTGGCCACCATCTCCGCGCGCACTTCGCTCATATGCCCTCCTACCTGTCAGCCGTAGCCGGCCGGTTGCGCTCCATCATCGCTCTCGCCACGCCGTCACGGGCGCAGTCGGCCAACCAGCGACGTGTCATAGTTGCCGCCGGAGAATTCCGCGGACGCCAGCAGGTCCGCGTGAAACTCCAGGTTGGTCTTGAGCCCGCTGATCCTGAAGGCCGCCACTGCCGTTCTGGCGCGATCCAGTGCCTGCGCCCGGTCGGCGCCATGCACGCACAGCTTGGCCAGGAGCGGATCATAGAACGGCGTGACGGTGTTACCAGCCGCGTAGCCTGCGTCGACCCGGACGCCGGGTCCGGTCGGCTGTACCCATTCGCTGATCGTGCCAGGGCTCGGCAGGAACCGCTTGCTGTCCTCGGCGTAGATACGCAACTCCAGCGCGTGGCCGGCCGGCGTCACCTGGTCGGCCGCGAAGCTGACGTCCTCACCGGCCGCGATCAGGAACTGCTGCTCGACCAGGTCAATGCCAGTGACGAGCTCGGTGACTGGATGCTCGACCTGGAGCCTGGTGTTCATCTCCAGGAACATGAAATCGCCCGCCTCGACGTCCAGCAGGAACTCGACGGTCCCGGCGCCCAGGTAGCCGACCGTCTCGCCGGCCCGCACCGCTGCGGCCAGCATCCTGGTGCGCAGCTGCGGCCCCACACCAGGGGACGGGGTCTCCTCGGCGACCTTCTGGTGGCGTCGCTGGACCGAGCAATCGCGCTCACCCAGCGCGATCACCTGGCCGTCCGCCAGGCCCAGGATCTGGACCTCGACGTGGCGCGCCCGCGGGACGAAGCGCTCGAGCAAGATGGCCGGGCTGCCGAAGAAGCGCTCGGCGCGCGATCTGGCGGTCTCGAATCCAGCCGCTAGCTGGGCCGGATCAGCGGCCGCGCTCATGCCGATCCCGCCGCCGCCGGCCGAGGCCTTGATCATGACGGGGTAACCGATGTCGTCAGCCGCCGCCAGCGCCGCCGCCACGTCCGCGACGGGCTGCCGGGTGCCCGCAGACACCGGCACGCCGGCCGCCTCCATCAGGTTGCGGGCGTTGATCTTGTCGCCCATCTGTTCCATGGCGCTCGGCGCCGGGCCGATCCAGGTGAGGCCGGCGGCGATGACGCTGGCCGCAAACGCCGGGTTCTCGGCGAGGAAGCCGTAGCCGGGGTGAATGGCGCGCGCCCCGGTCTGCCGGGCCGCGGCCAGCACCGCCGCGCCGTTCAGGTAGCTGCTGGCCGGCTGGGCCGGGCCGATGAGGACGGCCGAGTCGGCCTCGCGCACGTACGGCAGTTCGGCATCGGCCTCGGAGTAGACAGCGACCGAGCGCACGCCGAGCCGGCGAGCGCTCGCGATGACTCGTCTTGCTATCTCGCCACGATTAGCGACAAGGACCGATTCAAGCACGCCCGGCAGCCTACAGCCGGGACGGCACCCGTCGGCCTGCGACCTCCGCGAGCGCCTCGACGACGCGTCCGTCGTACTCTCTCGGGTCGAAGCGCAGATGGTCGAGCGCGGCGGCCGATCTGTCCCGGTCGGTCGAGCCGCCTACCATATCGTCGAAGGCGTTGGCGGCCCGGATGATCATGCTGCCAAGTGGCGGGGCCGGATCATGCCCGTGCGCTGGCCAGCTCTGGCACCGGACGAGGTCAGCCACATGGTCCAGGACGCCTGCCTCGCGGATGACATCAGCGCCATCTGCGGCGATCCGGTCCTGGTCAGCGGCCGAAACCAGGACGGTGGCGCCGCCAGGGATGGGATCGGGAAGCGACAGCTGGCCGATGTCGTGCATGAGGGCGGCGTACTCCAGCGCGAGCAGGTCGGGCTCGGCCATGCCGAGGCCGCGGCCGACAGACACCGCCAGCCTGCTCACCCGGCGTGAATGGCCGGTCTCGACGTAGCCTGCAACTTCCGTTACGCGCGCCAGCGATCGGACGGTCTGCAGGTAGGTGGCCCGGATCCCGGCGTATCGCCGGAAGGCGACCTGGGTGACCAGCAGGGGCCCGGCGAACACGCCCAGCACGCCAAGACCCAGCGTCTTGGTGCTGAAGACCGTGATGATGACCGAGGCTCCTACGGCCAGGCCTAGCGGCCACTGGAGGCGTATCTCGTCGAGCATCGCGACACCGAACCTGGCGCCGACATCGTCGGCTCGGATCAGCGCGGCTATTACGGTGTCGATCAGCCAGCCGAGGAAGACGAGCAGCACCATGATCGAGAACGCGAGCTCCCACGGCCGATGGACGAAATCTGACGCCAGCGGCCGGAAGATCGCCGCCACGCACGCCACTGCCACGATGCGCGCGCAGATGCCGGTGACCCCGGCCGGTCGGCCGGCGGCGATGTGCGGCAGCGCGCCCACCGTCATCCCGATCGCGGCGACCGCGATGACCAGCAGGGCGGACTGCCGACCGATTTCGTGCCCGGGCAGCGCGAGCAGCAGCGCGTAGGACATGGCCCCGACCATGGCGATCGGCGCCGCTTCACGGCCGCCCGGCAGCGCTAGCCTCAGCAGCTCGCCGAACGCGATGAAGCCGCCGAAGACCAGCGGGGGCGCCCAGTCGAACGGGTGGTGCGCGCTGTGCAGATGACCATCGACAGCGATGGCGGCGAACGCGGCAATTACCAGCGTCGCCGCCGCCGCCATCAGCAGCAGGCGGCCCGAGTCCAGCGCCTGCCAGTACGCTATCCGCTCCGGTGCCGGACGCCCGGCCATCGTGCTGCCGGTCACGGGATCACCACCTGAAGCGGCGCCGTCGGGTCGTCGTGGTCCTGAACGGTCACGACAGTCAGGTCGGCTGGCGCGGTCGCCGGTCCGGGCAGTATCCACTCCGTGACGTCGAGCGCGGCGATAAAGGCCTCGACGACCAGCGGATCGAACTGCGAGCCGGCCCCTCTGCGCAGCTCGTCGATGGCCTGTTCGATGCTCTTGGCTTCGCGGTAAGAGCGCGTGGACGTCATCGAGTCGAAGGCGTCGGCGACCGCGATCACGCGCGCGAACTCCGGGATCTCGTGGCCGGCCAGGCCCATCGGGTAGCCGCAGCCGTCGATCCGCTCGTGGTGATGCATGATCCCGTTCAGCGCCTCGTACAGGAACCCGATCTCCCTGACGATCTCAAGGCCGCGCATCGGATGCAGCTGGATGGCCGCGTACTCGTCTTCGGTCAGCGCCCCGGTCTTCTGCAGCACCTGGGTCGGGACGCCGAGCTTGCCGACGTCGTGCAGCATGCCAGCGAACCTGATCGCCTCGGTCCGGTCGGAGTTCATGCGGATCTGCCGGGCGATCATGACGGCGCCGCGAGACACCCTGTCGCCGTGGCCCCTGGTGTAGAAGTCCTTGGTCTCGACCGCCTGGCAGAGGGCATTCATGGTCGCCGCGTACGCGCGCTGCTGCTCGGCGAACTGCCCCATCGCCCAGCGGGCTACGAACAGCGGGACGAGCACGAGGACCGCGGAGAACCAGCCCATGATCGGCCACAGCGCAGCAATGACGAGACCCAGGCACGCGTAGCCAAGGTCGGACGCGAGCAGCAGCAGGAGGCTGGATTCGAGGCCCTCGCGGCGCAGCATGCCGCTGCCGCGATTCAGCCGGTAGATACCCCAGATGAGCGTCTGGTTGGCGAGCACGTGCACGGTCGCGGCGACGGCGAACGCGATAAGGAGCGGCCGGAACTCCGCCGACTTGGGCAGGCCGAGGGGACCCTTGAGCGCGACGTAAGTCAGCCCGGCGGCCAGTCCGGACAGCGCGTGCATAGCACCGTTGAACAGTCGCTCGGCGATCAGGAGCCGGCGACGCGGGCTGATCAGGGACGCAGCGCCGACCAGCGCAGCGGCCACGGGTCCCAGCAGGACAACGGCGGCCAGCGTGGCCGCCGAGCTCGGCGACCACTTCGTCTGCCGGGACGTCAGCGGCGTCTTGGCGAAGTCACAGACCAGGAAGAGGACCTGCAGGACGACGAGGTCGAGTATCGGCATGCGAAGGTGGGCCTGGGTCCTGTACGCCACGGCCACGAGCGCGCCGGTGGCGGCCGCGACCAGCACGATGTAGAGCCATGCGGCCCTGGAGACCACGCCATGACCCCCTTGTGGCAGAGGTGCCGGCAATACCGACCGGCATCGCCACTTAGGGTAACGCGATCATGCGGATTCCTGGTGGCTCACACACAATGTGCGCAGCTGGGCGTCAGGCTTGGCGCCGCCTATTCGGCGAGGACCTCGCTGCTCTCCAGCTCCTGCCGGACAGCCGCGAGCCGCGTCAGCACCTTGGTCCGCAACTCGCCGGGCACGGCCTCCTGGCCACAGCACTTGTGCACGAGGCGCTTCACCAGCTCCTCCAGGCCATACTCCCGCAGGCATGGACCGCATTCCTCGAGGTGCTGCCTGATCTCGACGGACCCGCTGGTCTCCATCTCGCCGTCGATGTACGAGTACACGAGCGCGAGTACCTCGGTGCACGGAACGTCGTGCGGGTTGCCGCAGCTCATTTCGCGTCCTTCCCTGGCGCGTCGCCATCGGCGTGCGCCGTGGTCGGAGCGGACGGCGTGGTGGCAAACATGCCCTGCTCCGCCGCGTAGTCCTGTAGCAGGTCGCGAAGCTGCCTGCGGCCGCGGTGCAGCCGCGACATGACGGTCCCGATCGGAGTGCCCATGATGTCGGCGATCTCCTTGTAAGCGAACCCCTCGACGTCCGCGAGGTAGACGGCGAGCCGGAAATCCTCGGGCAGTGCCTGCAGGGCGGCCTTGATGTCGGAGTCCGGCAGGCGCTCCAGCGCCTCAGTCTCCGCCGACTTCAGCCCAGCGGAGGTGTGCGATGCCGCCCGGGCGAGCTGCCAGTCCTCGATCTCCTCAGCACCCGAGCGCTGTGGCTCGCGCTGCCGCTTGCGGTAGCTGTTGATGAACGTATTAGTCAGGATCCTGAACAGCCACGCCTTGAGGTTGGTACCAGCCTGGAACTGGTGAAAAGACGCGTACGCCTTGGCGAATGTCTCCTGGACCAGGTCTTCCGCATCGGCGGGATTGCGGGTCATCCGCATCCCTGCTGCGTATAGCTGATCTAGGTAAGGCAGCACGTCGTCTTCGAACCGCTTACCGCGCTGCTCTAGTGTCTCGGGGACCGGACCCACCCCTTCCGGAATCGAGGGCCCCAGCCGACCTGCCTGCGAGCCGCCTCGCCGGGAGGATACAACGCCGACGGTCATCACATCGCGCGCGCCCGCCCTGGTCGGGTCCGCCCTGGTCTGACAGCTGGCAAGAGACACGTGTTCTGAAACACGATGCCTGCCGCCTTCATTCCGGCGGCCCGGCCCTGCTCCAGCCCAGGATTAAGCCTTTACCGACCCAAGCCACCCAGTTTACCGACGGAGCCTGTCGTGCTTGCCCTGGCATGCCACGCACCTGGCCGCTTCCGGCTTGGCCTCCAGCCGACCCTCGGGCACCATACTCCCGCAGTCCACGCAGGTACCGTAGGTGCCCAGGTCAATGCGGTGGAGCGCGGCCAGCACGTCGGACCGCTGCCTCCGGGCGACAGCCAGGACCGCCTCGGACCGCTCGGTCTCGGACAGGTTAGCGCCAGCGTCGGCCGGATCCCGTGGATAGTCGCCTGGCGACTGAACCTGCCCGCCGGTGCTGTTCAGGACAGTGATCGACCTGTCCAGCTCGCCGCAGATCTCCTCCAGTCGCTGCCGCACCATCGTCACGTCCATTCGGTCCCGCCTCCTTCTGCACCCTGACCGACAGCATGATCAGAGGATCCGTGCTGCCTGGCCGCCTACGCCGGCCACAGCACTCCGGTGCCGTCGTCGCCACGGTCCGCCCTGCCCGCCCGTGCGCTGACAGCCGCGCCTACCCCCAGGTCAGCAGCGCCGACGGGGGTTAAGGGCGCGACCGGGCCTGGATCAATCCGCTCGAGCAGCTGAGGCCCGTTGTTGCGGACGGAATTCACCTCAGTGCTGACCGGATAAGTGATCAGGTCGCGGGCGCCCGCTGGCGACAACAAGGCGCGCACGTCGGCGACGTCGCTGTTGGCTGGGTCGAGCCAGTCGGCCCAGCCGGCCGGATCAATGATCATCGGCATCCGGTCGTGGATCATGCCGAGCTCGTCTGTCGCACTCGTGGTGATGATGGTGGCGGTCCACAGCCACGCATCCTCGTCGCCCCTGTCTACGGATGGATCACGCCACAGCTCGTACAGCCCGGCGAAGGCCAGCGACCGGCCATCAGCTCGGCTGATATACATCGGCTGCTTGGGCACGCCTGGCAGGGACTGCCACTCGTAGTAGCCATCGGCCGGCAGCAGGCAGCGCCGCTTAGCGAAGGCCCGCCGGAAGGCCGGCTTCTCCGCGACCGTCTCGGCCCTCGCGTTGATCATGCGGCTGCCGATCTTGACGTCCTTTGCCCAGAACGGCACCAGGCCCCACCGCACGACGCGCAGCTCGCGCTCCGCCGACGCTCCGCCCGACCCGCCGACCACCCCGGCGCGAGAAACTTCCCTGGCAGCATCGTCGCGGCTGTCCACGCCGCCCGCCGGCACTGGTTCGGCCGTCGTCGATTCCACCCGGTCCAGGACCGCGTAGACGGGCTTGGTCGGCGCGACGTTGTAGTCCGGCTTCAGCGGCTCAGCCACCATGTCGCGCTGCACGCTGAACTCCTCCAGGAGCTCAATGCGCTTGCGCGTTGATGCATACCGACCGCACATACCCTCACCTGACAACACAGCCGACCGAACCATGAACCGACACCGTGGTCCGACACCAGGAACCGACGCCGGGACCGACACAGCGAAGCTCAGAATGTGGCCTTCATAGCCCAGATCCGGCTATGCCAAACCTTGCGGAGATATCCGGAATTCAATCCGGCCTCGCAGCGTCGCGGTGTTTGATTGTCGCTCCATCCGGCCGGCCACGTCCAGACGTGCCGCCAGCCAGTACTCTCAGGAGGCATGCGAGCGCCTGGGCAAACCGACACCGGCTGGTCCGATACCGGCTGGACGACACCGGCGGCCAGCTCGGCCGTCGCTGCGACAATCCGGCTGCCCGGCTCCAAGTCCATGACCAACAGGGCGCTGATCCTGGCCGCGCTCGCCGACACGCCCACGACGATCGCCGGGCCGCTCCAGGCCCGCGATACTGCCCTGATGGCTAGGGCGATCATCGCCCTCGGCGCTGCCGTCGAGAACGCAGACCCGGTCGCATCGGCCGGGCCGCCTGCCTGGGTGGTGACGCCCGGCCGGGCCATCGGCCGGGCCACGGTCGACGTCGGGAATGCGGGCACCGTGCTGCGGTTCGTGCCGCCGGTCGCAGGCCTTTCGACCGCGGACGTTGAGTTCAGCGGCGACGCGCGCGCAGCGCACCGCCCAGTGGGCGAGCTGCTGGCCGGCCTCAGGCAGGCAGGCGTCGACATCGACGACGGCGGCCGGGGCGCGGCGCCGTTTGTCGTGCGCGGCCGCGGTCGGGTGGCCGGCGGCTCGGTGACTCTCGACGCGTCGTCCTCCTCACAGCTGATATCCGGACTGCTGCTCGCCGCGCCCCGCTTCGAGGCAGGCCTGGAGATCACCCACCGCGGCGCGCGAGTCCCGTCCGCGCAGCACATCGCCATGACCGCGGCCATGCTGACGGCGGCGGGCGCGCAGGTAGAGACCGGTCGCGTAGGCGGCGGCGAGGAGGTGCCCGACTTCTGGCGGGTGCTGCCAGGACGAATCGCGCCCGGCACTGTCGCGATCGAGCCTGATTTGTCGAACGCGGCCCCGTTCCTCGCCGCAGCCCTGGTCACGGGCGGGCGTGTCACTATTCCAGGCTGGCCAGCCCGCAGCCTCCAGGCAGCCGGCCAGATCACGGACGTCCTCGGGCAGATGGGTGCGCGGTGGCAGCAGACGCCAGCCGGGCTGCGCTTCGAGGGGACCGGCGCGATCCATGGCATTACGGCTGACCTGCGGGACATCAACGAGATTGCACCAGTGCTCACCGCGCTTGCAGCGCTGGCCGACGCACCGTCAGAGTTCACCGGTATCGGGCACATGCGACTGCACGAGAGCGACCGGCTGGCCGCGCTCGCGCACGAGATCGGTGCCCTCGGCGGTGACGTGAGCGAACTGCCTGACGGGCTGCGCATTGTGCCGCGGCCCCTGCACGCAGGCTCGGACCCATTCGACAGTCACGACGACCACCGCCTGGTCATGACCGCGGCCGTGCTCGGGCTTGCCGTTCCTGGCCTGCGTGTCGCGAACGCGGCCACCGTCGCCAAGACCTTCCCGGCGTTCCGGGCACTCTGGCAGCAGATGCTGGGGCAGGCACCCTGAGCAGGCCGGGCAGCTACGCACGGCTGGACGAGGACGATGTGCGGGTCAGGCCAGGCAAGGGCTCCCGGCCCCGCACGCGCAGAAGGCCGGCCCATGAGGATGCCATCGACGCGTTCGTGACCGGCGTGGACCGTGGCCGGTACCGTTGCTGGACCGGTGACCGGATGATCACCGCAATGAAAGCAAGGGAACTGGGCCGACACGGGATTGTCGTCGGCGACCGGGTACGCGTCATCGGCGATGTGTCCGGCCAGCCGGATTCGCTCGCGAGAATCGTACGGGTCGAGCCGCGCACGTCGATCCTGCGACGATCGGCCGAGGACGACGACCCGGCGGAGCGGATCGTCGTCGCCAACGCCGAGCAGCTGGTGATCGTGACGGCGCTGGCCGATCCGACCCCGCGGCCGCGGCTGATTGACAGGTTCCTGGTCGCCGCGTTCGACGCCGGCCTGGAACCGCTTCTCTGCCTGACCAAGGCTGACCTGGCCGCTCCCGACGACCTCATCGCCGCATACGAGCCGCTCGGCATTCGGTGGATCGCGCTCAGCCGGCCGTTTGCCGGCCAGCTTGACGAGGTCCGGGCACTGCTGGCGGGCCGGATCAGCGTGCTCGTCGGCCACTCAGGCGTAGGAAAGTCGACGCTGGTCAACGCGCTGCTGCCGGACGCTGACCGGGCCGTGGGTTCGGTCAGCCCGGTGACCGGACGGGGCCGGCACACCTCCTCGTCGGCGGTCGCGCTGCCACTGCGCGGGGGCGGCTGGATCATCGACACGCCGGGCCTGCGCAGCTTCGGGCTCGCGCACGTCGCGGCCGACCGCGTGATCTCCGCCTTCCCCGAGTTCGCCGACGCCATCGCGGAATGCCGGCCGGGGTGCAACCACCTGGAAGCCGGCTGCGCGCTGGATGACTGGGTTGCCGAGCACGGCGGTCCGGCGGAAGCGGTGCGGCTGGACTCGCTGCGGCGCCTGCTGCGCAGCCGCGAGGGCATCGACGCCGCCGCTCCGGCCGAGGACGACGAGCCCTAGCCGCCCGTCTCAGCCGCCGGCCACTGTGGACCGCGCAGGGCGACTCGCCCGGCGACGTCGAATCAGGGACTGGCATGGCAAACGAGAGACCACTACCGCTACCGTTTGCCGGGATGGCAGGTTTTGATGGCGACCTTGGATTCGCGCATGTCCTCGCGGACGCCGCGGACGACATTACGATGCGCCGCTTCCGCTCGCTGGACCTGCGGGTGGAGGCCAAGCCGGACCAGACGCCGGTCAGTGATGCTGATCTTGCGGTGGAAGAGTCGCTGCGGAACGTGCTCAGCCGGGCTCGGCCACGGGACGCGATGCTGGGCGAGGAATTCGGTCATAGCGGATCAAGCCAGCGCTGCTGGGTCATCGATCCGATCGACGGCACCAAGAACTTCGTCCGCGGCGTGCCGGTGTGGGCCACGCTCATCGGGCTGATGGACGAGGACGAGGTCATCGTCGGCGTCGTCAGCGCGCCCGCGCTCAGCCGCCGCTGGTGGGCGGCCCGCGACGGCGGCGCCTGGACCGGGCGCAGCATGACCAAGGCGGCCGCCTGCCGGGTGTCACAGGTAGCGAGCCTGTCCGATGCGTCCTTGTCCTATTCAGGCCTCAGCACGTGGGAGCAGGACGGTCGGCTGAGCGAGTTCCTCGGCCTGACCCAAAAAGTCTGGCGTACCCGGGCTTATGGCGATTTCTGGTCCCATATGCTCGTCGCGGAGGGCGCGGTAGACATCTCGGCTGAAACAGATGTCCACCTCTGGGATCTGGCCGCTCTCCAGATCGTCGTGACAGAGGCGGGCGGGGCCTTCACCGACCTTGCCGGAGTGCCGCGCCCGGACGGCGGCAGCGCGGTCTGCACGAACGGGCTCTTGCACGCGGAGGTACTCAGCCTCCTGGCCGCCCAGGATCAGGACTTGCCCTAAGCGCCAATCGGGCGGATGCTGGACTGCACTGGCAATCACAAGCGCACAAGCACGCAGGGTTCGCTGCGGTATGCGTCGCCACGGCCTTCCGGGCCGCCAGCAGGCTCCCGGCGCGCGGTCCGGCGCGACGATGCGATGCGGCAGCTCCAGACCGGAGGGAGCAGTGCATGAATGTACGGGACGGCATGACCAAGGTTGTCCTGAGTGTCGGGCCAGCGCATACTCTGCGCGAAGCGGCTCGGCTGATGTCCGCCCACCGAGTAGGGGCAGCGGTCGTCGTCGATGGAGAGCACCCCGGCATCGGAATACTGACAGAGCGCGACATTCTTGACTCTGTCGGCGCTGGGCAGGACCCGGACAGCGAGATGGTGGCCGACCATAGGACTTCGGATGTGGTCTTCGCCTCGCCAGAATGGACGCTGGAGCAGGCGGCGTCGGCGATGGCTGCGGGCAATTTCCGCCACCTCATCGTCGTGGATGACCAGGACGTGGCCGGCCTGCTGTCGATGCGCGACATCGTTCGCTGCTGGGCAGCGGTACGCGTCACGGCGAGCGCCCCGGCCTAGGCAACCCGGCGAGTCATGCGGCTAGCCGGGGCGATCGCGCTCATCACGGGGGCATCGTCGGGCATCGGCGCGGCCGCCGCAGTGGCGCTCGCACAGGCGGGCACGCGGCTGATCCTGTCCGGCCGCGACACTGAGCGGCTGAGCGCCGTGGCTGCGCTCACCGGCGGGCTGGCGCTACCGGCCGACCTGGCCGACCCAGCCGGGCCCGACCAGCTGATCGAGTCCGCGCTGTCGCACGCAGGCCGGATCGACTTACTGGTCTGCAATGCCGGCGCAGGCTGGGCCGGCCCGATGAGCGACCTGCCGCGGATTAAAGCCACCGAGCTGCTGACGGTGAACCTGCTGGCACCAGTCCAGCTGGCCAGGCTGATCGCCCCCGGCATGGCCGAGCGCGGCTTCGGCCGCCTCATCTTCGTGTCCTCGATCGCCGGCGTGACCGGGGTACGGCACGAGGCCGTCTATGCGGCAACGAAGGCTGGGCTCAACTGCCTCGCCGAGAGCCTCGGCTACGAGCTTGCCGGGACCGGCGCCGGCGTCTCGGTGGTGCTGCCCGGCGTGGTCGACACGCCGTTCTTTCGCCGCCGCGGGCAGCCGTACGACCGGCGGCTGCCTGCTCCCATTCCGCCCGAGCGGGTAGCGCGGGCCATCCTCGCGGCTGCGCAGCATGACCTGGACACTGTCTACGTGCCCGGCTGGCTGCGGTTCCCGGCCTGGCTGCACGGCGCGTCGCCGCGTACATTCCGCTGGCTGGCGCGCAGGTTCGGGTGAGTCAGCCCGCGAGCCTCGCGACGGTCTCGGCCAGCCGCATCGAGTACCCGGCCTCGTTGTCGTACCAGGCCGCGACCGTGACGAGATCACCTTCGCTCACGGACGTCAGCGGCAGATCAAGGATCGAGGACCTCGTCTCGCCGACGATCCGCGCCGATGCGAAGCCTTCGTGCAGGACACCGAGAATGCCCGCCAGCGGCCCGGCGCCCGCTGCCGCCACGAAAGCCTCGTTGACCTCTTCGGCAGTGGTCGGCTGGCTGGTGCGGACCGTCAGCTCGACGATGCTGCCGGTCCGGACCGGCACCCGGTAGGCCTTGCCGGTCACCTGCAGGTCAGGCCAGATGAACTTCAGCGCCTTCGCTGCGCCTGACGACGAGGGGATGATGTTCTCGGCCGCGGCCCAGGAGTCGCGCCGCTCCTTCATCGGCTGGTCAGTCAGCGACTGCGTGTTGGTGTAGGCGTGCACGGTGGAAAAGAAGCCATCTCGGATGCCGACCGCGTCCCGCAGCACCTTCACCACCGGCGCCAGCGCGTTGGTCGTGCAGCTCGCCATGCTCACGATGTGGTGCTGGGCGGGGTCATAGGAATCCATGTTGATGCCGGGCAGCAGCACCGCGTCGCAGTCAGCCAGCGTCTTGCTCGGAGCGCTGACCAGCACCCTGCTCGCGCCAGCGTCGAGGTGCGCCTGCGCGCCAGCGCGGGTAGTCGCGCGGCCGGTGCAGTCCAGTACGACATCGACGCCCAGGGCCTTCCAGTCCGGCGCTGACTGCCGCGCATCGATCCAGGCGATCGTCGCGTCGCCGATCACCAGGCCGTCGGCCTCGGCGCTGACGGAATCCCGCCAGCGCCCGTAGTTGGTGTCGAACTCGAACAGGGGCGCCATCGCGTCGGCGGACACGATGTCAACGATCGCCGACGGGGTGAAGAGCTTCGCGCTCAGCCCTGCCTTCACCGCTGACCTGCCGATCCGGCCGAATCCCACGACCGCAACCTTCGACATCCCGACTCCCTCTTGTCCGCACTGGCGCGCCTCGTCCTGCCAGCACCCATGGTATCGAGCGGCGCCAACCTGACGGGACGATGGTGGGCGTCGCGGGTCACGCCCGCCGATACCGCAGGACCGCGATCGGCGTGCAGATGACAAGCAGCAGCGCCGACCAGGCAAGCGCCAGTCCGACGTCGCTGGTCGAGCCCACGACCAGGGACCGGACGGCATCGACCATGGGAGTGATCGGCTGGTACTTGGAGAACGGCTGGAGCCAGCCGGGCATCGACGTCGCCGGGACGTATGCGCTGGAGATGAAAGCGAACACGAACGCGATCAGCGACAGTCCCTGCGCCGCCTGAGCATTGGGCGCGAACAGCCCCATCACGATGAAGACCACCGTGAAGACGACCGCGTACCCGACGCACAGGCCGAAGGCGGCCAGCCCGTCCTCCCACGTGCCAGTCAGCCGGAACCCGAACAGGAAGCCGAAGGCCGCGGTCGTCACGATGGACCAGATATTGGTCGTCGTGTCGGCGCCGGCGCGCCCGAGGACCAGCGAGTAACGGGGCACTGGAAGGGAGAGCAGCCGGTCGGTGAACCCCTGGGTCTTGTCCTCGGCCACCGCCACCGCGATACCGCCCCCGGTGAACAGCACGATCATGGCCACGTACGCCGGCACCAGGAAGTCGACGTAGCTGGTCGGGCCGGTGTGAATGGCGCCGCCGAATACGTACCGGAAGCAGAACAGGAACAGGACCGACTGCACGACGCCCATCACACTGAGGCCGGGCGTCCTGATGTACTTGCGCAGCGCCCGCAGCGCTACCTGGCCGGAGGCACTGGCCAGGCCAGGCGGCCGCTCCGGACGGCCGAGTGCCTGTGGCACGGTTACCTCTGTCGTCGTCATCGCGTGCTCCCGTTCGTCTGGCCGGCTACCGCCGGGGTGCGTGCTTCGTCGCCAGTAAGGGTCAGGAAAACCTCGTCGAGGGTCGGGCGGCGCAGGCCGATCTCGTCGACGCGGACGGCGGCGTCCTCGAGCCAGCCGATGACGGCCGCCAGCGCCGCCGGCCCACCAGGCGCCAGCGCGCTGACGCGCCGTCCGCCGGCATCTAGCCGGACCTGGCTCGCGGTGACGCCGGCCAGGATCTGCCCGGCCAAGGTCATCGCGGCCGGGTCAGCCACGGTCATCTCGATAACGTCCTGGCCGATGCCGGCTTTCAGCTCGCTGACGGTGCCGGACGCGATGACCCGGCCGTGGTCGATGACCACGGCGTGGTCGGCCAGTTCGTCGGCCTCGTCTAGATAGTGCGTCGTCAGCACGATGTCCGTGCCAGCAGCCGCGAGGGTGCGGACGGCATCCCAGACCTCGCGCCTGCTGGCCGGGTCCAGTCCGGTTGTCGGCTCGTCCAGCAGCAGCAGTCGCGGCCCGCCGACCAGGCTGGCACCGAGGTCCAGCCGGCGGCGCTGGCCGCCCGAGTAAGTGCCGCTGCGGCGATCGGCGACCTCGCCCAGGCTCAGCTGGTCGATGACGGCAGCAGTCGCCTGCCTGGCCGTCACCCGGCCGTGGCCGAAGAGCCGGGCCGTCATCTCGAGGTTCTCCCGGCCGGTCATGGTCGGCTCAACGGCGGCGAACTGGCCGGCCAGCCCGATGTCGCGACGGACACCGGCTGAGTCGCGCACGACGTCGCGGCCCCGTACGAGCAATTCGCCGCTGGTCGGCCTGATGAGAGTCGCGATCGTCCGGACGAAGGTCGTCTTGCCGGCCCCGTTAGGTCCGAGCACGGCCAGCACCTGGCCGTCGGCAGCCGTCAGGTCCAGGCCGTCGAGCGCGGTCACCTTGCCGAAGCGCACCGTCAGACCGCGGGCCGCTAGCAGCGGCGTGCCCGCCGGCTGGCTCGCCGCCTGGCTCGCCGCCATCATCGGCCCGGCCTATCGATCGTCCGGCCGCCGTTCTTGTCGGGCCGGTCGCTAACTGTTTGCTCCGTCGCCCTGACCGGCACGACGCTCGCGGTTGCGGTCATCTCTCGTTCTGCTCCTTCGCTCACTACGGGCCACCAGTGACCCGACGAGTAATATCGTGAGTCATAGTATCCACATGACTAGTTGCGTTGCAACTGTATTGACTGAGACTAGTCGCTGGGAAGCTAGTGAACGCTATCGGGGAGGGGAGATTGGTTACTAGTGCGCTCGGAACTAGTAGAGTCGGCCTCATGGAGAACGAGTTCCGGTCGTCGCCGCTGGCGCTAGCGGTGCTGAGCCTGCTGCACGCCGCGCCGCTGCATCCGTACGGGATGCAGCGGCTGCTCAAGCTCTGGGGCAAGGACCACGTCATCAACGTCGGCCAGCGCGCCAACTTGTACAAGACGATCAAGCGGCTGGACCAGGCCGGCCTCATCGCCGTCCGGCAGACCGAGCGCGACCAGCAATACCCAGAGCGGACCGTTTACGAGCTGACCGAGGCTGGACGGCAGGCCGCGGCGGACTGGCTCACCGACATGCTGGCCCAGCCGCGGAACGAGTACCCGCAATTCCCGGCGGCGCTGTCCTTCGTCATGCTGCTGAGCCCGGCGGAGGCAGCAGCGACGCTAGAGCAGCGCGCGATGGCGCTGCGCGGCGAGCTAGCCGGCCTCGATCCGGACCTCGAAGAGACCGCCGGCCTGCCGCGCGTCGTGCTGATGGACGACGAATACCGGCGCGCGATGGTTACCGCGGAGCTGGCCTGGCTAGACGGCGTTATCGCCGATCTGCGTAGCGGATCGCTGACCTGGAGCTACGAGCTGCTCGCCAGTCTCGCGCTGCCCATGCAGCCCGATGGCCAGGTAGTCACTCCGGGGGCGTCAATGCCGCCGGCCGTCAGGTAGGCGACCGCGCGCCGGTCAGTGCCGTCTCCCGCTTCTACGAGCGGGCGCAGGTGGCCAGTGAACGCCGCCAGCTCGGCGGGCGTGAGTGCCTCCTCGAGCATGAGCCCGAGCGGCGGCAGGTTCGGGTTACCTGACGAGCGCAGGAACGCATCCCACGAGACCGGGGGCCGCGTGCGGCGCACGCTGACCTCCAGGTCGAGTCGCACGTCGGCGAAGCCAGCCAGCTCTGCCAGCCGGACCAGATCGCGATCGTCGAAGTCCAGCATCGGATCGCGGCCGGGCGGCTGGAGCGCGGCGAATCTGGCCTGCACCTTTGCGGCGGATTCGGCCACCGGGCGGACATCGTAACCGTAGAACACGCCCGCGTCGCATTCCTGCATCAGCGTGTTGACCGGCTCGAAGATGCTGATCCGGCCGCCCGGCCTTAGCACCCGCCGGAACTCGGCGAACGCCCCCGCCTTGGCTGCGACGTAGATCAGGACCGACCTCGCCGTCACCACGTCGACCGAGCTATCAGCGATGCCGGCCAGGTTGTCGGCAGAGGCTGTCACGAAATCACATCGGCTCAGCTCGCCTGCTTCGGTCGCCGCGGCCCGGCAGTGCTCGAGCAGGTCAGCCGAGATATCGGAGAAGATGACGCGACCGCTCGGACCGAGCCGATCCAGGGCGCCGACGGCGATGAGCCCGTCGCCGGTACCGACGTCCAGCAGCGTGTCGCCGGGTCGTAGCGAAGCCCGGTCGAGCACGCGATCGCGGATCGCCTCGAGCTCCGGGCGCAGCTGCTCAAGCTGCGCGGAGTCACCGCCGTGCCGGACCTCGCGGAGCCAGCGGTACCAGCGATCATGAGTATCAGTCACTGCGCTCATCCCCGGTCGGCGGCGGCCAGCTGTCGCCCCACGAGATCTTCCTCGCCTGCCGGTACGCCTCGCCCTTGCTCTTGCTGACAAGGTCGCGCCGCACGGTGCCATCATGTGCGCACACGCTGAGCATCACCAGCCCCTTGCGCTGCTGAGGCCTGCGCACGACCCGGCCCTGCGGCGCGGCTACCGGCTCGCCTCCAGGCCGGACGGCAGCGACGTAACTGTATTTCTCGTCCTCGTACGACAGCTCTACGCCTTTTGCCTGCCGGTGCACCGCGGACCGCTGCAGCCGGGCACCAAAATGGCACCAGTCGCCCGCCACGTCCAGCGGGCAATCGAGCTGATGCGGGCACGGCGCAGCGATGACGAAGCCAGCCGCGAGCAACTGCGCGCGGGCCGCGAGGATCCGGCGGTGACCGGCCGGCGTCCCTGGCTCGACGAACAGCACAGCCGGCGCGGCCTCGGCGGCGAGCGCTACCAGCGCCGACTGCTGCCCGGTGCTCAGCTCCCCCAGCACGTAAGCCGCTGTCGCCAGGTCGGCGACCGCGGCTTCACTGCCCGCTAGTCCCGGCGGCGCCAGCCCCAGCGGCGCCAGACCCAGCGGCTCCAGCCCCAGCGACTCCAGGCCCAGCGACGCCAGGCCAGCAGGCCGCATAGCGTCATCGGCCGGCAGCCGCCAGGTGCGCCAGGTCGCCGTGCCCAGGCTCGGCGCCGCGGCAGCCGCGAGGATCGCCTGGCCCAGCCTGATCGCGTCTGCGGACTGCTCGAGCAGAACCATCGACTCGACGCTCGGCAGCTGGTCGGCGACGGCCCAGGCGGCACCGCCCGTTCCGGCGCCGAAATCCAGCAGCGTGCGGGGCGCCCACTTGGGCAGCGACTGCTGGAGCGCACGGAGGGCCTGGCCCGTCGCCGCCACCGTGGCCGGCATCCGGTAGGCCGCGTAGGCGG
>DATHPF010000077.1:0-60772 GCA_035484155.1 Streptosporangiaceae bacterium
CGGTCACATTGCCATCGCGAACGACCAGTGGAAGACGGCGCAGACGGGTGCTCAGGCCCTGGCGATCGTGCACGGCCCCCAGGCGTACATCTCGCCGAGCTGGTACGAGAGCAAGGCCAGGCACGGCCGGGTGGTGCCGACGTGGAACTACGAGGCCGTCCACCTGACCGGGACTATCGAGTTCCATCAGGATCCCGAGTGGCTGCGCGGCTTCGTTACCAGGCTGACCGAGCTGCACGAGGGCGGCCGTGCGCATCCGTGGGCGGTGACGGATGCCCCGCCGGAGTACATCGACGGCCAGCTACGGGCGATCGTCGGCGTCGAGCTCACGATCACGGCGATTGAGGCCAAGCAGAAGCTCAGCCAGAACCGCAGCGCGCTCGACCGCGCGGGCGTCGTGGCCGGGCTGCAGGGCGAACCGGGCCCAGATCCGGCCGCGATCGCCGCGGTAATGGCGGCGCAGCTCGCAGCTGGCGGGGATGCGTAAGCGAGCTCCGGGGTGCCTAGGCCAGCTCGGCGGGATGCCTAGGCCAGCTCGGCGGGCTCCCGCTCCCGGTCGTCGATGACATCGTCAGCCGGGTCGCCGTTGCAGCTGCTCGGGCAGCATTCGGCGTCGCCTTGCTCTCCTGCCGCGATGGCAGTGCCGATCGCCGCCAGCTGGGTCACCTGCTCGGCACTGAGCCGGTCGAAGAGCGACAGCCTGACTTGCTCGACGTGAGCCGGCGCGGCTGCGGCGAGGACCTCGAAGCCAGCATCGGTGAGCCGTGCAACCTGACCGCGCCTGTCGGTCTCGCAGTCCAGCCGCTCGACCCAGCCGCGCTCCTCCAGGCGGGCAACGGCATGTGACAGCCTGCTCTTGCTGGACGTCGACACCTCGGCGAGCTTGCTCATCCGGAGGGAGCGATCCTCGGCTTCGGACAGCCGAACTAGGATCTCGTAGTACCCGAGCGGAATGCCCGACGCCCGCTGCAGCTGCGTCTCGACAGCTGAGAACAGCGTCTGGGTGGCGGTAACGAAAGCCCGCCACGCGCGCTGCTCCTCGGCGGATAGCCACCGGGGCTGGAAGTCGGCCATGACGCCATCATACCCTGGGTAGTTGAGCGTTTGACAACTCGTCACGGGCGTGATAAAGCTTGAGTACTCAACAAGTTCGCTTTCAACCACATGCAATTTCGGGAGTGATCACCTTGACCTCACCAGCGACCGAGACGACTGTCCCCGGCTACGAGTCCGGCACCTGGAACATCGACCCCATCCACTCCGAGGTGGGCTTCTCCGTCCGGCACATGATGGTCAGCAAGGTCCGCGGCAGGTTTACGGCCTTTAGCGGGCAGATCATCACCGCTGACGACCCGACAAAGTCCTCGGCGACCGCCGAGATCGACCTCAGCTCCATCAACACCGGCCAGGAGCAGCGCGACGCGCACATCAAGTCGGCTGACTTCTTCGAGGTCGAGACCTACCCGACGATGACCTACAAGTCGACCGGCGTCCGGGTGGAGGATGGCGAGTACATCCTCGACGGCGACCTCACGCTCAAGGGCATCACCAAGAGCGTGCCGCTGCACCTCGAGCTCAACGGCTTCGGTCCGGACCCGTACGGCGGCGTCCGCGCAGGCTTCACCGCTACCGGCGAGATCAACCGGAGCGATTTCAACGTTAGCTTCAACGCGCCCCTGCAGAACGGCGGCGTCGTGGTGGGCGAAAAGATCACGCTGCAACTCGAGATCGAGGCTGTCAAGGCCTGATCCAGCAGTTACGCCGGCATCCGGGCCGGCCAGCACGTGCCATGCACCCGCACGTGGTGGCCGGCCCGTTGCTTGTCTGTCGCGCCACGTAGCCCTTCCGAACGCGTGTACCTGAGGTACGAAGCCTTCGTACCGCAGGTACACGCATTCGCGGCCCAGCCGCCAGCGCCTGGCGGGCAAGCCAGGTTTGCGCTGGTCCGGGCGCCATCGACCGCAGACGCATGTGCTGCGGACGCACTGCGGACGCACCTGCCGCCGGCGCCGATCAGGGCGATGTAGCCCCGAAGAGCGCCAGCAGCTCCGCCTCGCGCTCCTCGGCGATGCCGATGCCAGCCGGGCCGGTGCCAGGCATCCGGTCCTCTGCGCGGATGTCGGCGATCGTCTCGCGCAGCGGCCGCGGCCTGAGCCCGGCAGCCACAGCCGCGGCCGGGCTGGCCTTGCTCATGTTCGCCCCGTCGCTCTCGCCTCCGGCCCACAGCGGCAGGGCGGCGCCGTCGACGCCGTGCTCGAGCAGGAACTCGCTGCCAACCCAGGCGAGCCGCGTGCCCGGCGGTGCTACCTCGGCCGCGATCGCCTCGAGCATCTGGCCGAAGCCGAACGGGGGTGCGGGGTCCACCGTGTGGAACGTCCCGCTGATCGACCGCTCCAGCAGCGACACGACGAAAGCGGCCTGGTCGCGCGCGTCGATGAGCTGGATCGGGTCGTCTGGCGCGCCCGGCGCCAGCACCGTGCCGCCCCTGGCCAGCCGGTCAACCCACCAGGTGAACCGGTAGGAGTGGTCGTACGGCCCGATCACGTACGTCGGCCGGATAATCGTGTTGCCCGCCCCGAACAGCACCGTGCTCACCTGCTCGCAGGCCGCCTTGAGGCCGCCGTAGTTCTCGTTAGTGACCGCCGTCGCATCGGGGTCGTCGAGACCGGCCAGCGGTGCGCTCTCGTCGTAGTTCGGCGGCACCGACGGACTGTAGGCCGAAACGCTGGAGATGTAGACGTACCTGCCGCCGCGCCCGTGCAGCGCCGCCGCCAGCGAGCGCACCTGCCGCGGGAAGTAGGCGCACACATCGATCGTGGCGTCCCAGCTACCGTCGGCCAGGGCGGACATGTCCTCGTCGCGGTCGCCGATCAGGTGGGTTGCCTGCGGGAACAGGTCCGTGCCGGTCTTACCGCGATGAAACAGCGTGACGTCGTGACCGGCGTCTAGAGCCGCAGCCGCCATATGCCGCCCGACAAAGGCGGTGCCTCCGATCATCAGGATGCGCATCAGGCGGCCTGGAGTGAGGCGAGCTGGGCCGAGATCGTCTGCGCGGTCGGGAAGGTAAGGCCCACCAGCGTGACGTGCTTCCAGCGCAGGACGCCGTCGGCGTCGATCACGAACACCGAGCGGCGCAGGCCGGCACCACCGAGGGTGATGCCGTACTGCCGGGCGACTGTCAGTCCCTCGTCGGCGAGCAGCGGGAACGCCAGCTTGTACTTACGCGCGAACTTCTCATGACTGGCCAGGCCCTGCGGGCTGATCGCCCACACGGCGGCGCCGAAGCCGGTGAAGCTCTCCAGGCCTGAGGTGTAGGAGCACAGCTGCCGCGTGCAGACGGCGGTGTTGTCGCCGGGGTAGAACGCAAGCACGATCGGCTTCCCGCGCTGCTGCGAGAGCTTGTAGTCGGCCTGGACGACCTCATCGCCGGCGAGCGCGATGCCGGGCAGCGTGAAATCGGGGGGGACCTGGCCGGTTTCCGGTGTCTTAGCCACGCGACGTCCTCCTGGCGGTTGTTGTCACATCTGTCAGCTGGGGCCCTGCTGCTCAGGTTATGCGGTGGACTCGCCGTAGCGGGAGCCGGCGGACGGTCATGGGCGATGATGGAACAGTGACGGAACCGCGCGATGGCTGAGGCGGGCGGCTACAGCCTTTACCGGGAACTGGCTCCGTGGTGGCCGGTCATCTCGCCGTCGGTCGAGTACGCCGATGACGCGGCGGTGATCGGCGGCATCTTCGCCGCGGCGGCCCGGCCTGTGCGCAGCGTGCTCGACCTGGGTTGCGGCGGCGGGCACGTCGCGCTGTACCTCAAGGACGGCCGGTCGATGGCGCTGGTCGACCTGTCGGCCGAGATGCTTGCGGTCTCCCGGCAGCTCAATCCCGACTGCGAGCATGTCCAGGGCGACATGCGAACCATCCGCCTTGGCCGCCAGTTTGACGCGGTCCTCGCGCACGATGCGGTGGACTACCTCACCAGCCAGGAGGACCTGAGCAGCGTCGTCCGCACGGCTTTCGCCCACTGCCGCCCCGGCGGCCTGGCCGTTTTTGCGCCCGATCACACAGCCGAGACCTTCCGGGCGGGCACCGGGGGCGGCGGCGGCCACGACGGCACCGGCCGCCAGGCAAGCTTCCGCGAGCGGACCTCCGACCCCGTTCCCGGTGACGGCTGGATCCTGGCCGAGTACGAGTTCACCCTGCGCGACGCGGACGGCACCGTCCGGGTCGTCCCGGAAGCGCACCGGCTCGGGGCGTTCAGCCGCGACACCTGGCTGAGTACGCTGCGGGCGGCGGGGTTCGCCGCCGAGGCCCGCGCCGGAGTTCACGACGGGAACGGGGCCGCATCCGCCAAGGTCATCTTCATCGGGCGCCGCGACCCGGGTCCGCCATGACGCGCCGTCACCGGCCGCGGCGGCTCTGGGAGCAGGGCGGCGGCATCCCGGGATCACTGTCTGGACCGCCGCTGCCGCCCGAGGCCTTCACTGGGCCGGGCGGCAAGCCCATCCCGCAGCGGCGGCACGCCCGGGCGCCGCGCTCGAGCGACTGGCACCTGCCTGCCTGGCTGATCCCGGTCGTTTTCGCGTGCATCTTGCTCGGGCTGATCATCATCATCGCCCTAACCGCCTAAACCAGGCGAAAACTCCGCCCGACGTCCGCCACTCGCAGGCCGGCTGCGAACACGTGTACCTGCGGTACGAAGTCTTCGTACCGCAGGTACACGCGTTTCCCCGGTGAGCCGCCATAGCGGGCTCCGGAGGGCGTTATGCGGTGGTTTCAGGCGCGGTCAGCGGCAGCCAGACCCGGAACTTGGTGTCGCCAGGGACCGATTCCACCCGCAGATCCCCGTGATGCCTACCCACGATAATGCGGTAGGAGATGTCGAGGCCGAGCCCAGTGCCCTGGCCGACAGGCTTGGTAGTGAAGAACGGCTCGAAGATCCGGTTACGGATCTCTGGTGGCACGCCAGGCCCGGTGTCGGTGAACTCGACCAGCAGCTGATCGCGGTCCCGGCCGGTACGAATGGTCAGCGTGCCCGACCCGGTCATGGCCGACACCGCGTTGTCAATGAGGTTGGTCCAGACCTGATTCAGCTCGCCCGGGAATGCGGGCACCCTGGGCAGTTCACGGTCGTAGTCCCGGACGACCTTAATGCCGCTGCCGATCTTGGTCGCGAGCATCGCCAGGGTGCTGTCCAGCAGCTCATGGATGTCGACCACCTGATAGGGCGCTCGGTCGAGCTGGGAGTACTGCTTGGCCGCGCCGAGGAGGCTGGAGATGCGCCCAACCGAGTCGGTGATCTCCGTGAGCAGCTGCTCGGTCTCGATGGTGTCGGCGAGCCAGCGCAAGGCACCCGGCAGCTCGCCATCGGGAGCGCTGCTCCCGGCATCCCTGCTCCCGGCATCACCGCTGCCGGCGGCCTCTGACACCGCCGCGGCGATCCGCTCCAGCTTCTCCGGGCCGATGCCGGCCTGCACGAACGGCGGCGCGAGCTCCCAGCTCTTGCCGATGTCGTGCTCGTCGAGCCAGTCGGTGACCGCGTCCTCCAGGTCCGCGGCTTCCAGCGGGGCCAGCGCGGGCGCGCTCGCGACCCGTCCGGCTGCGTCGTCGAGCAGCTTGACGAGCAACTCCAGGACAGCGCCGTCATGACGGCCTGACGCGACGGAGGGGAGCTTGTGCCGTAGCGCGACAAACTTTTCCCGCAGGCCGGCTGTCGCGCGGACGGCCGCTGCGGCCGGGTTGTTCAGCTCGTGCGTGAGGCCGGCCGACAGTGCGCCAAGTGCCAGCAGCCGCTCGCGCTGCCCGATGGCTTCCTGCGTGTTCTTGATGCCGAAGAAGAGGCCTTCCAGCAGGTGCACTGCCATCGGGAACCAGTCGTTCATCAGCTGCGCGAACCTGGCGGCGTCGAGCACGAAGAAACGCGAGCGCTCGGTCACCCGCATCGAGTTGTTGTATACCTGGGCCACGCGGTTGCCGAGGTAGGCGTAGAACGCACCGGAATACACGCCAGGGCTCGACGTCCTGCTCGTCTCGATGTCGTCGGCGCCAATCTGGCGAGACAGCACGACCGTGCCTGATAGCAGCACGTACAGCGCCGTGGCCGGGTCGCCTTCGGCGTAGACGCGGCCCGGCTCAGCGACGATGACGCGGCCTTCGCGACACAGCCAGCCGAGCTGGTCGTCTGACAGTTTCTCGAACAGGAACAGCTTGCGCAGCTCGTCCGCGCTGCACCGAGCATCGCTGCTCGAGACTGCCGCGTCCGATGCGGTGGTGCCGGATGTCGGGGTGCCCGATGCAGGCGCGGCCGATGCCGGGGCGCTCGATGCTGCGGCGCTCGGCGGTGCGGCGCTGGCTGTGGCGTCGGTACTCATAGCTTCTCCAGGTAGCGATGTACCAGCATGACCGCCATCGCGCCCTCGCCGACGGCGGAGGCGACTCGCTTCGCCGATTCGGCGCGCACGTCCCCGGCCACGAAGACGCCCGGCACGCTGGTCTCCAGGTGATACGGCGCGCGGTCAAGCGGCCAGCCGGCCGGCAGTTGCCCGCCGACGACCAGATCGGGCCCGGTCGTCACAAAGCCGTGATCGTCACGTGTGACGATGTCGGCGAGCCAGTCGGTGAGCGGCGCGGCGCCGATGAAGACGAACAGGTACTGCGCATCGACCGTCTGTGTCTCGCCCGTGTTGCTGTCGCGTAGCGTCACCTGCTCCAGGTGATCAGTCCCGTGTGCCTCTAGTACCTCGGTGCAGGTCCGAACCTTGATGGCCGGGACGTTGTCGACCTGCTCGATCAGGTAGTGCGACATCGACTTGGTCAGCGAGGGCGCGCGCACGAGGATGGTCACCGAGCGGGCGTGCTTGGCGAGATAGACCGCCGCCTGTCCGGCGGAGTTGGCACCGCCGACGATGAAAATGTCCTGATCGATGCAGCTTGTCGCCTCCGTGAGCGCGGATCCGTAGTAGACGCCGCGGCCAGTGAGGTCGGCTACGCCGGGTCCAGTGAGCTGCCGGTAGGCGACGCCGGTTGCGAGGATCACGGTGTGCGCGCTGATCGCGGTGCCGTCGGCGAAGCGGATCGTCCGGGCCGACCCGTTGATCTCCAGTCCGACGACCTCGCGCGTGGTGAGGATCTCGGCGCCGAACTTCGCGGCCTGCCGGCGCGCCCGGTCGGTGAGCTGCGCGCCAGAGACGCCGTCGGGGAAGCCAAGGTAGTTCTCGATCCGCGAGCTCTGGCCGGCCTGACCGCCGGTGGCGGTTCGCTCGACGAGCACGGTCCGCAGTCCCTCGGACGCGCCGTAGACAGCCGCGCCGAGACCGGCCGGACCGCCGCCGATGACGATCAGGTCATAGAAGTCGGTAGACGGGTTGGTGGCCAGGCCGACGTGATTCGCCAGCTCCGGCTCGGACGGCTCGACGAGCACTGTCCCGTCGGGGGCGATGATGACGGGCAGCGTCTCTCCGTCCTGGCCCGCCGCTTCCAGGAGCCGGCGCCCTTCCGGCTCGTCGGAGGCATACCAGCGATAGGGCACTTGATTGCGGGCGAGGAACTCGCGTGCGTCGGACGAGGGCGCCGACCAGCGGTGCCCGATGAGCTTGGTCTCAGGCACGGGCCGGTGGTCCGACGACAGCCAGGTCTCCAGCAGCGAGTCCACCACCGGATACAGCTTCTCCTCGGGCGGGTCCCACGGCTTGAGCAGGTAGTAGTCGAGATCAACCACGTTGATGGCGTCGATCGCAGCGCCGGTGTCGGCGTATGCGGTCAGCAACGCACGGCGCGCGCCCGGGTAGATGTCCATGGCGCGCTCGAGGAACTCGATGCCGTTGAGCTCCGGCATCCGGTAGTCGGCCAGGATGACCGCGACCAGGTCGCCGCGCAGTTTCATCTGCCGCAGTGCGTCGAGCCCCGCCTCGCCTGACTCGGCGCGCACGATCCGGTGCTGCTCGCCATAGCGGCGGCGCAGATCCCTGGCGACAGCGCGGGAGACATCCGGATCGTCGTCCACGGTCACGATCGCCGGGCGCGAGCGAGGTTCCGGCGCCTGCGGTGTCGACGCTGCTGGATTGTCGCGAGACTCTGCCGGTGCTGCCGGTGCGTCTTCCATCCGCCCATCGTAAGTTCTGCGCGTGCACACCCTCGCGCTGGCGGTGGCTGCAGGCCCCTGACCACCTGCGATCTGCGCCCGATTCGCTGAAGGCGTATTCATCATCAGCCGGTCATGCAGGTCATAACTCACAAAGTCTGCACGAGGCCGCCGTCGATGGCGAAGTTGGCGCCCGTGATGTTGGCTGCCCGCTCGCTAGCGAGGAAGAGCACCAGGTCGGCCACCTCCTCGGGCGTCGTGAAGCGGCCCGTCACCATCTGGCTCGCCGCCTGACCGGCGACGTCGTTCGGGTCGGCCCCGGTCGCCGCGCCGACTGTTGCAGCCACGCCGCCGGCGCCGAGCCAGAGATCGGTGGCGACGGGGCCGGGGCTCACGGAATTGACCCGGATGCCGTGCGGCCCGACCTCCTTCGACAGCGCCTTGGCGAAGTTAGCCAGCGCCGCCTTGGCCGCGCCGTAGTCCATGACCGCGGGATCAGGCAGGTAGGAGTTCACCGACCCGGTGTTGACGATCGACCCCTGTCCTGCGGCGAGCATGGCGGGCAGCGCAGCGCGCGTAGTCCGCACCGCCGCCATGAAATTGACGGTCATCGTGGACAGCCAGTCATCGTCAGTGATGCTCAGGAAACCGCCGGTCCTTGGGGGAGCACCGCCGACGTTGTTCACCAGGATGTCGATCTGCTCGCCAGCCTGTGCAATCAGCCTGGCCGGTCCGCTGGGATCGGTCAGGTTGACCTGAACCGAGTGCACCTGGCCGGCCTGCACCAGTTCGTCCAGCGCCTCCGACGATGTGCGGGCGCCGGCAAAGACATGCGCGCCATCCGCGGCAAGGCCGCGCACGATGGCCAGCCCGATGCCCTTGCTCGCGCCGGTCACGACGGCGACCTTTCCGGTCAAGCCGAGATCCACGTGGCGCCGTCCTCTCCGCGCTCGGACTTCCTGGGCGCCTTTAGGTCAGTTGCCCTGAGCTGGGTGCTCGTAACCGTGGAGGAACGCCGTGGCCGGCCCTGCGGCGGCGGTGTCGGCGGCTTAGCATGCTGGCCATGAGGGGGAGGGGGCGGCTGAGCCTGCTGGCCGCGGTCGTCGCGATCGCAGCGGTGGCGGCTGCGCTGTGCGGCTGCACGGGGTCAGCGGCCGCAGGTGGCGCCAAGCCGGCAGCTCCCGCGACCCATGCGGTCAAGGCGGCTCCGGGCAGCGCGTCCCCGACGACCAGCCCTAGCGCGTCGGCATCACCGTGGCCGCTGGTCGTCAGCGTGCCGGCGGCCGGGGCCGGCCAGCATCAGACCGGCACGCTGCCGCCAGCCCGCAGCGCGATGTTCCAGGCCGAGATGACCGACCTGTGGGCCGGGGTAGTGTCAGGCCAGCCCGACCTCGCCATGCCAGCCTTCTTCCCGTTGCTCGCCTATGAGCAGGTCAAGGCCATCGCCGATCCGGCCGCCGACTGGCAGGGCCGTCTTGTCGCGGAGTTCAGGGCTGACGTGATCGCCGCGCACGACCTGATCGGCGGCCAGGCTGCCCGGCAGGCCACGCTGGTGCGCGTCGTCGTGCCCGAGGAAGAAGCCGACTGGATCAGCCCCGGCGTCTGCTCCAACGGCGTCGGCTACTGGCACGTCGCCGGCGCGCGCCTGGTCTACCGCGTCGGCGGCCAGCTGATGTCGTTCGGTATCTCCACCCTCATCTCCTGGCGCGGCCACTGGTACGTCGTGCACCTGGGTGGTGAGGTCCGGACGACTACAGGCGGCATGGTGGACCAGCCGTCGGCGGGGCCGGGCGTACCGGGTCCGCCTGGTGGCTGCTAGCGCCGGCGCCCATCACAGCGTCGCCCATCACAGCGTCGCCCATCACAGGGGGACGGCGCCTGGCCCGTCGGCGGCCCCGGTGCGCGGTGCATACAGGTCAACCGCCCGCCAGCAATACCAGGCGACGACGCTGCGATGCGGGTGATACGGCTCGCCGAGCAGGTCGAGCTCCTTGGCAGTCGGCATTGCAACGTTCCAGGCCAGGCCGTAGCCGCGCCGGACGCCGAGATCTCCCGTGGGCCAGACGTCCGGGCGCCGTAGCTGGAACATGAGGAAGATCTCAGCGGTCCACTGACCGATGCCGCGCACGCTCATGAGGCGTGCGGCGATCTCAGCATCACTGAGGCGCGCCAGCCGACGCGGCTCCAGCACGACCGTACCGTCGAGCACCTTGGCGGACAGGTCTCGCAGCGAGGCGGTCTTGTTGGCCGATAGGCCGGCGCCGCGAAGCGCCTCGTCCGAGAGTTCGAGCAGGCGCTCCGGGGCGACCTCGTCACCGAGCGCGGTGATCAGGCGGCCGTGGATAGCCCGTGCTGCATTGCCCGCCAGTTGCTGGTACGTGATCGCGCGCACAAGCGTGGCAAAATGCGTCTCGGTCGGCACCGGAAACGATGGCAGGCCAGCCTCGCCGACGAGCCGCGCGAGCACCGGGTCGCGCTCGGCCAGTTCGAGCGCAGCTGCGCGCGGCGACAACTTGCGCGATCGCTGCTGCGGGTCGGCGGACATGGCCTATTGCTCCTCATGACGTCTCGCGAGCCTCTAGGCCGATGATGGCCCATGCCACTGACAACGAGCTGAGCCGGCTAAGCGAAGGCGTGGTTTGCGGCTTTTTTACGCTAACCGCATCTCGCTCAGGAAGTCATCGAGGACACCCAGGTAGACATCGACGTCGGCGGCCACATGCGCAAAACCGGCATGCGGTCCTGACGTCGAGATGGCCTCCCATACGCCGCGGTTGGCGAAGTAAGCGCGGCGTGTGTCGGCGAACAGCGGGTCGAGGCTCGCGTCGGCCTCCCGTGCGGTACGCGGCAGCTCGGGCTGGAGGCAGTAGCCGCTGCGTGCTCCGAATCGGTGCGCCCGCCAGTCGAGTCCGTGCTCGCGCGCTGCGTCCTCGATGCCGTCAGCCAGGCGCGAGCCGAGACCAGCGATGCGGTCGTGCTCGGCTGGAGTCATGAGCTCCGTGAGCACGACCTCGGCGCAGGCCAGCGATAGGGCATTGGCGAACAACGTACCGCCCAGCGCGATCCCGATTTCGTTCCCGGCCTCATCGCCGAGATTCTGCTCGACGAGAGCGGCCAGGTCCCTCGTCATGCCGTAGACGCCGATAGGAATGCCGCCGGCGATGCCCTTGCCTCCGGTGACGATGTCCGGTGTGACGTTGTAGTGGGTGACGGTGCCGCCGTAGACATCGAACTGGGTATGCGTCTCGTCCAGTATCAGCAAGGTGCCGTGCCGCGCGCAGGCCTCCCGGAGACCGGCCAGGAAGCCCGGGTCGGGCAGCACAGTGCCGTGATTCGTCAGGACGCCTTCGGTCAGGACCGCAGCCGTCCGTCCCCGGCCGAGGGCACGATCGACGGCGTCGAGGTCATTGAAGTCGACCACGACCAGGTCTTCGGGAGCCGCCTGGCCCACGCCTATAGCCTCCGGCATCAGCCCGGCGCCGTCGTCCGACCATAGAGTCTCGTCGAGCATGCCGTGGAACTTGCCGCCGAACATCAGGACTCCCTGTCGGCCGGTAGCCACACGAGCGATACGGAGTGCCTCGGCGTTGGCCGTTGATGCTGAGATCGTGAACTGCCACATCGGCAGCCTGAATCGCAATGTCAGCTGCTCGCACACCGCCAGCGCGGATTCGACCGGGAGGAACATCTGGATGCCGCGCGCGGCCTGCTGGGCGATGACCTCGGTGAGGCGAGGATGGGCATAGCCGAGAACTGTTGACATATCGCCCACATTGAAGTCGACGTAGGCGTTGCCGTCGACATCAGTGAAGGTCGCGCCCTCACCGTGCGACACCCAGAGCGGTGAGGTGCGGTAGAAACCGGCCATCCACGCCATCGGCACGCCGTTGGGCATGCTGGCGCGCGCCGTCGAAGCGATAGCGAGCGATCTCGGATTCCGCGCCCGGAACTCTGCCTCCTCGCGCTGCCAGATCTGGCCCAGCCGGGTGCGCTGCTGCCCGGTCAGACCGCTCGAAGCAGTCATGCCCCTCCGCTTCCTGCTTGCCGGGGTGGTGGCAGCGATAACGCGTCAGGCTGCTTCGCTGCGCGAGGCTCCTTCGTGGGGGGAGCGACGTGCGGCGCCCGGTGCGCCGTTATCACGATCCCCACCGTCATTACCGCCAGGAAGATGATCTCGCCGGCGATCCCGGCGGGAGAGCTATTGAGCTTCTCGTTCAGCCAGAGGGCGGCTAGGGCGATGGAGATGAGCGGATCGCAGACGGTGATGATCGCGAGTACGGGCGCGATCAGCGTCCCCTGCTGGAAAGCATTCTCGTTCAGCAGGAAGCCGAGCGGTCCGACTACGGCCAGGGCGTAGATAGGCCAGTTAGTGAGTAGCCCGACAAGGCCGCCGCTGACATCGGAGACTATGAGCTTCACCAGGAAGGCGGCGACCCCGTAGTTGATCCCGCACGCCAGGGCCAGGGCAAGCGGCCGCAGGCTGTCGCTGCGCCGGGCTACGACCAGGCAGCCGACGACCGCGACAGCCAGGCCGACCGCGAGCGGCAGGACAACGTGGAATGCGACGGTGCCCACCCCGTTGGTCGGCCTCGCGATGACCAGGAAACCGGCGACGCCGACGGCGGTGGCGATGACGCCGCCAAGCAAGATGGAATCCCAGACGCCGCGCAGGTAGGCATTGATGAGAACGGCGAAGATCAGATCGCAGACCAGGAGCGGCTCGACGAGCGCCAGCGGCCCGAATCTGAGCGCGAGGACCTGGAGGGCGAAGCCGATCACCGTCCCGCCGATCGACGCCAGCCACAGCGGCTGCCGCATGAGATCAAGGAAGATCCGCGGCGACAGAGGTCCGCGGCGCTTCACGCGCTTGGTGCTCCGCTGATCCGCTACGGACGCTATGCCGAAGACCACCGCTGCAGCGATGGCCAGCCCAATGGCTAGAGCCGGGGACAACTGTGCGTCCTCCCCCCAGAGATTCATGTGGGCCTGTTTGGGCCGCGTCCGCGACGGCATACCCAGGACGTGGCGATTGAAAAAGTGATATCAGATTCCGGATACCGTTGCTCGCGCGTCGGCGAGCGGCGCTATGGTCACGGCCATGGCAGCGAGACAAGTAACGTGCGGTTCGTGCGGCGCCCGCACGCACATCCCCGACCAGGACTGGCCCATCCAGCGGGACGCGGTCGACGAGTGGTGGGATGAGCACATTCGAGACAGCCATCCGCGGGAGGACAGGACAGAGATTGTGCAGCAAGTTGAGCCGAATCCGCTGTTCGAGACGGCCCCTGTCAATCCCTTCTGGCGCTGACCATAGGGCGCGCGAGCGCGGGCGCGCGCCCGCTCGAGGACGTGGTCGCAGCGCGGCCGGCATATTGTTGCAGCGGCCGCAACATTGACTCCTGTGCAATGTTATACTGAGTGCACCATGACATCGCCATCCGCGACCGCCGCTGCGTCGGCGACCCCCGCGTCGCTGCGGGAGCGTAAGAAGCTGGCTACCCGCCTGGGTATCCGCCGGGCCGCTCTCGACCTGATCGCCGAGCGCGGCTTCTCGCATGTCACGGTGGAGGACATCGCCGCCGCGGCAGATGTCGCGCCGCGAACCTTCTTCAACTACTTCCCTTCCAAGGAAGCGGTGCTATTCGGCGGCGAACCTGACCGGGCCGAACAACTGCGCGCGCGCCTGGTCCATGACCTGCCAGGCAGCTCCGCGCTTGAGGTACTGCGCGAGGTGCTGTCCGAGTACGCGCGCAACGTGGCCGAAAGCCTCGCTGCCCTGGGCGGCGACCCGACCCGGTGGGTCAGGCAGATGAAAGCCGCGCACGCCGATCCCCAGCTACGGGCGGCGCAGGCGGCGCATATGGCGCAGGTGGAGGCGGGAATCGCCGCTGGCCTCGCCGAACGGCTCGGCGCCGATCCGAGTCGCGATGCTTATCCGACGCTGCTGGCGAGCGCGGCCACCGGCGTGCTCAGGGCGACGATGTCGTTCTGGGCTGCCTCCGGCGGCGCCGTGCCGCTGGACAGCCTCGTCGGCGCCGCCTACCAGGCGATGGCCGACGGGTTCCCCGAGGACTGCGCGTTGCGAAGTCCTCCGCACCAGCCGGCCTCCGCGCAAGCCTTCTCCCCGCACGACAGAAAGGACCACAGCACATGAGCGTGTCCAGCCCCTCGGCAGGGGGAAGCTCGCCGCAGGTCGACGGGACCGCCGGGGCCGCGATAGGCGCGAGCCAGGACGGGACCGGCGACGGGAACGGGGCCCTGCCCGGTCTCAGCCACCGCTCGATCCTGCTCATTATCGGCGCGCTCATGCTCGGCATGCTCCTCGCTGCGCTCGACCAGACGATCGTCTCTACCGCCCTCCCGACGATCGTCGGTGACCTTAAGGGCGGCTCGCACATCGCCTGGGTCATCACCGCGTATCTGCTGGCGACCACCGTGTCGACACCGCTGTGGGGCAAGCTCGGCGACCAGTACGGCCGCAAGATCTTTTTCCAGGCCGCGATCGTGATCTTCCTCGTGGGGTCGGTCCTGTCGGGCCTCAGTCACTCGATGGTCGAGCTCATCGCGTTCCGCGCCATTCAGGGCCTGGGTAGCGGCGGCCTGATGGTGGGCGCCCAGGCGATCGTCGGCGACATCGTCTCGCCCAGGGAGCGCGGCCGGTACGTGGGGCTCTTCGGCGCGGTCTTCGGCGTGGCCAGCATTATCGGCCCGCTGCTCGGCGGCGTTTTCGTGGACGACCTGACCTGGCGGTGGATCTTCTACATCAACGTCCCGATCGGCGTCGTCGCGCTGATCGTGGTCGCCAGCCAGGTGCCGGGCAAGCTGAGCCGGGTACACCACGTCATCGACTACATCGGCAGCATCGTCCTGGCACTGGCCGCGACGTCGTTCATCCTGCTAACGAGCCTGGGCGGCACGACCTACGCCTGGGGGTCGGCGCCCATCTGGATCCTGGGTGCGTGCGGAGTCGCCCTGGTCGGCGTGTTCGTGCTCGTCGAGCGCAGGGCCAAGGAGCCGGTGCTGCCGCTGCATCTGTTCCGGCTGCGCGCGTTCTCCGTGACGAGCGTCGTCGGCTTCATCATCGGCTTCGCGATGTTCGGCGCCATTACCTATCTGCCGGCGTTCTTCCAGGTTGTGCGCGGCGTATCGCCGACGCTGTCTGGCGTTCAGTTGCTGCCGCTCATGGCCGGGCTGCTCGTGGTCTCGATCGGATCGGGCCAGCTCATCAGCAGGACCGGGAGGTACAGGTTCTGGCCGATCGCCGGAGCCGGGGCGACCACGCTCGGCCTGTACCTGCTGTCGCTGATGGGGGTCGCCACCTCGTCCGTGCAGGATTCGCTGTACATGCTCGTGCTCGGCATGGGCATCGGCGGCGTGATGCAGGTCCTCGTGATCATCGTGCAGAACTCCGTGCCCCACTCCGAGCTCGGCGTCGCGACGTCAGGAGCGACATTCTTCCGGTCGATCGGCGGCTCCTTCGGAACCGCGATCTTCGGTGCCATCTTCTCCAACGTCCTCATCGGCAACCTGACCAAGCACCTGCACGGCGTGCACCTGCCGGCCGGATTCTCCAGCGCGGACGCCACCCCGGCCCTGCTATCGCACCTGCCTGCGGCTGTGCACGCGGGCTTCGTCGCCGGTTACGCCGAGTCGATCCAGACGGTCTTCATCGTGGCCGTCCCGATCGCGGCGCTTGCGTTCCTCGCGACCTGGCTCATCCCGCAGGTCGAGCTGAAGAAGTGGTCATCCGCCGGGCCCGCGCCGGCGGCCGGCGTGGAGACCAGCGAGGCGCTCGCGCCGGCGGCGGCACAGGCGACGGTGTCGGCGACGGTCAATGGGACGGCGCCCGAATCGGCCCGCGCCCCGCAGGCCTCGACCTGATCGGCGGCGGCGACCACCAGGCTTAGACGGATGCGGCGTCCGTTAGCCTGGGCCAGTGAAGGCTTTGCTCCTGGAGAACATCCACCAAGAGGCTGTCCGGCTGCTCGATGATGCCGGACTGGAGGTCACGGAGCGGCGGTCCGCCCTTGGCGAGGCCGAGCTTGCCGACGCGCTGAAGGGTGTCGGACTGCTCGGCATCCGATCCAAGACCCAGCTCAGCGCTGACGTGCTCGCTGCGGCGCCGGACCTTCTCGCGGTCGGGGCGTTCTGCATCGGTACCGATCAGATCGACCTGGCTGCGGCCTCAGCGCTCGGCATCGCCGTCTTCAACGCGCCGTACTCGAACACGCGGAGCGTGGTCGAGCTGACGCTGGCCGAGATCATCGGGCTAACCCGCCGGCTGACCGAGAAGGATCGCGGCATGCATGCGGGCGTCTGGGACAAATCGGCCAGCGGAGCACACGAGGTCCGCGGCCGCACCCTGGGCATCGTGGGCTACGGGAACATCGGCGCGCAGTTGTCGGTCGTCAGCGAGGCGCTCGGACTGCGGGTCGTTTTCTACGACACCGCTGACAAGCTCGCTCTCGGGAACGCGCGGCGCTGCGTGAGCCTCGAAGAGCTCCTCGAGGTCGCTGACGTCGTCAGCCTGCACGTGGATGGCCGCCCCTCCAATAGCTCGTTCTTCGGCGAGAAGGAGTTCAGCCGGATGCGGCCCGGAGCCCTGTTCCTCAACCTGTGCCGCGGCTTCGTGATCGATCACGACGCGCTACGTCGTCATCTGCTGTCCGGGCACCTGGCCGGCGCGGCCGTCGACGTCTTCCGCGACGAGCCGCGGGCGGCTGGTGAGGAGTTCCAGTCGGTCCTGCGAGGCCTGCCGAATGTGATCCTCACTCCGCACATCGGCGGATCGACCGAGGAGGCACAGGCTGACATCGGGGCCTTTGTCGGCACGAAGCTCGCCGATTTCGTCGCCGATGGAGCCACGTCACTGTCGGTGAACCTGCCCCAGGTCGCCTTGCCGCCGGCCACCGGCACGCACCGGCTGGCACATGTCCACCGAAACGTGCCCGGCGTGATGGCGGAGATCAACTCGGTGCTGGCCGCGCACGACGTGAATGTTGAGGCTCAGCTGCTCGGTACTCGCGGCGACCTCGGCTATGCGCTGACCGACATCGCCATCGACTATCCGGAGGCGGTCGTCGAGCGGCTCAGGGAAATGAGCCCGACGGTCCGCCTGCGGGTCCTGTCTTGACGCTGGAGGCGGCGCTGCGGACGGCTGTCGGGTCCGAGCACGTCCTCCTTGACCGCGATCTGCGCGCCTCTTACGAGACCGACTGGACCGGTCGCTTCGCTGGCCCGTCGCGCGCCGTGGCGCGTCCGGCGGATACCGCGCAAGTCGCGCAGGTACTTGCGGCGTGCGCTGACGCGGGCGTCCCGGTCGTCGTTCAGGGCGGCAGGACGGGTCTGGTCGGCGGCAGCGTCCCCCCGCCGGGCCCAGCCGAGAACCCGCCCGTGGTCCTGCTGACGACTCGTCTCACCGAGCTGACCGAGATTTCTCAGGTCACCCGGCAGGTCACCGCGGGAGCCGGCGTGACACTGGCCGCGCTGACGGCACATGCACGGGCAGCCGGGCTGGACTTCGGCGTCGATCTCGCCGCGCGGGATTCAGCGACAGTCGGCGGCATGGTCGCCACCAACGCCGGCGGCATCCGGGTGCTGCGCTACGGGAGCATGCGCGATCAGGTCGCCGGGGTCGAGGCCGCCCTGGTCGACGGCCGGATCATCACCCGGCTCGATGGGCTGGCGAAAGACAACACCGGCTACGACTTCAGTCACCTGCTGGCCGGGTCGGAGGGCACCCTTGCCGTCTTGACCCGGCTCAGGCTGCGCCTGGTCCCGGCCGACCGCGAGCGTGCCGTCGCGCTGATAGCGGTGCGTGGGACCGCCGAGGCCGTCGGGCTGCTGGCTGCCCTGCGATCACAATTGCCAGGTCTCAGCGCGGCCGAGCTCTGTTTCCCCTCGGGCCTTGCGCTTGTCGCGAGGATCACTGGGTTGCGGGTACCGATGGAAGGCACCGGCAAGGCATACGTTCTGGTCGAGGTCGCGGGCGAGTCCGATCCGGTCGACGACTTGCTCGCTGTGCTCGAAAGGTGCGAGCAGGTGCTCGATGCCACTGTCGCGTCGTCGGCGGCCGACCGGGCCCAGTTGTGGGCGCTACGCGAACGGCATACCGAGGCGATCAACTCCGTCGGCGTGCCCGTCAAACTGGACGTGTCGGTTCCCCTGGTCCGGCTCGCGGAACTAGTGGACCGCCTACCCGGCGCGGTTGCCGCGGTCGAACCAACCACGGGCGAGCCAACCACGGGCGAGCCAACCACGCAGCTCGTGCTCTTCGGCCATCTCGCCGAAGCGAACTTGCATGTCAATGTCCTCGGAGCACGCGACGCCGAGGCGGTCACCGTCGCGGTGCTGTCCCTGGTGTCGAGCCTCGGCGGCTCGATAAGCTCGGAGCACGGCATCGGCCGGGCCAAGGCGCGCTGGCTGGACCTGTCCCGCAGTCGGGCGGAGATCGACGTCATGCGAGCGATCAAGGCCGCCTTCGATCCGCTCGGGTTGCTCAACCCTGGCGTTCTCCTGCGGGCCGACGACGACGATCCTACGGCTGCACGAGCGCGTGGAGTTCGATCACCTCGTGCTGCACAGCGGGCACGTTCGGCTTGACGTAATGAGTGAACCAGTTGTCGAACTGGCGTTGGGTCTGCCATACCTCCTCGACTTGGAACCCGCTTGGGCTCGGATAGCCAACGTGGATGATGAAGCCTGACTGCTTCTTCATTAGTTCACCGAGAAACTCCGAGACCCGATCGTAAGCAGCCGCATCCATGGCCGGGACGACCAACCTGACCAGTACTGCCATTCAAACCCCCCGCTTGAACATCCCCGGGGAACCACGCTACCGACCGGACTCCGGCCGCCTCCACCCGGCACGGGGCGCACCGGCGGATGCTAGACCTTCCCTGGGACAAATAACCTCATCGGCGGAAGGCAGTATCGGCGGAAGGCAGTGGCGCATGACGGATGAGACCGATGGCGCAGGACGGCTGGCAGGCAAGCGGGCGCTGGTGACGGGCGGCACGACGGGGATCGGCTTCGCGATCGCCGAGAGATTCCTGCGTGAGGGCGCGACGGTCGTCGTGACCGGGCGGAATAAGGACGTGGGCGAGCAGGCTGAGGCTGCGCTCGCAGGATCGGGCCGTTCCTGGTTCCTCATCGCTGACGCCGGCGATCCGGCCGCCGTAGCCAGGTCCGTGGACGCCGCCGTGGAGCGGCTAGGTTCTCTCGATGTCCTGGTCAACAACGCCGGCGTTGGGGTCGAGGCGAGCTTGCTGAATACGCCTCTCGCCGACTACGACCAGGTGATGAACGTGAACGTGCGTGGCTACTTCCTCTACGCGCAGGCCGCCTATCCGCACCTGGCCCGCCGCGGCGGCGCCATGATCCACATCGCCTCGGACGCCGGAATCTGGGGTGAAGAGTCCATCGGGCTGTACTCAGTGTCCAAGGCGGCCGTGGTGATGCTCAGCAAGATGCTGGCGCTAGAGGGCGGCCCAGACGGCGTGCGCTCGAACGTGCTGTGCCCGGGCGACACCTGGCCAGGAATGCGGCACATGGCACCGCCAGGGGAGCAGGACCGGCCCGAGAGCGGTACCTGGCCGTTGCCGCCGATCGGCCGGATCGGCCAGGCGAGCGACGTCGCCGCCGCGGCCGTGTTCTACGCAAGCGACGAGACGGACTTCATCACCGGGACGACGCTGCTCGTCGACGGCGGCATGACCGCTGGCTATCACCAGCGGGAGAGAAGCACGCCGGTGAGCCCCGGTCCGCATCCGTAGGATGGCGCAGGCTCGCGTCTCGAGCACAGCGACAAGAACGGGAACGGGCTTGCTCTCTGCACCCGTAGATTTGCCTCGCGAGCCGGGCCTTGTGCGACAGTGGAGATCACGAGTCCCGGCGCGGGCGACCCAGGAGAGGAGCGGTCATGAACGATCCCGGCGGCGCCCGCGTCGCGGTCTACATCGATTTCGACAACATCGTGATCTCGCGCTACGACCAGGTCCATGGCCGAGGTCAGTTCCAGCGCGACAAGGTCCGCGGGTTCAACAGGTCAGACCGGCCAGCCGATCCGGACGTCGCCGACAGGCTCCGGCGGGCTACCGTGGACGTCGGCGCAGTGATCGACTTCGCATCGTCGTTTGGCACCCTCGTGCTCACCCGCGCGTACGCAGACTGGTCTGCCCCCGTGAACGCCGACTACCGAGGCCAGCTCGTCAGTCGCGCGGTGGACCTGGTGCAGCTGTTCCCTACCGCCGCCTACGCCAAGAACGGCGCCGACATCCGGCTGGCCGTCGATGCGGTCGAGGACATGTTCCGGCTGCCCGACCTGACTCACATGGTGATCGTGGCCGGAGACTCTGACTACATCGCCCTCGCGCAGCGGTGCAGGCGCCTGGGCCGTTACGTCGTGGGCGTCGGGGTCGCCGGGTCGAGCAGCAGATCGCTCGCTGCGGCCTGCGACGAATTCGTCACGTATGACGGCCTCGCGGGCATCACGCTGACCGATGCCACCCCGCCGGGGGCCGCACCAGCCGGCGGCGGAGAGCCCGAGCCTGACGAGCCGGCCAGCGCGGCGTCCGCCCGTGGCTCGCGACGTACCAGGCGGGCGGAGACCGCAGTGAGCGACGAGCCTGATGATCTCGATTCCGAGGACCCGCAGGAAGTGGCGACGAGGCTCCTGGAGCGAGCACTGCGACTCGGCCAGGAAAAGGACGACTCTGACTGGCTGCATAGCTCCGCCGTGAAGAGCCAGATGAAGCGCATGGACCCGTCGTTCAGCGAGAAGGCCCTCGGCTACCGCTCATTCTCCGACTTCGTTAAGTCACGAGAAGCCGTCGCCGAACTCGACGAGACCAACCCGGCGCGGCTTGTCCGGCTCAACCCGGCTGTCACGGTGCAGTAAAGCCAGGCGGCCGCAGAGTCTCACATTCGGGCCTCACATTCGGGCCATCCTGCGTGGCATGATCGCGCCGATGATCCAGAAAAGCGGGATAAACAATCCCACGATGAACATGACCCAGTGGCCCTTCCGCAGTGACACGACGCCCAGCGTGACCAGCAGCAGGAAGTAGATGATCCCGAAGATCCATCCCATCGAGCGATTCCCCCGTTGCCTCGTTTACCCTCACTCTGCGTTGCGCTTCCGCCAATGGCATCACCCACCGGAGGTGATGTGACGCTAGCTCCGCACAGGGTTAGGTCAGCGTTTCCACGTCCGCGGTGAGCTCGCCGCCAGCGTCGCCGGTGTTGACGACGCTGCTGGGCTCGAGCAGGAGCACCGCGGTTTCGATGTCGGCGCGCGGGCAGTGCTCGGACCCGCGCGGGACCACGAAGAGCTCGCCAGGCCCGAGGATGACATTGCGATCACGCATCTGGATGGTCATCTCGCCGCTCAGGACCAGGAAGAGCTCGTCGGTGTCGTCGTGCTTGTGCCAGGTGAAGTCGCCCTGAATCTTCACGATCCGCACGTCATAGTCGTTGATCTGCGCGATCTTCTTCGGCAACCAGTGGTCAGTGAAGCGTGCCAGCATCGTGTCGATGTTCACCGGATCCATGTCTGCCATGGTTGCCGACGCGGCCTTCGCTGTCGATGCATGATGAGCTAGTGAACAGCGTCACAGGACTGGTGAATCTCTACACCCGCGACATCGAAGCCGGGCTGCACTTCTACCGCGATCTGCTCGGCTTCGCCGAGACGTTCCGCACCCCCGCCGATGGCATCCCTGAGCATGTCGAGCTCCAACTGAGTGGATTCACCATCGGCCTCGGCACGGTCGAGGCCGCCAAGCGGGTGCACGGTGTTGAGGCCGCACCCGGCAGCCCGGCCATGGTCCTGGTTGTGTGGACCGACGATGTCGACAACGCTTACGAGGAACTCGTGGCCGCGGGGGTGCCTGTGCTTCAGCCCCCGCACAATACCGGCAATAGCAACCGGAATGCTCTGCTGCGCGATCCAGATGGAAATCTCGTCGAGATCGTCGCCAAGACTCGATGAGGGGAGCGCCCGTCCGGGCACGAGGCTGCGCTGCGAGCAGGCAGTCGTGAGCGTGCCCTCAGCTTGTCTTCAGCTGCCCGTAGGGCCTGACCGGCATCATCTCTGCTAGCGCGCGCCGGAGAGGCCCGCAGCTGTGCGCGCGGAGAGGGGACCGCCTAGTGAGCAGGCGCACAGACAGCACGCTGGCAGCAGCGGCCGCTGCACCCAGAACCCGATCGGCTGCGGCACGTTTCGGCCGTGGCATCCCACTCGAGGCATCCGGACCCTCCCAGCGCCCGGGCATGCTGGCACGACGCGTGGTCGCGCTGTCGGCAGGGCTGGCCATCGCCGCGCTAGCGGTGGGTATGTACCGCACCGGCGTAGGCCTGATCCCGGTCCCGTGGCTGGCCGTCGGCCCGCTGCTCGCTTCCTTGGTGCTGCTCCCGCGGATGACCGCCGTGCTGGCGGGATGGGCGATGCTGCTGGGCCTCGGGCTCATCCTGGATCAGCCCGTGCGGCCAGGCATGCTTGCGTCGCATCTGGGCGTGCTCGTGCTGCTGGCCGGGTTCGCGGTGGCCAACTCCGCGCTGCGCACCGCCGCTCAGCGGCGGCTTAGCCAGGTGCGGGCTGTGGCCAGGGTGGCGCAGAGCGCGCTGCTGCGCGCTGTGCCCGCCACCGTCGCCGCGGGACGCCTAGCCTCGCGTTATGTCTCGGCGGCGGCGGAGGCAAAGGTCGGCGGCGACGTGCTCGAGGTCGTCTCCGAAGGCGGCCGCTCACGCTGGCTCGTCGGAGATACGCGCGGCAAAGGTCTGCCGGCGGTGCGCCTGGCGGGCGTCGCCATGACCAGCTTCCGGGATGCCTGCAATCAGCCAGGCCTGTCGCTGGCTGAGATCGCCCGGGTCGTGGACAGGTCAGTCGAGCGCGCGGCGGGAGATGAGGACTTTGTCACTGCGTTGTTTGCCGAGTATGACCCGCGCGGCTGGCTTCAGCTGGTCATCTGCGGGCACCCGACGCCGCTCCGGCTCACGGCGGACGGCAAACTTCAGGCTCTGTCTCCGGCTATGTACGCGACGCCACTGGGCCTGCATCCCGACATCCGGCCATCCACGTTCACGGTGGGCGTCGGCGACAGGCTGATCTTCTACACCGACGGGCTGCTGGAGGCACGCGACCGGGCCGGCCGCTTCTTCCGGCTAGACGAGTGCGTCGATACTCTCCGTCGGCCCGACCTGGAGCAAGCTGCCGACGAGCTGCTCAGCCGGCTCCTCGCGCATACGGGGCGTCGACTCGACGACGATGTCGCGCTGCTGCTATTCGAGGCAACGCCCAGTGCCAGCGTGCGGGGCGTCGATCCCGTGGCCGGTCAGGGATCCTTGGAGAGAAATGCCGTGGCGGCCGCCGCGAGATAGTGTGCGGGCCGGCGGCTAATCTGAGCGCAGGATCTGCGCGCGGGCGAACGGATCATGCCCCGGATCGGCGGATGCTGGCCATCGACCCGAGCGCGATGACGGCGAGTGCGATCGCGCACACGAGCGTGGCGCGGAAGTCGCCAAATGCCTGTGCACCGAATCCGACTGCAACCACGGGCACCGTCAGTCCGACGTAGGCGAATACGAAAAAGGTGGAAATAACCTGCCCGCGGGTTGCCGGTGGAGCTAGCCGGTTGGCGACCGCCAGGCTGCCCATGAAGACGGCGCCGATCGCCAGTCCGCTGACCACCGTGCCAGCCAGGAACAACGGCAACGAGGCAGCGGACAGTCCGGCCACGATCAGGGCGAGCGCAGCCAGGAATACCGTCAGCCCGGCCAGCATCACCGGCCGGCTCGGCAGCCGAGACGCCGCGAGCTGCGTAATCGTGCCGACGGCAAACGCCAGGAATACCACCGTGCCGGCGAGCGCGTGGCTGGTGTCATGCAGCACGCCGCTGAGGAACGTCGGGACGAGGGAGCTGAAAAGGCCGAGCAGTGAGAACGCCGCGAATCCAGCGAACCCGGCCGCGATGAACTCGGCCCTGCCCGCCTGCGGGACGCCGAAGCCGCGGAACCTGAGGGACAGCGGAGAACGCTGGCTGACGGTCTCGGGCACGAACAGGAGGCCGAAACCCGCGACCGCCACGAGCCCGAGCTGGACCAGGAAGGGCAGCACCGTCGGCTCGGGAGCGTACTGGGCCAGCAGTCCAGCGAGTAGCGGACCGAGACCCAGACCGCCCATGTTGGCCGTCGTTGACACGAGCGACGCGCGGCGTCCTGAGCCGGCCCGCGCCGTCTCGGTCAGGGCAGCGGTGGCCGTGCCGGTGATCAGCCCGGCGGACAGGCCAGAGAGCAGCCGCCCGAGGAACAGCCAGCCGACGCTGGGGGCGAGGATGAACGTCACTGCCGAGGCGATGCTGAGCGCGATCGCCGCGGCCAGGACGGGACGCCGGCCGACCTGGTCGGACGTGTGCCCGGCGGCCAGCAGCGCGGCAAGCACGCCGACCGCGTAAACCGCGAAGATCAGCGTTATCAGGCTCGTGGAGAAGTGAAATTGAGCCTGATAGATCACATATAGGGGAGTTGGCAGGGTTGTGCCCAGCATCGTGACCGCGAACGTGTACGCAATCAGCCAGAATGCGACCGGGCGGGACAGCCGCCACGTTGGCTTAGGGCTGGCGACTGAGGCATCGATACAGTCGACACACGGCTGGTCAGCCGTACGGCGGCTGGTCGTGCTTGAGTTCATACCTGCGCCCCCTTTTACGCATCAGCGGTCCGGTCTCAACCCTAGGTTCGCGGCGTCAGGCTGCTGAGTCTGGGCCGGTAGCCGGCTATGAGTGCGCGGCGTTAGCTGTTGTGCGGGGTTGCTCCAGTCGACTGGAGTCGCAGGCAGACCGGAGTCCTACTTCCGGCAGCCCGGCGAACGATCATGGGCTGCTCAATGGGGGATCATCGGCCGAGCCGCCAGAGCCGTTCTCGACTTCCTCGGGCTCGAGCCGCCACCCGGCCTGGAGATCGTCCCCCAGCACCGGCGTCTGGCAGACAGCCTCAATGAGCAGTGGGCGGACAGGTATCGCCGGGGTCAACCTTCGTAGCCGGCTTGCGCCAGTAGTCGCCGGATGTCAACCACCATCTGCGTGTCGATGTCCTTATGCGGCGGGGGATCGAAGAACTCGGTTTCCGACCCGATGGTTACGGCAACCTTGCCGTCGTGCTGGTCCACCACTGACCCGACAGCCGCCAGCAGAGACACGACCGCGTGCCACTCAATGTTGTGGCTCACGGGATGCTGGAACAGCTGACGGAGGGTGGTGCGGTGGTGGTTGGTCAGGTGCTCTGGCTCCGAGCTCGATGACATAGGTGCTCCTTCCAAGGGGCCACGATAGCCCGGGGCGGTGAGGACGGACCGATACGATGGCTGTCCTGCGTCCGCGTCAGGCGCTGGGCTCTGGGGAGGTGCCGACCCTGCTGATCTCGGAGAGCGATCGTGCCCGCTGACTATGACAAGATCCGGGCGGAGAATGTTGCCCGCTACGGCTGGGACACGGCCGTGCTCGAGCTCCTCGGTCAGCTCTATAGCGAGCGCACGCACTTTATCTTCGAGCTGATCCAGAATGCCGAGGATGCCGGTGCGACTGCCCTGACGTTCGCCCTCTTCGCCGATCGGCTGGAGGTCAGGCATGACGGGCGCGACTTCACGGTTGCCGACGTCCGCGCCATCTGCGGCGTGGGTCAGGGTACTAAGGCGGATGACCTGACCCAGATCGGCCAGTTCGGCATCGGCTTCAAAGCTGTCTATGCGTACACCGACAGCCCCCGGATTTACAGTGGCGACGAGAATTTCCGGATCGAGAAATACGTCCGGCCCTGCGCCGTGGATCCGCTCGCCCAACCCGAAGCCGGGACAGTGTTCGTATTGCCCTTCGACCGTCCCGAAGTCCCCGCGGCCGTCGCGGTCCGGGAGATCTCCGAGGCGCTTGGCAACATTGGCGTCGAGACGCTGCTCTTCTTGCGGAATATCGAGCGGTTGCGGTGCTGCGGGCTGCTGACCGCGGACGTCGTGCTGGCACGGACCTCGGCCGCACGCGCCCAGTCCGGCCGGCGAGTCTCGCTCTCCAGCGGGCGGGCGCTCGGCCGTGGCGACGAGGAATGGTTCGTCTGGGAACGGCCGCTGGACGGCCTCGGTCATCCGGCCCAGCGGGTCGAGATCGCCTTCATGGTGCGCCCCGATATTGACTCTTACCGGCTGATCAGACGAGAGTCATCACCGCTCGTCGTGTTCTTCCCGACGCAAAAGGAGACGTTCCTCGGATTTGTTCTCCAGGGCCCGTACCGGACGACGCCGGCGCGCGACAACGTTCCCGAGCATGACGACTGGAACCAGGCCCTGGTCCGCGAGACGGCCCGCCTGCTCGCTGACGTGCTGGCGGAACTTCGGGACGACGGGCTTCTTACCGTCGAGGTGCTGCAGGCACTGCCACTGGACGCCGCTCGTTTCGGGCCAGAGACGATGTTCCGTGCACTGTTCGAGTCTGTGCGCGCGGCCCTCGGTCAGGACGAGATGATCCCCGCCGCTGACGGTGGGTATCGCCACGCCGGGCAGCTGAAGCTGGCCAGCGGAGCTGGCCTGCGCGAGTTGCTGACGCCAGATCTGCTGGGCGAGCTATGGGGTGCGGAAGGCGCGCTCTCCTTCGTCTCTGATGCGATCTCGGAGATCGCGACGCCTGTCCTCTGGCAGTACTTGCGCGAGGTAGCAGGCATGGAGGACGTGACGCCGGAAACCGTCGTGACCGGCCTCAGCGCCGAGTTTCTCTCGGCCCGGTCTGATCAGTGGCTCGTCAGTTTCTACTGGTTCCTCTACCAGCACCCGACGTTGTGGCAGGCGCCGAGGCATCGAGGCGATCCGGCCGGGCCAGCTCGCTCCAAGCCGATCATCCGGCTCGAAGACGGGGCACAGGTAGCGCCTTTCGATGCGGGCGGCAGGCCAGCCGCCTATCTTCCGGGGCCCGCCGATACGGGGTCCGCATCGGTCCGGAGGGCCATCGCAGCCCAACCTGACGCGCGGCAGTTCCTCACCGCGCTCGGCTTCGACGAGCCCGACGTCGTGGCTGAGGTACTGGACTACGTGCTGCCCCGGTATCACGACGCAGATGTCGCGAAGCTGGATGCAGCCCAGCACGACGCCGACCTCGAACTAGTCGCGCGCGCGCTTGACGGTGCTTCTCAGGCCAACCGGGAGCGGCTCCTTGAGAAGCTGCGGGAGACCACCTTCCTCGTGGGGGAGAGCGCGGCGACTGGCGCGCAGCGGCTTATGCGGCCAGGCGATCTGTACCAGCGGACGAAGGCGATGGAGTCGTATCTCGACGGCAATCCTGACGCCTGGTTCGCGGCGGATGTCTACGGTCCGTGGCTGCCTCAGCTGCGCGGAATGGGGATCCGGGAGACGGTGCGGCCGGACGCGCGCGCAGCCGACGAACTCGGCTACGTGACCATTGCCGACGACTTCGCCTGGCACGAACGCGGCGTGGCGGGTTTCGATCCGTCGGCAACGATTGACGGGCTGGACTACGCGCTCGGCAACCCGAATCATGCTCGCTCGGAATTCATCTGGAACGCGCTGCTTGTTCCCGGCCGTCACCTCATCGCGGGCGTCGTTGAGAAGTCCCACCGCGTGGAGTTCGCCGACGCCCGCCGCGAGCACATGCTGTCACCCATCGGCGAGGCAGCCAGGGACGCAGCGTGGCTTCCGGCCCCGGACGGGACGTTCCGTCGCCCGGCTGATCTCGACATGGCCGATCTACCTCAGTCCTACGAGCGAGACGAGGTGCTGGCCCAGGCGCTCGAGATGACGCGACCGGTGCTCGAGGAAGCGGGCCGCCAGCTAGGGCTTCCGGCTGACTTCCTGCGCAGGCTGAGCAGGCATCCCGACCTCGTCGCGTCGATCGAGCAGGAGCTCAAAGCCCGCGACGATCGCCCATAGCCCGCGCAGACCCTGGCCACGGTGTGGCACACCTTCCCGCACTGGGTATGCCAGCCCGGACGGACGACCGGCGGGGGGCAGGATGGCAGAGTCCGGCAGAAAGCACCGCGTAGTGATCGTGGGGGCGGGTTTCGCCGGCTTCAATGCCGCCCGCGAACTGGCCCGGCGAGCTGGCGCCACGACCGAGATCGTGGTGATCAACTCGAGCGATTACTTCCTGTACCTTCCGCTGATGCCGCAGGTCGCGGGTGGCGTTCTCGAGCCGCGGCACATTACGGTGTCGCTGCCGCGACGGCTGCGGCATATCCGGTTCATCCTCGGCACCGTGCAGCACGTCGATCCGGCAAAGAAGGTAGTGCGCTGGGCCAGCCCGGACGGCGGATCCGGCGAATGCGGTTACGACCGGGTAATCCTGACTGCAGGCAGCGTCAACAAGCTGCTGCCCATCCCCGGAGTGGCCGAGTACGCACACGGCTTCCGCACCATCGCCGAGGCTAGCTATCTGCGCGACAATGTCACCCGCCAGCTCGAACTGGCACAGGCCGCTACCGACCCGGCCGAGCGCGAAGCCCGCTGTACGTTCGTGGTCGTTGGCGCTGGCTATACCGGAACTGAGGTCACCGCGTACGGCCAGCTGCTGACAGCCCGCCTGGCCCGCCAGATGCCGGGCCTGGCCGGCCAGCCCATCCGGTGGATGCTGCTGGATACCGCGCCACGGCTGCTGCCCGAACTCGATCCGCGGCTGTCCCGGACGGCCGACAGGGTGCTGCGGCGTCGCGGTGTCGAGGTTCGCACCGGGCAGTCGGTCACCGAGGCCATGACCGATTCGGTACACCTGTCTACCGGTGAGAATGTGCCCACCCGGTCGCTGATCTGGTGCGTGGGCGTCCGCGGCGACCCGATGGTGGACGATCTGGACCTGGAAACCAGCAAGGGTCGGCTGGTGGTCGATGAGTACATGGCGGTACCCGGAGCCCCCGATATCTATGCCTGCGGCGACTGCGCGGCGGTGCCCGACGTGACCCGCCCCGGCCAGGTTTGCGGTATGACGGCCCAGCACGCGCAGCGGCAGGGACGTCAGGTTGCCAGGAACGTCGCAGCCTCCCTCGGGGCCGGTACCGCTGCCCCGTACAAGCACAGCGACCTAGGTTTCCTGGTGGACCTGGGCGGGCTGGCCGCGGCGGCGAACCCGCTGCACGTGCCGTTGTCCGGGCCTCCGGCCAGCGCTATCACCCACGGCTACCACCTGTGGAGCATGTCAGGGAACCGGATGCGGGTGCTGACCGATTGGGCACTGAACGCCGTCACGCCCGACGAAATCACCTCCTTCGGACTGATCAGCGCCAAGTCGGTCCCGCTCGACACCGAGCATCCGCGTGCCTAACGGGACCGATCGGGCTAAGGATGGTGACGCCATGCCGGAGGTTCGCGCGCGTCGTGTGTACGAGCCGGCTGAGCAGTCCGATGGCAGCCGCGTGCTGGTGGACCGGCTCTGGCCTCGCGGCCTGTCCAAGGACAAGGCCCACCTGGATGAGTGGCTCAAGGCAGTGGCGCCGTCAGACGAGCTGCGTCGCTGGTACGACCACGACCCTGGCAAGTTCACCGAGTTCAAGCGACGTTACGAGGCCGAGCTGAAAGAGCCCGAACGGTCCGAGGCACTGCGTCACCTGCGTGAAGAAGCCAGGTCCCGGCCGGTGACATTGCTGACCGCAACCAGGGATCTCAAGCACAGCGAGGCCGAAGTCCTAGCGCAGCTGCTGCATTCCGCGCCGGGCACGCCGACATAACGCCCAGCGGGTCGCACCCTCCTTGATGCGACTGATCCTGCAGATACGCAAGACTAAGCCTGATGCGCGGAGACCTGCCGTGACAATGCCGGCTTCACCAGCTTCCGTGCTCGGGCACGAGTCGGTGGAATTGCGCGCACGCCGCCTGGCTGCGGCGCGTCGGCGGGCGACCGCCTTGCTTGCCGCGGTAACGGTCGTGTTCGTGGTCGTCACGGTGGCCGGGGCCCACGGGACTCTACTTGGCTACGTGCAGGCAGGCGCCGAGGCGGCCATGGTCGGAGGCGTGGCGGACTGGTTCGCGGTGACGGCTCTGTTTCGCCGGCCACTAGGCCTGCCGATACCCCATACCGCGCTGCTCGTCGAGCGCAAGGACCAGTTCGCGGCCACTCTCGGCCAGTTTGTGCAAGAGAACTTCCTCAACGCCGATGTTCTTGCCGAACGGATTCGCTCGTCCCAGCTCGTCCCCCGGCTCTCTTCCTGGCTGGCAGGCGATGCCAACGCGGCCAGCTTCGCTGGTCATGCCGCGGATCTGGTCGTCACGCTGGCCGAGGCCCTCGGGGATGAGGATGCTCAGCGGATGCTCACCGCCGAACTGACGCGCGCGGCCGCGAACGTCGAGGTAGCGCCCCTGGCTGGGCGAGCCCTGCGGGTCATCATCGCCGGAGGTCACCACGAAGGGCTGTTCACTGCCATCGCGTCGAGCGCCGATCGGTACCTGGCTGATCACTACGCGGAACTTCGCCTGATGTTCGAGACCGAATCGCCCCGCTGGGTGCCCGAGGCGGTTTACCGGCGAGTGTTCGACCGCCTGTACGAGCGCCTGCGTCATCGGCTCGCGGCAATGACGGCCGACCCGGGCGACGAGACCAGGCGTCAGTTCGACGAATGGATCGCTAGCCTCCCGGACCGCCTCGAGACATCGCCTGAGCTGCGTGAGCGTGGGGAGCGCTTCAAGCACGACGTCCTGGCTAGTGCTGAGCTGCGTGACTGGTCTTCGTCGTTGTGGAGCCAGGCCAAGAGCACACTGCGCAACCAGGCTGCCGATCCGGAGTCTCAGCTGCGCCGCGGCCTGGTCGACGCCCTCGCGGCAGCCGGCCGGCGGCTCGGCTCGGACAGTGGCCTCCAGGAGAGCCTGCTGCGCATCGTCGAGTCGGGAGTCCGGGCACTCGCCGATCAGTTCCACGACGAGCTCGCTGGCCTTATTACCGGAACCATTGAGCGGTGGGACGCGGCTCAGACGTCAAGTCAGCTGGAACTGCTGCTGGGACGCGATCTTCAGTACATCCGCATTAACGGCACCGTGGTCGGAGCCGCCGTCGGCCTGGCTTTGCACGCCATCGCCATAGGCCTGGCCTAGGGTTCCGGAAGACTGCCGCTAGCGGCGAAGGTGAGGCAGCGGTGACGCAACCTGGCGCTCAGGCGACGCGCGGCCGAGCATTCGCGCTAGGCCTCATCTGCGCCGCGCAGTTCGTGCTGCAACTCGACGCCAGCAACGGCAGCCTGGCGTCGCGGTCGGCACAGCTGCCGAGGCGCAACTCCGCAAGTGCTAGCCCACGAGAGAATCCGCAGGACCAGGCCGGTCCGGCAGGACGCACACCTGGCCGGCGCTGAAGCCGGCTGAGCCGATCCCGAACGCGGCGTTGAAGCGATCCACGTTGACCAGCGTCAGCAGTGCGGTGATCTCGACGATTTGCTTGTCGCTGAAGTGCTCCTTCAGCCGGGCGAATACCTCGTCGCTGACGTCGACGGGCGTGCGCATCACCCCGGTCGTATAGTCCAGCGCCGCCTTTTCGCGATCGGTGAACAGATCGCTGGACCGGTAGCGCGGCAGGGCGAGGAGTTCCTCGTCAGACAGGCCGGAGTTGCGGCATATCTGCGAGCCGAGGTCGACACAGAACTCGCATCCGATCATCTGCGCGCCCTTCAGCTCGACCAGGTTCCTGATCCGCTCGCTCACGCTCTTGCCGCTGCGGATGGCCTGGTTGAACCTGCCCATGCCCGTCATCATCTTCGGCTGGTGCGCCCAGATCTCAATAGGTTCCATCCCGTTGCCGGCCTGCGGCTCGCGGCCCGTCAGCTTCTTCATCGCGCGGGGACCGAAGGTGTAGACGAGTTTGACCACCAGGCCGGCCTGCGACTTAGTGACACCGTCGATGCGTGCCATCGGGGTCCACCTCCTGCTCAGGGTCAGTTGATTACCGAGCCTGTCTACATGACACCAGGCGGCGGACAGATGTGACACGGACGGACTGGCTCGTGGCAGTACTACGCATCGCGCCGTGGCGGCTCCGAAACAGCAGTACCGGTGGCCTGAAGGCGTTCATAGACGAGCCGCACGGCCATCGAGCCCTCCCCGATGGCGGTCGCCGCTCGTTTGACAGAGCCGCTGCGGACGTCGCCGATCGCGAAGATTCCTGGCCTACTGGTCTCCAGGAACAGCGGCAGCTGGGTGGCGTCGTCGAGCTGGGCTTGCGGGACGTTGCTGCCAGTCAGCAGGAACCCGTGATCGTCTTCAGCGAGCTGGCCACCCAGCCACTTGGTGCTCGGCTGCGCGCCGATGAATACGAACAGACCCCGTACTGCCAGCGTTGACGTCTCGCCCTGGCTATCGGCCAGCGCTACCGCGTCGAGCTGATCGTGACCGAGGAGGGCAGTGACCCGGGTACCAGGCGTGACGGTGATGCGCGGGTCGCGATCGATCTGGTCGATGAGGTAACGCGACATGGACGCCGCGAGCGCCTCGCCCCGGATGATGACATGGACGCGGGCGCATTTGCGGCTCAGGAACAGCGCAGCCTGCCCGGCGGAATTGCCGCCGCCTACGATGGCGACCGGGCCGGTGCTGCAGGCCTGAGCCTCCATCTGGGTGGCGGCGTAGTACACCCCGACGCCTTCGAACTGAGCCAGGCGGTCGAGCGGGAGCCGGTTATAGCGAGCGCCGGTGGCGAGGATGACTGACTTGGCGATGACCACGTCGCCGTCGTCGAAGCTGACCTGGTGCACGCCTGAGCCGGATGACAGCGAGGCCGCCCTGGCCGCCAGCTTGAAGCGGACACCGAACTTCTGCGCTTGCAGCGCCGCCCGGGCTGCCAACTCCTCCCCGGACAGGCCCGCGGGGAAGCCCAGGAGGTTCTCGATCCGCGATGACGTGCCCGCCTGCCCGCCGAGCGCAGTGTCCTCGGCCAGCATCGTCGCCATCCCTTCGGACGCGCCGTACACTGCGGCCGCCAGGCCGCCAGGACCGCCGCCAACCACCAGCAGATCCCACACGCCGGGCACGCTGGAGTCGTCCTGGCCGGCCAGCCCCAGCGCGTCGAGCAACTCGCGGCTGCCGGGATTGCGCAGCAACGGAAGGCCCGGCACGACAACGATCGGCAGGTCGCTGACTGGCACGTCCAGCTCCCTGAGCAAAGCCTCGGCTTCTGGCGATCCCTCAAGCTCCAGCCATCTGGACACCAGCCGGTTGCGGGCCAGGACTTCCAGCAGCCGCCGGGTGCCAGGATCGAAGCGGGACCCGACGAGGGTCAGGCCCGCGCCCAGGCCAGTCAGGATCGAGTGCCGGAGCAAAAACGTACGCATGATCAGTTCGCTGAGGCCCGGCTCTTGGGCCATGATCACTCGCGCCTGCACGGTAGGCACTCGCAGCACTCGCCCAGCGGTGGTGGCCACCGCGCTCAGATAGGCCCGCTGGCCGGTCAGCAACCCGATCTCGCCCAGGAACTGCGCCCGGCCATAAGTCGCGATGACCGTCTCACCCGGCTGACCGCGGCTCTCTACGATCTCGACCTGCCCGTCAAGCACCACAATCAGGTCATAAGCGACGTCGCCGTCTGCGAACAGCACATCTCCGGCCGCAACATCTTGTTCGCTGCCGTACCTGTGCAGTACCTCAAGTTGGGCAGGATCCAGCACCGGAGCACGCCCCGCCTGCACCTGCGCCGAATCCCCGCCGCCGCTGTCCATCGACGTTGGCCACCTCCTGACCACCCACGGAAAGTTCAGTCCACAACCGGATACCCACGCAACCATGACCCGTCCACGCTAACGGGGGGTAGTAATCCTGTCTGGCGCCTGAGCTCTACGACGAGGAGAACAGCAGTGGCCGTTCAGTACTCGCAGCTTCCTAACAAACTGGTCAGTGCCGCGAACGGCATCGACTACGCGTATCGGGACGCAGGCGATGGCGGAGTGCCGCTGGTCCTGCTTCAGCATTTCCGCGGAAATCTCGACAACTGGGATCCTGCGCTTATTGACGCGCTGGCATCGACACGGCGGGTTGTGACCTTCGACAACGTCGGAGTCGGCGGTTCGTCCGGAGCCACGCCTAGCCACATCCAGCAGATGGCACGAGATGCCATCACGTTTATCGCCGCCATGGACCTCGGCGAGGTCGACATCCTAGGATTCTCGATCGGCAGCTTCCTGGCCCAGGAAATCGCGCTGACCAGGCCGGCCATGGTCCGACGACTGATACTGGCGTCCTCGGCGCCCCAGGGCGCCACTGGTATGCACGGCTGGGCCCCGGACGTCATCGGAGCGATCGGCACGCCCAAGACCAGCCCTGACGAATACCTCAGCGTGTTCTTCGCATCGTCACCGTCAAGCCAGCAAGCCGGCCGGGAAGCGCTGCAGCGCATGTACGCCAGGACCGAGGAGCGTGACGCGGCAACAACGTGGGCCACGCGGGAGGCGCAGTATGACGCGGTCTGTAGCTGGGGCGTCCCTGATCATTCCCTGCTACAGCGACTGAGCTGCCTGGACCTGCCAGTATTCGTCGCGAACGGCGACAGCGATCGGATGATCTTGCCGCACTATTCGCACCTGGTAGCTGGGCTGATTCCACAAGCCCGCGTCAAGATCTACCCCGATGCGGCCCACGGCTTCTTGTTCCAGCATCACGCCGAGTTCGCCGGTGACGTGGACGCATTCCTTGCCGGGCTAGCCTGACCCGAGGAGGTGGTCGGCGTGCGGTATCGGCTGGACGTCCGGCTGACGCCCGGCGATGTCGGTCAGCGGGTCGTGATCCGCTGGCGCCGGCCGGCACCAGGCGACGGCGAGGAGGTCGCCGACGTCCTCGGCATCCTCGAGGAGGCAGACGCCGAGTCTTTCACGGTCCGCACTGCTGCCGGGAAGCTGGTCGTGGTCCCCGTCGGGCGCGCGCTCGCCGCGAAGGTCGTGCCACCGCGCCCAGGTCGTCAGCGCAGAGGCGGCGCGGCGCCTGGCTGACTGTCCCGTTCGTCTCCGACCCGCAACAAGGCTGGTCGCAGGCTGTCTGGGTCACCCCGTCAGGGTGATGCCGGCTGCATGCTCATGGGGAATTCTTTCTGTTGCAGCGCCAGTACCTGGCTGCGGTGACGCGAGCGGGCGGTAGAACCACGTCGATGGGGGAGTAAAGGGATGAGCGAGCCGTTCAAGGGAACGATCAACGTCGACATCAGGGACTCAGCGCCGGACTGGGCGCCGTTTGAGCCGCCGACGGCGCCGGACGGGTCGCCTAACGTCGTGTACATCGTGCTGGACGACGTCGGGTTCTCGGCGATGTCCTGCTACGGCGGTCCGATCAAGACCCCGAACATCGACCGGATCGCTGCCGACGGTGTCCGCTACACCCAATGGCACACGACGGCGCTGTGTTCGCCCACCCGTTCATGCCTGCTGACCGGACGCAACCACACGCGCAATTCGATGGCCTGCATCACCGAGGCCGCGATCGGGTTCCCGAACGCCAGCGGGACAATCCCGCCGGAGAACGGCATGGTCTCGCAGATTCTGAGCGAGCGGGGCTGGAACACCTACCACGTAGGCAAGTGGCACCTGTGCCCGACGATCGAGATGAACGTGGCATCGACGAGGCGGAACTGGCCAACGGGGCGCGGGTTCGAGCGGTTCTACGGGTTTCTCGGGGCCGAGACCAATCAGTGGTATCCGGACCTGGTGTACGACAACCACCCGGTCGACCAGCCGAAGACCCCCGAGCAGGGGTACCACCTCACCGAAGACCTAACCGACAAGGCGCTGGAGTTCATCAGGGACGCCAAGACAATAGCGCCGGACAAGCCGTTCTTCCTCTACTACGCCCCAGGCGCTGCGCACGCGCCGCACCAGGTCCCGAAGCAGTGGGCGGACAAATTCAAGGGCCAGTTCGACATGGGCTACGAGGCGATCCGCGAGCAAACCCTGGCGCGGCAGAAGCAGCTGGGCATCGTCCCGGCCGACACCGAACTGCCGCCGCTCAACCCGATCGGCACGCCACAGACCCGGCAGGGCCCTGGCGGTGCCCCATTCCCGGCCATGGACGTGACGCGGTCCTGGGACTCGCTGTCCGCCGACGAGAAGCGGCTGTTCTGCCGGATGGCCGAGGTCTACGCCGGGTTCCTGGCGCACGCTGACCACCACATCGGCCGGCTGCTCGACTACCTGGAGGAGTCCGGGCAGCGGGACAGCACCATGGTGATCCTCGTGTCAGACAACGGCGCCAGCGGCGAAGGCGGCCCGAACGGGTCGATCAACGAGAACCTCTTCGCCAACGGCATCCCGGATGACATTAAGACAAACCTGGCGATGCTCGACGAACTCGGCGGGACCAAGACCTACAACCATTACCCCAACGGCTGGGCGATGGCGTTCAATACGCCGTTCAAGATGTGGAAGCGGTACGAGTTCAACGGCGGCACCGCCGACCCCTGCATCATTTCCTGGCCTGCAGCGACCGCTGGCCAGGCGGGCCGGGGCGAGCTGCGGCACCAGTACCACCACGCGATCGACATCGTGCCGACGATCCTGGACACGCTTGGCGTGGCAGCGCCGGAGGCAATTAACGGCCACGCGCAGAGCCGCTTTGACGGGGTCAGCATGCGCTACACCGTGACCGAGCCGTCGGCACCGTCGGCTCGCAGGACCCAGTTCTACTGCATGCTCGGCTCCCGCGGCATCTGGCACGATGGCTGGAAGGCCGTCACGACTCACCCCACGCTGAGCGGCTGGGGCCACTTCAACGACGACACCTGGGAGCTGTACCACACCGACACCGACCGCGCAGAGCTGCATGATCTGGCCGCCGAGCACCCGGACAAGGTGCGCGAGCTGGTGAACCTGTGGTTCGCCGAGGCCGGCGGTAACGCCGCCTTCCCGCTGGACGACCGGTCCGCTCTGGAGATCATGCAGACGCCGCGGCCGCAGCTGGCCAGCGACCGCAGCCGGTATACCTACTTCCCCGATACCGCCGAGGTGCCCGAGGCGCAGGCAGTCAACATTCGCAACCGCTCCTACTCGATCGGCGCGCTAGTGGACGTCCCCGCACCTGGAGCGGAGGGCGTGCTATTCGCGCACGGGTCACGGTTCGGCGGCCACGCCCTCTATGTCAAGGACAACCGGCTGCACTACGTCTACGACTTCGTCGGCATCATGGAGCAGAAGATCGACGGGACTGAAGAGGTCCCCGTAGGCGAGAACCTCATCCTGTCGGCCTCGTTCAACAAAGACGGGGAGGAGCCGCCCGGGGTTGCTACCGGGATCCTGTCCCTCTATCACGGGGACAAGAAGGTCGGCGAAGGTCGGATCAAGACCCAGCCCGGCTTGTTCTCGATCGCGGGCGAAGGCCTGTGCATCGGGCGCGACAGTGGCGAGCCGGTGACTGAGGACTACTCGAATGGCTCGGCGCACCACTTCACCGGCGGCACCATCAGGCGGGTCGCCGTCGACGTCAGCGGCGACCCTTACGTCGACCTTGAGCGCGAGGCCCAGGCCATGCTCGCGCGCGAATAAGTCCTGGGCGACCCGGATGATGGTCTTGCCGCGCAAGCGCGGGGCGTCCGGGCCCAGCGCGGCGTTGGCTTCGGGAAGTGAGTGCTCGGCGGCGACGGTCGGAGCGATGCGGCCGTCGCGTAGCCGGCTGGCCAGCTCGGTGAGCTGGGCGCGGTCGGGCTCGACCACGAAGAAGATCGCCCGTCCGTCCGCTGGCTGGATCTGAGGCGGACCCGCGATGGTGACGAGGGTGCCACCGGGTCGCAGGAGTGCGGTCGAGCGGTCGCGGACTTCACCGCCGATCACGTCGAGGACCACATCGACCTGTCCAGCGTCCGCCACGTCCTGACGGCTGAGGTCGATGAACTTGTCGACACCGATCCTCTTGGCAATGTCTTTGTCGGCGGTGCGGCCAGTGCCGATGACTGCGGCTCCGGCCCCACGGGCCAGCTGGACCGCAATGGTCCCGACGCCGCCTGCGGCACCGTGGATCAGGACCGTCTGTCCGGCTTGGATGCGGGCGTGGACGAACAGCGCTTGCCAGGCGGTCAGTCCGGAGATCGCCGTCGCTGCGGCGGCGGCGTGGTCGACGTCGGCCGGCAGCGGCGCGAGGTTACGGGCCTCGACCGCGACATACTCAGCCAGGGAGCCATCGCGGGCCCAGTCAGTCAGGCCGAACACTCGCTGACCCACGCTCAGACCGGTGGTGCCATACCCAAGCTCGGCCACAACGCCCGACACCTCGTGCCCCGGCACGCTCGGCCTGCGGTCCCGCCCGGCCCGGTCGGTCCATGTTGTCGGCCAGGCAAGCTCACCCGGGGTGAACCCGGCCGCATGCACCCGCACGACCACATCGTTCTCTGCCATGTGCGGGTAGGGCAGGTCAGACAAGCTCAGCCCGGCCAGGCCCGCGTCTCGGTCCGCAACGATGATCGCCTGCACAACAGCCCCTCCCCGGGCGATGGAGCCCCGGCTCGGCGCCTAGGGCACGACTATGAGCGGAACTGGCGAGTGACGGGCCAGGCTGACGGCGGCCGAGCCCACCACACGGTGCGCCACTTGAGACGAGCTGCCGACCACGATGACGATGGTTGCCTGCGGGTGCGCAGCGCCAAGGTCTCTGGCGGCCGCGATCAGTTCTTCGGCGATCATGCCCTGGCGTCGCTCGAAGCCCCAGCTCTCGTCGCGGCCACGCAGTTGCTCTGCCGCCATCGTCCGGAGATCCTCCTCGACTTCGTCGAAGTCAGTCTCCATTTCGGCCACGGCGCCGGGCGACAGCGCGGCCATGCTGGGCATGTGAGCCACGTACACCACCTCAATCCGGCCGGTCCGGCCCTGGAGCAGGTTTGCCGCGGCCTCGAGCGCGCGGTCTGCGGGAGATGATCCGTCGTAGCCGACTACGAGACGCAGATCCTTCGCGGGGGGCGTGAGAGTGCTCATCGACGGAGAATAACCCCTGGGCCTGGGAGCAGGCGCAGGGACCGGGCATCCTCCCGACGCTGCAGCGGCTATCGGCGCTAGCGCGGCGCCGAGGCCGCCGCGCCGGGAACTGCGGTCACTACCGGCGAGCAGCTGCACAGAGCCACCGGAATCGCTTCGAACGCCGGCTGCGGGGCGGCGGAGGTGGCACCGGACGAGGTGGCAGCGGAGGAGGTGGCAGCGGGAACTGGGACCGGAGCCGGCGCGGCAGCGGCAGCTGGCGCCGCCTCCGCCGCGTCCGCCACGCTTCTGAGCTGTCCGAGTCGGCGCTTGGACGGGAGCAAGACGATCGCGAGGATGACGCCGAGGCCGAACAGCCCGGCCGAGATGGCGAAGGCGATGGTGTAGCCGTGCGTGGCTGCTATCGCTGGCGCTAGCGGGCTGGTGTGGTGGCTGATCAGGTAGCTGGCCGTCGCGCTGAGCGCGATCGTGCTCAGCGCCGATGTCCCGATCGAGCCGCCGACCTGCTGCATCGTGTTCACCAGCGCGGAGGCGACGCCGGAGTCCCGGCGGGCCACGCCGAAGGTTGCGGTATTGATGGCCGGCGCGAAGATCATGCCGAAGCCCAGGCCCAGGATCAGCAGGGCGGGCAGCACGGAACTGACGTAGCTGGACGTGACCGTCACCTGGGTCAGATATGCCATCCCGCCAGCGCCCAGCAGCATGCCGCCTGCGATCAGGACCCGCGGGCCAAGCCGGGCCAGGCCCACGATGCTGGAGAGGTTGGAGCTGATCAGGATCATGCCGATCATCGGGAGGAACAGCAAACCGGTGGCCAGCGGGCTTTCTCTTTTGACCACCTGCAAGTAAAACGTCAGGAACAGGAAGGTTGCGAAGATCGCGACACCCGATATGAAGACCGCGACGTAGGAACCGCCCCTGGTCCGGTCGAGGATCACCCGCAGCGGCAGCAACGGGTGACTAGACCGCTGCTCGGCGAGCACGAATCCGGCGAGTAGTACCACGCCGATCGCGAGAGAGCCGAGCGTCTCCGGGGCCGTCCACCCGGCGGTTTCGGCCCGGGAGAAGCCGAAGACGATGAGGAACAGGCCGGCGCATGCCAGCACGGCGCCTGGCCAGTCCATCCGCGGCCTGTCGTCCGGGCGGCTAGGACCGATCCAGGCCACGGCTCCGGCTACCGCGACGGCAGCGAACAGCAGGTTGACGTACAGCGTCCAGCGCCACGACAGGTACTGCGTGAGAACCCCGCCGAGGATCAGGCCGACAGCGCCACCGCCGGCGGCCACGGAGCCGAACACGCCGAAGGCCCGGCCGCGCTCGCGTGGCTCACGGAACGTACTGACCAGCGTGCCCAGGGCAGAGGGCGCGAGGATCGCGCCGAAAGCGCCCTGCAGGGCCCGCGCCACCACCAGCATCGTGAACGAGACCGAAGCGCCGCCGATCGCCGAGGCGACAGCGAATCCGATCAAGCCGGTGATAAACACCCGTTCGCGGCTAAACATGTCGCCGAGACGGCCGCCCACCAGCAGCAGACTGCCGAAGGCCAGCGCGTATGCCGTCACCACCCACTGCCGGTCGCTGTTCGGGAACCCGAGCGCAGTCTGTGCGGACGGCAGCGCAATGTTCACGATCGTGGAATCCAGGACGACCATGAGCTGAGCTATGGCGACCACGATCAGGATCAGCCAGCGCCGGTCATCGGGCGCATTGACCTTGGCCCCGGTTACGGGCGATGTCGTAGAGGACATGAACCCATACTCTCCGTCCGGCAGATGAAGGCTTCAGGCCGCCCGGGCTTCAACGCGCTCAGGTGCCTTGACCAGCGGCGCCGCGGTTTGGCAGCGGCTTGGACCGTGCTTAGCGTCGTCGCGGAGCGGGCACATCGCGTGAGGTGACCAGCGCGGGCGGCAGCGGTGTGCTCTCGTCTGGTAACCGGAAGATCCTGTTCGTCCTGGCTGGCATTCTGGCGCTGGCCTTTGTCTTCGTCGGCTCGAACGTGGCGGCTAACCACGAGCCGAGGCCGCACGGCCTTCCGCTGGGAGTCGTCGGACCGCCGGCCGATGTCGCCGCCATTACGAGGCAGCTAGACAGCAATGTGCCCGGCGGCTACGCGGTCCACGCCTACGGCTCGCTCGCGGCCGCGCAGACGGCGATCCTGCACCGCACCATCTACGGCGCGGTCGACGTCGGCCCGCCGCCGGTGCTGCTGGTCGCGAGCGCCGCCAGCAGGTTCGTAGCGACACTGCTGCAGCAGACTTTCCAGGCTGCGGCAGGCGTCCAGGGTCAGCAGCTCGTGATCCATGACGTGGTCCCGCTGCCACCCTCTGACTCGACCGGCGCGACGGCGTTCTCCGCCACTCTTAGCCTCATCATCGTCGGAATCCTGGGGACCTCCATGATCTACCTGGTTACCCGCGGCCGGACCCTGGCCGTGCGCCTGGCTGCCCTGGTGATCCTGGCGGCCGGCGCCGGAGTGCTGACCGCACTGGTGACCGATGTCCTCGTCGGCGCGTTCGCCGGCCACTTCCTGGCGATCTGGGGTGTGGCGACGCTGTTCGTCCTGGCAATGGTCATGCCCATCGCTGCTTTCCAGGTCCTGCTCGGCCTGCCAGGCACCGGCGTAGGACTAGTGGTCTTCGTCGTCATTGGCGACCCGTCCGCCGGCGGCAGCACCGCCCCGCAGCTCCTGCCTGATCCCTGGCGGGCCATCAGCCAGGCACTTCCGCCGGGCGCTGCGGTCACCGCCATGCGCGACGTCGTCTACTTCCAGGCCTACGGCGCCACCCGCGCGCTACTCACACTGGGCGCCTACGCCGTCCTCGGTGCCATCGGCGCGGTCACCGCGGACAGGCTGCGCAAGCCCGCCACGGCCCACCGCCCTGCCTGAGTGGCGGCGCAGCGTTGAGCAACCCCGTTCCCTGTCGTTTTCGCAGGTCGGCAACGTTCAGTCGGCGAGGCTTACGGAAGGCCCGCCGGTGGTAGGTTCCAGCCGTGTCCGCGCCTGATCTCCGCGCGCCCGGCCAGGCCGGGCGCGGGGCACATCTGCCGTCGGCCGCGCCTAACCGCGGCCGGGCCATGCTTGCCGACCTGTTCCCGGCGCCGGCCGAGCCGGACCGCCGTACTGCCTTCGCGCGCTGGACGTTCCTCGTCGTCCAGGTCGCGGTGGTTGCCCTCGGCGCGCTGGTGATGCTGGCCCGCATCGGCGGCCGGCCGGCCTGGTACCGGGTCTACGCCGAGGACCCGGGCATCTACCTCCCGCAGGCGCTCGCGCATCCCTGGCACCTCTTGCAGGCGTATGCCGGTTACCTGCAGTTGGTCCCGCGGCTGATCGGCCAGATTGCCGCGCTGGTGCCGATCAGGGACGCGTCGGTCGCCTTCGCGGTCGGCGGCGCTCTCGTCGCATCCGCGTGCGGGCTGTTCGCCTACCACGCCAGCGCGGGCCATATCAGCTCGCGCTGGCTCCGCGCCATGCTCGGCTTGTCCGTGGTGCTGCTGCCAGTGGCGCAACTGGAGATCGCCGACAACGGCGTCAACTCCATCTGGTACCTGCTCGTCGCCCTGTTCTGGGCAGCACTGTGGCGGCCGCGCACCAAAGCCGGCACGGCAGTCGCCACGGTCGTGGCGTTCGCCGCGGCCGCATCAAGCTCGCTCGCGCTCCTGTACGCGCCGCTGTTCGCGGCGCGCGCGATCGTAGTGCCCAGACGCCCACGCGAGCACGGCGCGACCGCCGGCTGGGCGCTCGGCTGCCTGCTGCAGATCGTGATCATACTGGCTAGCCACGTGTCCCGGTTCCGGCCTCGTAATCCCATTAACGCGGTGCTGTACTACACGCACGAGGTCCTGCTGCCGGCCCTTGGCTGGCACCTTTCCTGGCACCTGCGCGACCTCCTGGGGCTCAACGGCGCCACCGTGCTTGCGGGCGGCCTGATCGTCGTTGTGCTCGCCTCCGCGCTGGCCACGCAGGCCTGGCGGTGCAAGGTGTTCGTGGCTACCGCCGTGCTGACCGGCCTCGTGTTCACCGCGTTCACCTCCGCGTTCGCCTGGGCCGGGCCGACCCTGCCCGTCATGATCAGGGTGGAGAACGGCGCCCGGTATTCCACGGTGCCCATCCTGCTGCTCGATGCGGCGCTGATCGTGGCCGCCGACGCCTACGCGCGCCGGTGGTGGCCGCGCCCCAGGGCCGTCGTCGCGGTCGCCGTGCTGACGGCGGTCCTGGCTATCGGCTGGGCCACGGACTTTCGCTACCCGGTTCGCCGCTTGACCGGACCTGCCTCAGCCTGGGAGCTGACGGCCGATGCGTGGCTTCGTTACTGCCAGCACACGCCAGCTGGGACGATTACGGTCAGCTTCCCCGACTGGTGGGGAACTGGCCCGCTGGCCACGACGTTCAGCTGCGCCAGCCTCCGCCGCTGACGGCAGGCGGCCTGGGGAAGCCCGAGGACGGTACCTGCGGGACTACTCCGGCCAGCCCGCCGGTTATGACCGCCGTGAACCTGACCAAGCATCTGCCTGCCGAACGTCGCGAGCACGTCGAGGCTCGCCTGAGCATGAACCTGATGGCGTGGCTGACGACAGTTCGCCCCGACGGCCGGCCAGACAGCGTGCCGGTGTGGTTCCTGGTGCGCGACGACGAGACGATCCTCGTCTACAGCCAGCCAGGAAAGATGAAACTGCGCAACATCAGCGAGAACCCCAATGTGACCCTGGGGCTCGACGTAACTGACATAGGCAGAGACATCATTCGCATCGACGGCACGGCAGAGCGCATTGATGACGTACCCCCGGCCGACCGGCAGCCACAATACGCAGCGAAGTACGCCGAGCGGATCGGCGCGATGTTCGGTACGCCTCGCCAGTTCGCCGAGTTGTTCTCAGCAGCGCTGATCATCACGCCAAGCCGCCTGCACGCCTAGGCCGGTTTCGGCTCCAGCGCGCAGGCCTACCGGCCTACCGGCCGCCGCGTTGTCCTCGCGATGACTGGTCAGGCTTGGTCCGCCCGTGCTTGAGGGCTCGCTTAGACGCGGCCAGGCGCCGGACACCCTGGTGGCGCGGGCTCCGCTCGGCCTGCTGGCCAGTGCTGTGCTCGCTCTCGTACTGCTGGATAACTTCGCGGGGCAGCCGACCGCGTTCTGAGATCTCGAAGCCCTGCTGCTCCGCCCAGACGCGTATCTGGCGGCTGCGTTCTCGGCTTGCCAGCGTCCGGACCGGTGAGCCTCGATGCTGGCGGGCCAGGCTTGCGTGCTCGAGAAAGCGCGCGAGCTGTCGACGAAAGTCGGCGGCGTGCCGGGCGTTGAGATCAATCTCATACGCGCGGCCATCGATGCTGAACTCCACTGTTTCGTCGGCTGGGCCGCCAGTTAGGTCATCCTCCAGTCGTACATCGACCCGTTGCATTACATTCCCCCGAGGCGCAGATTACTTTGGCCCGCCCTGGCCTGAGATTGTGGGCGGATCTCGGTCATTCCCACATTGTCAACGATCTAATGCTGTCAGCGGTGCCCTCCTGTCCGAGCTGCACTAGAGCCGGCCAGCCAGTGGCGTGAACGAGGGAGACCCATGAACGATTACGTGGTCAAACCACTCGGTCCTGAGACCTGGGACGCATTCGCACGGCTCGCCGAGCGGCACAACGGTGTCTGGAATGGCTGCTGGTGCACCTGGTTCCACGCGTCCCCGGCCGAGAGAGGGGGTCAGGAGCGGACTGCGGAGACCAACCGCGCTCTCAAGGAGCGACTGGTCAACGAGGGCAGAGCCCACGCTGCGCTGGTGTTTGACGGTGCTGAGGCAGTGGCCTGGTGCGAGTACGGAAGCCCGGCTGAGCTGCCGAACATTAACCACCGGAAGGAGTACGAAGCCAGTGTCGACCGGTTGCCTGACTACCGGCTCACCTGTTTCTTCGTGGACAAGAAGTACCGGCGCCAGGGGCTGGCAGACGTCGCGCTTGGCGGTGCGCTGGACCTGATCGCAGAGGCCGGCGGCGGGGTCGTGGAAGCGTACCCGCAGGACACCGACGGCCAGAAAGTGTCGGCATCTTTCCTTTACAACGCCACCCGCAGCCTTTTCGAGCAGGCCGGCTTCAGCTACATCCGAAGCAAGGGCAAGAACCACTGCGTGATGCGCAAGCAGATCCCGTCAGGCTAAGGCATCCCGAGCTGAATGCTGGCCTTGCCGAGCAGGCGCTTTGCTTCCCGGATGCCGCTGGCCATCGCACCGTCGGCGTAGACCAGCCTGCTGCTCTGCGTGTGCTCGCCGGCGAACAGCACCCGGCCGCCGACAGGCTCGCCGAGGAGATCGGCGTCTGCTGGCGTCGCTCCCGGCGGGATGTGGGAGTAAGCGCCCGCGCTGTACGGATCGTCCGCCCAGGACGAAACAGCCACCGAGATGGGAACGGGGCACGAGGAACCGAGCGCCTCGCTCACTGCGCGGAGCACGTAGCTGGCGGACTCAGCCGGGCTCTTCCCACGGATGTGGTGGGTGGCGCTGTGGAAGATCTCCGCCATCAGTACCGGTCCGCCGCCGAATGCGTCGTTCCCCAGCACCCACATCATCGGTTCGCCGGCTTGCCGCGGGAAGATAAAAAGGTGCGGAGCGCCCGCTTCTCGCCAGAACGGCCGCTCGAACCGCATGGCCACTTTTTCCAGGTGCCCGAAGCCCAGGCGATCGATCGCTGCCGTGCGGTCGCCAGGCAATGACGGCAAAAAGGCCGGGGACCCCTTCTTCAGGACGCCGAGCGGCACGGTGACCACCGCATGGGTGCCTTCCTCGGTCCTCCCGGTCGTGTCGCGGACCGCCACGCCATCGGCCGAGTACTGCACCTCGGTGACCTCGGCTCCCAGGTGCAGAACGGCGTTGTCGGCGTTGGCCGCGATCGCGCCGATCAGGGTCGCGTAGCCACCGGCCGGCACGTCGCCGAAGAAGTCGCCGCCGTACTCCAGCTCGTGCCACATCCAGCGCAGCGACTGATCCTCGGCGCCGCCGGCGGATTCACCTTCGATGTCTGTCTGGAGCGCTTGCCTGGCCCGCCGGTCGGCCGCGGCTTGCAATCCCAGCGCCCCCACGAAGGAATCGATGGCCTCGGCCATGGAGGCGTCTGGCCCGAGTTCGCTGAGAAGCGAGGCCTGGGCCGCCGGGAAGGCTTCGAACTGGAGATCAAGGCAGGCGGCCAGCTCGTCCGGGGTCAGGCGTCGGCCTTCCCCGCAGTCGTAGGCGACCGCTTCCGGCAGGGGGTCGGCACCGTGGCATGCCACTCCGGCCTGATCGGCCAGTCTGCGCAGCGGATTGCCGATCGGCGTGTGTATCCAGGAACCGCCCAGGTCGACCGGCCAGCCGTCAAGGTCGACTGTGTGGAGCCGCCCGCCGATACGGTCTCGTGCCTCCAGGACGACGCAGTCGACGCTGGCCTGACGCAGGGCGTTGGCAACCGTCAGGCCGGCCATGCCCGCGCCTATGATCACGACCCGCTCAACCGGGCTGACGATTCCGCCGGGGATATCGGAGTTCCCGCCGTCGAACAGGCCGTCAGCCATGCTCATTCTCGTCTGGCTAGGGTCTCCAGGTGCACCGGGCATGCTGCGTTGTAGTGCTTCAAGGTCAGCTTCCCCTGGGCATACGCCCACGAGCATGTACAGGAATTGGGTACGTGATCGGAGGTTATGACCTCGCTAGGCACGCCGCTACGGCGCTCGGCGCGACCCGGCTGGTATGGCAGCGGCTGTCCGACGAGAGCCAGAGCAGGCCCCTCGGTCCTGGCTTCCTGGACAGCGCCGCCAGCTAGCGCCAGCCACTCCCGTGGCCTGGCATCAGCTGAGGACCGGGCTGGTGCGCCTCGTCGGAGGCGCACCCTGGCTCCGGGGATCTTGTCACTCGCCCGGCTATCCATGTCCTCCAGAATATCTGCCAAGCGGGACCTTTGAATATCTTCATAAACCATCTACAAGGAGGTAGAACCAGTGGAATTTGCCGATGTCATCCGCAAGCGCAAGATGGTGCGCGCCTATGCCGACGAGCCGGTCGCCCCGGACGCCGTGGAGCGGATCCTCGCTGCGGCCAACAGAGCGCCGTCGGCAGGGTTCAGCCAGGGCTACGCGCTGATGACGCTCCAGGGTCCCGAGCAGCTCGGCCCGTTCTGGGAGCTGGTATCGCGTTATCACGGCGACGAGGACAATGCGGGGCCGTCGTTCGATCCGGTCACCCGGGCGCCGCTGGTAGTCGTGCCGCTGTCGTGCAAGGACATCTACCTGGACCGGTACGCCAAGCAGGACAAGGGCTGGACTGACCGGGACGAAGCCCACTGGCCGGTGCCCTACTGGGATATCGATACGGGGTTTACTGCCCTGCTGATGCTGCTCGCGGCCGTCGACGAGGGCCTCGGCGCGCTCTTCTTCGGCATCCCGCCGGACCTGATCGCCGAGTTCCGCCTGCTGTACGGGGTGCCGGAAAGCTACCTGCCGATCGGGGCAGTCGCGATTGGTCACCCAGATCCGGCAGCCGACAAGGGCGGCTCAGCCAAGGTCATCAAGCGCCGAACTCTCGACGACCTGGTCCACCGCGGCCACTGGTAGCCCCGCGAGCCATCCGGCTCGGGGTTAGGCGGGGCGGAGGTCCTATCGTGGGCCTCATGGCTATCGAGCTGGCAGAGTTCGGCCGTACCGGCCATCTCAGCACGCGGGTGATCTTCGGGGGTGCCTGCCTGGCGGCGGTGTCCCAGCGCGTCGCGGACGAGACGCTGGATGTGCTGCTGTCGTACGGGGTCAACCATCTGGACGTCGCCTCGTCCTACGGTGAGGCAGAGGCGCGCCTGCGGCCATGGCTGCGACGCGAGCCCGGCCGGTTCTTCCTGGCGACCAAGGGTGACGAGCGCACCAAGGACGGCGCCCGCGACGAACTGCACCGCTCCCTGGACCGGCTGGGTGTCGACCATGTCGACCTGTGGCAGCTGCATGCCCTGGCGGACCCGATTGAGTGGGACATTGCGCTCAGCCCTGGCGGCGCCATCGAGGCAGCGGTCGAGGCGCGGGACGAAGGCCTCATTGGCTGGATCGGCGTCACTGGCCATGGCGCCCAGATCGCCGCTACCCACCGGCGCAGCCTCGACCGGTTCGACTTCGACTCGGTGCTGCTGCCTTACAACTACGTCACCATGCAGAACTCCTACTACGCCGCCAACTTCGGGGCGCTCTACCGCACCTGCCGTGAGCGGAACGTCGCGATCCAGACCATCAAGTCGATCGCCCGCCGCCCCTGGCTGGGACGGCCGCACACGCGGGCGACCTGGTACGAGCCGCTCCAGGAGCAGAACGACATTGATCTGGCAGTGTGGTGGGCGCTGAGTCGTCCCGGGGTGTTCCTGGACAGCGTCGGCGACGTCTCCCTGCTCCCGAAGGTGCTCGACGCGGCCAGCCGGTTCACGGGGCCGCCCGACGACGCCGCGATGACCGAACTGGTGGACCGGTCAGCCGCCGAGCCACTGTTCGTCTGAGCGGCCAGGACCAATCACCCGGGAGGCTTAACCGCATGTCGGCATCTAGTTAGGGTGGCTCAAGTGACCGATCACTACCGCGCGCCCGGCTGGTTCACGCGCAATGTCTTCAACCAGTCCGTGGCGTTCCTGACCCGGCAGGGCATTAGCGTTCTCGGGTCGCGGGTCCTTGCAGTGAAGGGCCGGAAGAGTGGCCAGTGGCGTACCACGCCGGTGAACCTGCTCACCTACGATGGCCGCCGGTACCTCGTCGCGCCCCGCGGCCAGACTCAGTGGGTGCAAAACATGCGAGCCGTCGGCACGGGCGAGCTGCGCCTGGGCAAGCGCGCCGAGCAGTTTCGCGGCCGCGAGCTCGCTGACGACGAGAAGGTGCCGGTGCTGCGCGCCTACCTCAAGAGATGGAAGGCCGAGGTCGGAATCTTCTTCGAGGGCGTCGGCCCAGATTCCAGTGACGACCAGATCCGCGCCATCGCGCCCCGCCACCCGGCCTTCGAAGTGCTTGCTCCCGAGTAGCAGACGAGGCAGGACAGCGGATCAGGTCAGCTGGCGAGGAACGGAAGTAGCTGGTCGAAAAACTGGCCGGGCTGCTCGAGGTGCGGGATGTGTCCGCAGTCGGGGACCACCACGCGGGTGGCATGGGGAATGTCACGAGCAGCTGCGGCGGACAGCTCGACGAAGTCACCCAGGCGGGCCGCCTCGGCTGGACTGGCGTACTGACCGAGCGGCACGACGTGATCCTCGGCGCCCACGACCAGCAGGGTCGGCGGAGCGATCTGGTGATATTCGTAGCGGACCGGCTGCTGGTAGATCATCTGGAAGGCCAGTGCAGCGGCCCGGGCCCACCGTGGGTAATCCGGGCTCAGAGTCACCCTGATCAGGACGTCTGCCAGCGGCTCCCAGACCTTGGGGTCAGGATGGACGAAGTATCCCTTGACGTAGTCGCGGATGACTGCCGGGTCGGTCCAGTTCACCTCGTGCTGGTACAGCGTCTCCTCCGATTGCGGGGGAATGCCAGTCCGGTAGTCCGCCAGCCCGAGGGGATCCTCGAGGACGAGGTGCGTGACGCGGTCGGGGTTCATCAGCGTGAAGCGCACAGCGGTCATGCCGCCGGTGGAGTGACCCAGGACAGCGACGCTGGCGACCCCGAGATGGTCCAGCAGAGCTGCGGTGTTGGCAGCCAGCAGCTGGAAGCTGTAGTGGATATCGGGCTTGGCCGACTTGCCCCAGCCGATCTGGTCGGGGGCGACCACCCGGTATCCGGAGGCGGTCAGCGCCTCGATGACATTGTGGAAGTAGTAGCAGCCGAACGCCTTGCCGTGGAACAGCACGACCGTCTTTCCGTTCGCCTCAGTGCCTGGCGGAATATCCATGTATGCCATCGCGACCTGCTGCAGGTCATTGGTGAGCGGCAGGAATCGGACTGGGTAGGGGTAGTCATACTCTTCAAGACAGATGCCCGAAGCCGTCAGTGCTGCTGGCGTACCGCTCGTCATTCGTAACCCCTCCCCGACTCACCCGACCGTCAGGTCGGCCGGGATGACGATATCCCGCTTCTGGATCTTGCCAGTCGGTCCCTTGGGCAGCACCTCGACGATCCACACGTGGCGCGGGTACTTGTACGCCGCGACCTGGGCTTTGACGAAGTCGCGCAGTTCCTCGGCGCTCACCGTGGCACCTGGTTTAAGCGCTACCGCCGCAGCGACCTCCTCGCCCAGGGCCGGATGCGGGAGGCCGATGACGGCCGCTTCGGCGATCGCCGGATGCTCATAGAGGACTTCCTCGATCTCTCGCGGGTAGACGTTGTAGCCGCCGCGGATGATCATGTCCTTCTTTCGGTCCACGATGTAGAAGTAGCCGTCCTCGTCCACGCGCGCCAGGTCACCGGTGTGGAACCAGCCCTCCCTGATTGCCTCGGCGGTGGCATCGGGGCGGCGCCAGTAGCCCGTCATAAGGTTCGGCCCGCGGATGACGATCTCGCCCACTTCGCCTTGCGGGACCTCGCGATCGGAATTGTCCATAACGCGCATCTGCACTCCCCGGATGGGCGTGCCGATGGAGCCGGGCTTGCGCTCCCGGCCGGGATGGTTGAACGAGGCGACCGGCGAGGTCTCCGACAGTCCGTATCCCTCCAGTACCGTGCAGCCGAACGCTTCCTCAAACCCGCGCAGCACCTCGACGGGCATGGCCGCACCACCGGAGATGCACGTCCTGAGCGTGGCGGTGTCGTAGTCCGCGCGGTCAGGCTGGTGCAGCAGCGCGACGTACATCGTCGGCACGCCCTCGAAGACGGTCACGCGGTGGCCAGCGATGATCCGCAGCGCGTGCGCGGGGTCAAAGCGGGGCAGCAAGGTCAGGCACGCCCCGGACGCCACGGCGACGTTGAGCGCGACGGTCTGCCCGAAGACGTGGAAGAGCGGAAGGCCGCCGAAGATGACGTCTTCCGGACTGGCGCGGACGATGTCGGTACGCGCCACCTCAGTGTTGCTGATGAGGTTGCCGTGCGTGAGTTCCGCACCCTTGGGCTGACCGGTCGTGCCGGAGGTGTAAAGGATCACTGCAGTGTCCGCGCTGCCGCGGTCCGTGACCTCCTCAACAGCAACGGCCGATGCCAGCAGCTCGGGGAAGCCGACGTCGTCGACGACGATGAGTTCAGCCTCGGCGTGCTCGGCGCCGGCTCGCGCCTCGGCGGTGAAGGCATGCCACGCGAACACCAGGCCCGCACCGGAGTCGCCGAGGTAGTAGGCGACCTCCCGCTCCTTGAGCAGCGGGTTCATCGGCACGACGACGCCGCCGGCGCGAAGTATGCCGTAATACACGACGGGAAACTCGGCGACGTTAGGCATCATGATCCCGACCCGGTCGCCGGGCTTGAGACCTCGCCCGTGCAGCAATCCGGCCACACGGGCGCTCGCCTCATCCAGCGCTCGGTAGGTCATCGCTGCGTTGTCCACCCGCACGGCCACCCGTCCGGCGTGGACACGGGTTGTGTCCGTCAGATTCTTCGCCAGGTTCGTCACGCTTCCATTGTCGGTTCGGCAAACCTGGCCAGTCGTCGGCCCCGGGTATCAAGCCTGTCGCCGGTCGTTGGTACCTCGGCACAACCGGACGCCTGCCCCTAGGCATGCTTGCGGCTATGCGCGAAGATCCACTGGTGGGCATGGATGTGCAGGGTCCGGTCGTCGCTGAGCTAGTGGCTGGCGTTGCGGCCGCGGTGGCCACGCAGCCGGTGGCCGGTGACGTATTCGACGTCATAGTCCGGGAGATGCCGCAGCTGGAGGAGGACAAATCTCTTCTTGCGCTGCTCGCTTCCAGCGTCGACGGCAACGTTGAGACGTGCCTGCAGATCATGCAGCACCAGATCGGGCTGTCCGCGGTGCAGGCCCCGGCCGCCGCCGTCGAGTACGCACGCCGGCTTGCTCAGCGCGGTACGCCGCTGACGACGCTGCTCCGCACCTACCGGGTCGGGCATGCGCGCTTCTCCGACTGGCTCTTCGAGGAGCTGGCCCGGCATACCGATGACGCGCAACTGCTCAGCGCCGCCACGCTGAGCATGTCCAGGATCGTGGCTGCCTACATCGACCAGACATCCGAGGAGATGGTGGCGGCCTACACCCAGGAGCGGGAACACTGGCTCCGGAATCAGAACGCCGCCCGGGCCGCGAGGGTCCGCGAACTCCTGTCCGGCGAGCGGAGCGACGTGCGCGCCGCGGAAGCCACCCTGGGTTACCGGCTGCGGCAATACCACGTGGGCATGGTGTGCTGGGTGGGCGGCACCGCCGGCACCGCAGACGAGCTCACAAGACTGGAACGGGCTGTTGCTCAGGTCGCAGCCGCGTCGGCCTGCGCTGGCGATCCCGTTTTCCTGCCCCGTGACGAATCGAGCGCCTGGGCATGGCTGCCGCTCGGAATTCGCGACAGATTCGACTCCGCCGAAGCCAGCACCGGCCATGTAGGCGCCGACATCCACTTCGCGTTCGGCGACCCGGCGAAGGGCCCTGGCGGGTTCTGCCTCACCTACCTTCAGGCCAAGGCTGCGGAGTCGGTCGCCCTTGCGGCGGGAGATCCGACACCTCGGGTGGTCACCTTCACGGAGGTCGCGCCGGTAGCGATGATGCTTGGATCCGCGGACCTCCTGCGTGGCTGGGTGCGCAGCACGCTCGCGGGCCTGGCCACCGACGATGACCACCACGCGCGGCTGCGAGAAACGTTGCTCGCGTTTTTGCAGAGCGGCGGGAGCTACAAGACGACCGCGGAGCGCCTTGTGCTGCACAAGAACTCGATTCAGTACCGGGTCCGCAAGGCCGAGGAAAGTCTTGGCCACCCGGTGGCCGAGAACCGCCAGGACATCGAGCTTGCCCTGCAGGTCAGCCGATGGCTCGGCGCTGCGGTGCTCCGACCTCCCGCGAGACCCGGCACAGCAGACAGCGAGCGGGAGCCCCGCTTGTAAGCCGCCCGGCTAGGCAGCTTGCTCCGAGCCTTGGGGTCGACGTCCCAGCAGCGCCCAGCCCGAGAGGGCAACGCCCAGCCCGACGAGGATGGCGAACCCGAGCACTGTGTTGGGTGCGCTGGCACCGAGGTCGAGCGCCACTCCGGCACCGATCACCGGAACCGAGAGCCCGACGTACAGCGCGATGAGCAGGTCCGACGTCATCGCGACGCGGCTGTCGGGCGGGGCTGCTCCCAGCACAATCCCGGTCGTCCCCTTGAAGACAGCGCCAGAACCCGCGCCGATCAGCGCACCCCCAATCAGGAACATCGCCAGGCTTGGTGCGGTAAGGCGCACCGACACAACGAGCAGCACCAAGCCCGCGAGCATGGAAACCGTGCCGAGAGCGAGCACACGTGAAGCCGGCAGCGTTGCCAGCTGGGATACCACGCCGCAGGTAAAAAGAACGAAGAGCGCGGCACCGGACAGTGCGTGCGATGGATGGTGCAGCGTGGTGACCAGGAAGAGTCCGGATAGTCCTGCGAACAGGCCATTCGCAGCAAAGGCCGCAAGCGTCGCGGCTGCCGCTGGGACCGGAAGCCTGGCCTTGCGTCGCGGCCCGGCCAGCTTCTTCTCTTTTGCAGGCGCGCCCGTCTCCGGCGCGGCCCACAATCCGATCAGTGCGATCGCCCCGAGCGCAATGAACACAAGGTAGGGCACGGTCAGCGGCTGTCTCACCCACTGCGCGAGGCAGCCGGCGATGAGCGGGCCGATGCCAAGCGCGCCGACGGTCACTGACGTGCCGATGGTCCTGGCCCGGACAGGCGACGCCGTCGGATCCGCGCGCAGCCGCAACTCGACGAGGTAAGTGATAGCGGTGCCCGCGGCCAGCCCGACCGACACTCCGGTGATCAGCCGCCCGATCAGCAGCCCCGGCAGGTCCTTCCACGCTGCGAGCACGGCCATTGCCACGATCATCGTCGCGACGGCAGCGAGCATCGTGCCCCGGCGCCCGATACGCGCGGCTATCACGCTGTCTCGTTGCAGTACGGCGATCGTGCCGCCAGCGAAGATCGCGAAGACCACAGTGATGGTGAGGGCCGAGAGGTGATCCCGGGTCCGGTAGAGGCCATAGAGAGGGCTGGGCAGGGTCGCGACCGCCATGACGATCAGGAAGGCAAACGCCACGGTCCAGAAGCCGGAGCCGCGCCAGCGGACCGCCACGGCGCTCACCAGACCTTCATGCCGCCATCGACCACGAGGTCGATGCCTGTCACGTAGGAGCTCTCGAGCGGGCGTCCTATGCTCCCGCCAGTGCCTGTGATGATGCAGACTTTTCCTGCCAGCCGGCCGGCCACGTCAGTGGCCGCCCTCAGCCGACGGGCCGAGCGGCGCCGTCCGGTGCAATCTAGGGTCCATGCACGCAGGCTGGCCGCCGCACAGGTGAATCGTCGTCACCGGATCCTAGTGATTCCCCTTCGGCTGGCGGTCTAGCTAATCAGGCCTGCCGAGAGCAGCCGCATCTCTCGGGCGCGCTGTACAGCTGAGGAACGATCCTGAGCCTGGAGCTTGGCGTAGATGTTGCGGATGTGGGTGTTGACCGTGTTCACCGAGACCGATAGCTCGCTGGCGATCTCCGGCCGGGAGAGGTTCGTCGGGAGGTAGCGCAGCACCCGCAGTTCGCTCGGACTGAGGTGCTCGATCTCTGCCAGCGAAGACTCATCGCTCGGCGCTATGGCCGATCCGCGGATGACGTCGAGGATGTCGGAGAGCAGGGCGGCGTGAGCTGTCTGATGCCGCGGTATGGCCTCGAGCAGGTCGAGTGTGCCCGTTGTCGCGAACGGCAGCACGAGCCGGTCAGGCTCCGCCAGCGCCAGCGCGCCCTCGGCGGCCGCGATGGCAGCGCGCTGGTCGCCAAGTTCGCGGTGCGCGAGCGCCGCCAGGAGATGTGCCTCAACGACTGTGACGTAGCCGACGACAGGAGCCGTCCCGTTGACAACGTCCTGGGCCGCAGCGAGAGCCGCGGCCGGGTTCCCCTCGGCTAGGCAGATGATCGCCCGGGCAGCGCCGATCTCGCCGGAGGCCGCGAGCTCTGCATCGAGCGCGGCCAGCGAAGCGCGGGCCTCGCTGAGCTGACCGAGCCGAGCCTGGGCGGCCAGGCGCCAGCTTGTCAGCTGACCAGCCAGCGCGTGTGTGCCTTCCAGTCGTGCCTGGAGGTGTTCGGCCGCGACGAATTCCGCAAGTGCCTCGCGCTGTCTGCGGCGGCCGGACAACAGGATGCCCGTGGCCAGGTGCAGCAACAGCCTGATAACGGGCCCTGTATCGGTCTCGACAGCGTGGGCGGTACGGCGCAGCCAGCGTTCGCCCTCGTCGAATTCACCCGCCCAGATGAAAGTCCCTGCGAGGTTCACGAGCGCTGGCGCGATGACCGGCTCCGCGCCCCAGCCATGGCGCTCGGCGAGTGCTATTGCCTCCCGGCACCGCCGCCGGGTAGTTGCGAAAGGCTCGATCTTCGACGCGAAAGCGAGCTCAGCCATGCACGCCACCTCAAGGTAGGGACGTCCGATCTTCCGCGCAAGATCGGCGCCCTCCTGCAGGTGTCGCTCGCTGTCCTGATTTCCCAGCGACCATGCTTCGACGATGCCGAGATTCATGAGCGCCACGGCGCGCAGGTCGCTGTCGAGCGCGATGTCCTCGTCAGACTGCCCCGTTATCGGCGACGCAAGGAACCTGACCTGATCGAATACGTCCGCGAGGTGGCCGCGCTTGCGCGCCAGAGACAACTTCAGCGCCGCGGTCGCCACCTCGAGTCGGTGCCGACGATCTGCCGAGGTTGCCACGATCGAGGCTTCGGCCACGGTCAGGTGGGCGGCAGCCTCGTCAAGGCGTCCCCGGGCAAGGTCGCTAGTGGCGCGCGCAAGAGGGATATCGGGGCCACCGGTCACGGCACCGGGGGGGAACGCGCGCAACAAGGACTCGATGGTCTGCGCCTGTCCGTCCAGTGTCAGGCCGAACGAATGGTCTGCGAGCAGTCGCGCCGCGTCAGTCCAGTCACCCGCAGCCTGAATGTGGCGGATAGCGTCAAGGATCTCCCCGTGCTCGACCAGCCACCGCGCGGCGAGTCGGTGCAAGACTGGCGGTTCTTCGGGCAGCCTGCGGCGCAGTTCAAGCCGGAGCAGGTCGGCGAAGAGGTGGTGATACCGGAACCACGTGCGGGCCGCGTCGAGCGATACCACGAAGGCGTTGGCGTCCTCGAGGTCGAGCAGGATCCGCTCGGAGCCAGGGTGGCCAGTCAGCAGATCTGCCAGCTCGCCGTTGACCCGGTCTAGCAGCGAAGTACGCAGAAGCAGCTGCTGGACCTCGGGCGGCTGACATTCCAGCATCTCGGCGAGCAGGTACTCGGCAACTGTGCGGCTGCTGCCGGAGAACTCCGCCACAAATCTTCCCCGGTCCTGGCTGGTCGCCAGTGACATCGCCGCTAGTCGCAGGCCGGCCGCCCAGCCTTCCGTCCGCTGGTGCAGCGTCGCGGCCTGGGCTTCTGACAGCGCGATACCGGAAGCATCGAGGAACTCGCTGGTCTCGCGCTGGGTAAAACGCAGATCCGCGGCGCGGATCTCGGCCAGCTCGCCGGCGAGGCGCAGCTTGTGCAGCCGCAGCCGAAGATCACGTCGCGTCGCCAGGATCGCGTGCAGATGCGGCGGGAGCTTTTGCAGCAGCACCGTCAGCTGCGTGAGCGCTTCCGGCGACGTCAGCTCGTGCAGATCATCGATGACCAGGAAGGTGCGATCGCGATGCTCGACGAGCTCCGACAGCACTCTCTCGCCGATGGCGGCTTCGTTGAAGTCAGGTGTCGCCGCCAGGGGCTCGCCCTCGCCGGCCGCGCCCGAAGCCTGTCGGATGGCGCTGAGCACGGCGAGCCAGAACTGCTGGCTGTCCTGTTGATCGCGTCGCACTTGCACGACGGCCAGCCGGTACGGCTGACCCGGACCATCGGCCCAGGCCCGCAGCAGCGAAGTCTTGCCGCTGCCTGCGGGCGCTGAGATGAGCGTGACCTTCGCTGCCGTCGCGCGATCCAGGGATGCAAGAAGGTCTGCGCGCTGAATCAGCTGCGTAGCTGCCTGAGCTAGCTTCGGAGGGTTTGCCCTAAACGCCACGTCTGGACTCGATCCGCGGCGCGCTGGCCTGCCGCCGTCCGCCTCTCCGCATCTAGTCAGGTTACGTCCTCAGACCCTTGCGCGGTGTCACCAGATCCTGGTGATGCGGACTCACCTGCCCGCGCCGCACCATAGCCGCATGGACCCTGCATCGGCCAGGTACATGATCAGGATCAAGGGTCATCTCGGTCCCACGCTGCTGTCCGCGTTTCCCGCGATGGCGTGGAAGCAGCAGGGCCCGGAGACAGTCTTGACCGGCACGCTGGACCAGCCAGGGCTCCATGGCGTCCTGGCCGAGATTGAGGCGCTTAGCCTTGACCTGCTTGAGGTCCGCCAGCTCACCGATTGGCTGGAGCAGGCGAGGAGCCAGCTGCGCACAGCTGACCCAGTGCTGGCCACGCTGATAGCTGCCCAGCCGGATTTCGATCCGCGGCAGCGGATGACTGAGCTGCCAGCGATGGACCTGTTCGGTGCCCTGCTGTTCCAGATCGTCGGTCAGCAACTGTCGGTTGCGGCGACCCGGCGGATCCTCGAGCGTATTGAGGAGCGCTTCGGTGGCCGTCTCCCGTCGGCCGCCGACGTGCTCGCCACCGATCCGGCCAGGTTCCGGGACGCGGGGCTGTCCTGGCGCAAGGTCAGCACACTGCGCGATCTCGCCGAGCGACTATCGGACGGGCGGCTTGACCCGAAGGCCCTGACGACGGCCGCAGACGACGAGCTTATTGCGGCACTCACCCAGATCCCTGGCATAGGCCCGTGGACGGCGCAAGGTGCCCTCATTATCGGGCTCGGCCGCGAGGACGTAGTCCTGCCAGGTGACCTTGCTCTGCGCAAGGCCGTCCGCACTGTTTACGCTCTCGACCACCTGCCCGCCGAGGACGAGGTGCTGGCGATCGCCGAGAAATGGCGTCCCTACCGCAGCCTGGCGACCGCGTACCTGTTCTCGGCGGCGTTCGACGAAGGGCAGGCGCTCGCTCGCCGCGCGCGGGCCGCATCTGAATCATCATGATCCGGCGATGCCTTGTCACCTGATGGCGGGGAAGCGTGGAGATGACGCGAAGCGCACGGCCGCCAGAGGACGTGCCCTAGTTGCGAGGAGATGCCGTGACAACATCAGCCAGCCCGGCCAGCGCCGACGAACTGCCTGACTACGCGCCCATCCCGCGCTCGGCGCTCGGTCCCGCGCTGAACGAGCAGGGATACTACGTCGGGCGGGTTGAGCGGAACCTGTACTGGGTCACCGACGGGGTGTACAACTCGGCGTTCCTCATCACCCCCGACGGCGTGGTGCTGTTCGACGCACCTCCCAGCATCGGCGGCAACCTGCGGCGGGCTGTCGACGAGATGGCCTCGGCTGAGGGCGTCAGCAACACCGTGACGCATCTCGTCTACTCCCATCACCACGCCGACCACGGCGCGGCCTCATCGCTTTTCGGGGACGTCGTCCGGATCGGGCACGAGGAGACTCGCCGTCTGCTGATCCGGGATGACGACCCGGCGCGTCCGCTGCCCGATGTGACCTTCGCCGAGACCTACACGCTCGAGGTCGGCGGCGAACGCGTCGAGCTGGCCTGGCACGGCTCCAACCACACGCCGGACAACATCTACATCCATTTCCCCGGCCACGACACCATGATGTTCATCGACGTCGTCAACGCCGGCTGGGTGCCGATCTACAACACCAACCTCAGCGAGGACGTGCAGGGGTACATGCAGGCCCCGGACATTGCCCTGTCGTACCCGTGGTCGCACTTGATCAGCGGGCACCTCGGCAGGCTTGCCACCCGCGCGGACGTAGCCCTGCATCAGCAGTACATCGCTGACATCGAGGCCAGCTCGCGGGACGCGCTGGCGAGCGTGAACCCGGTGCCCTATTACATGCGGTACGGGGAGAACGTCTGGGCCGGAGTGAAGGGCCACCTCGATGCCGTCACCGAGCGAGCGGCCGCGCCAGTGATCGCCAAGTACACCGGCGTGCTTGCTGCGGCGGATATCGAGGCGTTCACGATGACGACCACGTTTGCCATCATGCAGTCGCTGCGCCTCGACAAGGGCCCGAGCGGTCCTGTCCACCCCTGAACCGTTATGACCTGCCCGCGGACCGGGCCGCCGGCTGCCGGTCCCGGCCCGGGCGGGCCACTCTGCTTAGGTAGGTGATGTGGCGGCTGATCAATCCGTGCCCAGGCCCCTGCCCGATGCCATCGGTGTCCGCGGCGCCCGGCATAACAACTTGCGCGACGTCGACATCGACGTGCCGTTGTGGCGCACGGTCGCCGTCGTCGGCGTGTCCGGATCGGGCAAGACGTCGCTGGCCATCGGCACCCTGTACGCCGAAGGCATGCAGCGGTACCTCTCCGGCCTGAGCACTTACAGCCGTCGCCGGCTGACCCAGGCGCAGCGCCCGGACGTAGACCGGATCGACCACCTCCCGCCGGCGCTGGCGCTGCGGCAGCGACCGCCTATTCCTGGACCGCGCAGCACCGTCGGGACCATGTCCGAAATCCTGAACGTCCTGCGGCTGATGATGTCGCGGCTGGGCTCGCACCTGTGCCCGAACGGCCACCGTGTCAGCCCGTCGGTGGCGGCGTTCGCCGAGGAGATCGTCTGCCCGGTCTGCGGTGCGCACTTTGAACATCCCAGCGCCGAATCCTTTGCCTTCAACTCCTACGGCGCGTGCCCTGCCTGCCAGGGCCTCGGCGTCCGGTCTGAGGTCGACGAAGCCACCCTGGTGCCCGACCCGGATAAGACGATCGAGGAGGGAGCGGTCCTGCCGTGGAACTCCGGCGGGCGGCGCCTGTCGATGTATGCCGCGGGCGAGCTCGGAGTCCGGCTTGACGTCCCGTACAAGTCCCTCACCGAATCCGAGCGCGAGATGGTGCTGCACGGCGCGGCCGTGCAGCAGCAGGTGACGCTGCACTCGGGCCGGAACGAGCGGACGGTACAGCTCTCGGTGGACTATGACAATGCCGTCGCCGCGGTCGAGCGATCACTGCGCAGCGAGCGTTCGACCGCGGCGACCGCGTTGTCGTAGTTGACCGACAGCTGGACGGTCCGGGAGTTCCGGCCCGAGTGCAGCGTCACCTGCTGCCGGACCGGTTCGCCGTGCAGCACGATGTCGCGCTCGTGCTCGGTCAGGGACCGGTAGGGCACGTCGAGCCGGACCCCGAGCTCGCCCGCCGCGTACATCGACAGCCGCCGCCCGCCGGAGTTCCACGGCAGCACCGCGCCTTCGGCGATCGTCTTGTCCGGATCGGGAACCAGGGTAGTAACGTCGACCTCGGACCGTACGCCAAGCCCCTGGCAGGCCGGGCAGGCGCCGTAGGAGTTGAAGGCGAAGGACTCGGCGCTGGGATGGGTGAAACGCGCCCCGCACACCGGGCAGGTGATCTCCTCGCTTAGCGTGGCGATCGACGGCGCGACGCGGTGGCCGTTCGGGCACAGGTGCGAACCCAGCCGGGACATCATCAGGCGCAGCACGTTGAGCACCTCGGACATGGTGCCGACCGTGCTGCGCGGCCCCGGTATCGGCGGGCGCTGCCGCAGGGCCAGCGCGGCCGGCAGGTGGTCGATCCGGTCCACGTCCGGCCGCTGGGCTTGGGTCAGCCGCCGGCGGCTGTAGGTGCTCAGGCTGTCCAGGAACCGCTGCATGCCCTCGGCGTACAGCGTGCCCATGGCCAGCGACGTCTTGCCCGATCCGGATACCCCTACCACCGCCACCGTCCGCCACAGCGGCACGTCGACGTCGATAT